>JAFGWI010000153.1 GCA_016937215.1 Spirochaetales bacterium | reverse complement strand
GAAGCGAAGCGGAGTTATGGAAAGCCTGGCCTGCTGTAATGAAATGAAAGCAGGAAACGCCCAACATAACAACCAGCTAAACAAATAGGTTTATTTTAATGAATTAACAGGATATTTTGGCGGCCGGTTCTGGAGTACATCCAGTACATTTAGGGCTGCTTTTTTTTTCAGTTCTATCACCGATTCGCAACTGTAATATGCCATGTGGGGTGTGGCCAGAAAATTATTCAAAGTAAAGAGTTTTTCCGAGACCTCAGGCGGTTCTGTTTCCATGACATCTACAGCTGCCCTGGCATTGGGGTTATTAATAAGGAACTGATAAAGGGCTTCCTGGTCAATCACTTTACCCCTGGAGGTGTTGATCACCAGGGCATGGGGTTTAAGGTTGTCAATAGCTGCTTTATCCAGGTAGTGAAAGGTATTCTCTGACAAGGGGATGTGCAAGGTAATAACATCGGCGCGTTGAAGAAGTTCTTCCTTGGAAACATATTGGCCGCCTTGTTCGGTGATTTCATGTTGTTTAAAAGGGTCGTAGATAAGGATTTCGCTCCAACCCAGGGTTCGGACCATTTTAAAAAAGGCCTGGCCCGCGCGGCCGAATCCGCAAATGCCCAGGGTTTGACCATTGAGCCGTTGAATAAAGTCTGTTGGCAGTTGCCAGCGGCCTTTGCGCACGCCTGAATCAGCCACATGGATTTGACGCCTGGCTCCCATGAGCAAGGCCAGTGTGTGTTCCGCGATTTCGTGAATACAATAGTCAGGGACATTGGCGACCCAAATGCCTTTTTGGGTCGCCGCGTTAATATCTACATTATCATAGCCGACACCATAGCGGGAGATAACCCGGCATTCTTGGAGTGTGTTGATGGTATCAGCTTTCAGGGGGACGAGGTTGACGATTATACCAAGGGCTTCCTGTTCCAGCTTTTTGTGTTGCCCCGGATCTTCGATATTCAGAGCCTCAATTTTAATGCCTGCGGGGGCAAGGACTTCTGCTTCTATTTTGTAATCATCAAAGGTGTTGTCTAAAATTGCAACCAGTTTTTTTTCCATTAGCAACACTATATCTTTATTCATTTATTTTGTTAAGCAATAATTTTCAATTATCGGCCAATGCTTTTTTGCGATAGAAGATGAAGGGGCAACTTTGGGGCTTGCCAAAATACTAATGATATGGATACCTTTGAGTTGCTTTTTTGATTATTTTTGTGACAGCAGGAGGTTCTATGAAAATTGGTGTTTATGGCTTGGGGCGTTTTGGTGGTTTTTGGGCTCAGGCATTGAGTTCTTTCCACCAGGTGCTTGGTTATAGCCGAACTCTGAGGAGCGATCTTCCCAAAGGAGTTCAATGGTGTGAATTCCAGCGCTTGGGTGATCAGGAAGCAGTGGTGATGTCTGTGGCCATATCTGCCATGGAAGAAAGTTTGAAAAAACTCGCGCCGATTCTGAAGCCTGGTGCTCTTGTGATGGATACCTGTTCCGTTAAAGCAGAACCAGCTGCTTTGATGCGCTCGATTTTACCAGAAACTGTCAGCATTATCGCGACACATCCCATGTTCGGCCCTGATTCGGCGAGAAATGGTCTTAAAAATCTGCCCCTGGTGATGTGTCCTGTTCGTTGTTCCGATGATGTCTTTGGTTACTGGCTGGAGAATTTTAAAACCATGGGCTTGAATGTTTTTGTGATGACGCCAGAGGAGCATGATCGAGAGGCTGCCTATACTCAGGGAATAACCCATTTTATTGGCCGGGTTTTGGCTGATATGGATTTAAAACCTTCTTCTATCAGTACCCTCGGTTATTCCAGGCTTCTTGAGGTGATGACTCAAACTTGTAATGATTCCCTGCAGTTGTTCAAGGATTTACAGAAACGGAATCCCTATACTGAAAAAATGCGTGCCGATTTGTCGGCTTCATTAGCGAAAATCATGGAAATGCTTAAAGATTAGCCTAAAGGAAATCTTTGAAAATGCAATTTTCTGGCAAAGCATTAGCAGGTGTTTAGAAATGGACCGGGGATGTCAGGTTTCTGCTTTATATTTTAGCTGGATGCCTAGATAGAATTTCAGGCTGTTGGTTTTTTTCAGTATCGGGAATAAAAGAGCATGTTTTATGAGCTTTTTCTGTGCTTGCTGTTTCCAGGATTCTTATTGTTTGAACCCGCTTTTCCCATTGCGGAAAAGTGGAGTTAAATAAGACTTTTTCGAAATTCATGACAATAAAGACCTGATTTTTCATTAAATGTTATTGATTTTCCCGGCGCAATTTAGAGGAAAGGAATTTCAGGCTTGCCTGCTTCGATTATGAAATAATCTTGTTTCAAATTTGATCTTTGTTTGCATTTTTTGTCTTTGTCACTTAAAATAAAGATGAGACTATGGCTAAAATACTAATAATAGAAGATGAAGCTATTATCGCTAAAGATATTCAGTTGCGCCTCAAAAAGCTAGGCTATGAAATTACGGCCATCGCTGACAATAAAATGAAGGCCTTGGCGATAACTGAGACCGATGTTCCTGATTTGGCTTTAGTGGATATTATGCTAAAAGGCAAAGAAGAAGGCATTGAAGCGGCTCTTGAAATTCATTCTCTCTATGATGTGCCAATTATTTACCTTACATCCTATTCCGATGAGCAAACCCTTGAAAAAGCCAAGGTGGCCGAACCCTTTGGTTATTTATTAAAGCCCTTTGTTGAAAAAGAACTGGTTTCTTCGATAGAAATGGCTCTGTATAAACATAAAATGGAACTTCAGCTTCGTAAAAATGAAGCCTGGCTAAATACCTCCTTGTCCAGTATTCATGATATGGTGATCGCTGTTGATAATGACGCTCAGCTTACGTTTGTCAACCCAGCTGCCGAGGAACTGACGGGTATAAAACTCTCTGATTGCATTAATATGAATTTTGACGATATTTTTCCTCTGCTTTATGAAAAAAACCATGAGCTTCAAAAGAATTGGCTGCGCAAGGTGCTTGATCAGAATAAATCCTATACCCTTGATGGAAATTCACTCCTTAAATTGCGAAATGGTGAATTCCGCCCAGTTGATGGCAGCGCCGCGCCCATTAAAGATAAAAAGGGAAAAACCAATGGCGTAATTATTGTTTTACGAGACGTTTACGAAGACCGCAAAGCCGAAGAAGAGTTGAAGCAAAGCTATATTAAACTTCAAAATAGCCTGGAAGGAACCATCAATGCCATGGCCAAGGTCGTTGAAATAAGAGACCCCTTTACGGCTGGGCATCAAAAACGTGTTGCCAGCCTTGCTTTTTTGATTGGCCATGAGCTGGGCTACAGTGAAAATGATATGCTTGGTTTGCGTTTAGCAGCCGCCATTCATGATATTGGTAAAATCTACATACCTGCTGAAATTCTCAGTAAAACCGGCAAGCTGAATCAGCTGGAAATGTCCATGGTAAGGACCCATCCGGAAATAGGCTTTGATATTCTGAAAGATATTGATTTCCCCTGGCCTATTGCCGAATCGGTTTATCAGCACCATGAATTTCTTGATGGCTCAGGTTATCCTCAGGGAATAAAGGGCAAGGAGATTTCCGAGTGCGCCCGAATAATCAGAATCGCCGATGTTGTTGAAGCCATGTCATCCCACAGGCCATATAGGCCGGCTTTTTCAGTGTCAGAGGCTGTGGAAGAAATCAGGGCAAAGCGCGATATTTTATATGATCCGGAAATTGTTGATATTTGCATAAAACTCTATGACACCGGAGAACTGGAAAGGCTTTTGAATCCCAAGTGACGGCTGAGCCTGTAAATCGGGCTTTTTACAAGTTGCTTTTCACAAGACCCAGAGTACTCCGACTCACCCCAGAAAAACCTAAATCAGAGAATCTGCTCCCTGAAAAAATAGCTGAGTATCAGAATCGAGAAATTAAAGAGCCCGTGGGCACAGGCCAGGACAAAAACATTTTTCCATTTTTCATAAAATGCCCCGAAAATGAGGGCGGAAGCAAAGGCAAATATTCCGGCCAATAGTCCTTCATAAAGATGAAGCGAACTGAAAATCAATGCTGACAGCAAAATGGCAGCCCAGGCAGGTAGACCCCATTCTTTTAGCCGGCCGATGCATATGGCCCTGAAAAAGAGCTCTTCCTTGAGGCCGATGAAGAAGCAAAAGAGTAATACAATGGGCGCGAGGGCGATGTTTCCAAGACTCCAGCTATGGCCCTGGGTCATTTGAGCGAGGAGGTCGGGAGGCAGAAGGTTGGCGAGAATGATCAAGGCAAAATAAATGGTGAAAATCGTAAAAAGCAATAGAATGCACCTGCCGAGGTCGCTCCATGAGGGGCGATGAATGCCCAGGCTTTGGGCTCTTTCCTTTTTTATTCCGAGCAGATAGTAAAGTATAATACCCAGTTCAATCGCGAAAATAACACTATAGACCATCATGGTCTTGCCGTTGTTAAAAAGATCAGAGCTATCCAGGAACAGGGGTAAAAGAGCGTCGGGTAAATATAGAACAATACCAAGCGCAAATAATTCCAGAAATAGCAGAAGATTTTTATTTGTTGTTGTCATCCCTTTTTGTCAATTCCTTGGATAGCCTGTTTTTATTGTAATCAATGGCTGAAAACCCTTTTAAATAATAATTTAAAGGCTAATTGCATGGTCAATTATAATGATATTGATTAAAAAAGACAGTGTTTTTGACCCTATTTCCTGCATTTATTCCTGTTGGTTTTTCATGATTTTGTTTTTCAGGGCGTTGCCTGCCGCCCAGGGGCATGGCAGGCCGGGCTTTGCGGGGCTCCGCTATCGCTTCGACCAGCCTGGCCACTATAAAAACGCGGCCAGGCTGTTGTCGCAGCCTTTTTTGAAAAAAAGTCTGCGGCCCCCTCCAATCCCTAACGCAAGTCTTCAGGCTGGCATATTTTAAAAAACAACATTTTCATGGTTTTTTTAATTGCGTTTAATAAAAATTACAGGCTTTTGCTCGCAAGCCATAACTAAAGTGGCCATAAAGTAAAATAATATTGAGGCTCTTTCAAAACTGAAGTTTTGAAAGAATCATGAAAATCGCGAATAAGTTATTTTATTTTCGGATAGTAAGTTGCGTATAAATTGCTGCCTGCTGATGGCTAATGTCAGGACTTTTGCAATGAGCTCAATTGAAAAAATTTTCAAATGTAAAATTACTCGACTATTGTAAAAAACAAGGCTCTTGTGTAAACTGGCCCATCATGAGATGCGAAATATTTTACAAAAACCAGTTCGGTGACGGCCGGGCTGATCATTTACTCAAGGGGATCCAAAAGGATCTGGGGTTGCCTTTAAAGGCTTTAAAGCAGGTGGATGTTTTTCTTCTGGAAGATCATCCTGAATTGGACCAAGAGGCTGCGGCGGAAATTTTTCTCGACCAGGTGGCCCAGGAGATGCTGGTGGACCACTGTGCCGGAAGCTCTGATTTGTTGCCTGGCTGGGACTTTATGATCGAAACAGCTTTTCGGCCTGGCGTAACCGATCAGGTGGCATTAACTGCTTATGACGCGGTGAAAAATTACCTCGGACTCACCCTTAAGGCGAATTTTCATATTCAGACGGCCAGTAAGTATCTGGTAGCAGCCGATGGCTTATCAGCTGAGCAGATAGAAAAACTGTCGTCCTATTTGTACAACCCGCTAATACAACGCGCCGGGACTATCAGCCGGGGCGAATGGGAAAAGGGAGAACGCTTTCCTTCGGTTTATCCCTACAAGGTAGCGGCCAGTGATGTTGAGGTGCATAAAATCGATACAAGCCTGTTAAGCCAGGCTGATTTGGTAAATCTTTCAAAAAAGCGGCTTTTGGCTTTGTCCCTCGATGAAATGAAGGCAGTACAGAATTATTTTGCCGATCCTGAGGTACAGGCTGTCCGAAAAAAATTCGGACTAGGCGCTGAAGCCACTGATGTGGAACTGGAAATGATTGCCCAGACCTGGAGCGAGCATTGCAAGCATAAAATTTTTAATGCCACGATTGAATATGAAAATCAGGAAAGCGGTGAAACCACTACCATCAAATCAATTTTCAAGAATTACATTAAAAAAACCACCGACGAGGTGGCCAAGGTCCGGCATTTTTTGCGCTCGGTGTTTCACGACAATTCTGGTGTGATTCAGTTTGATGATGAAACCTGTGTGTGTTTTAAAGTGGAAACTCATAATTCTCCCTCTGCCCTGGACCCTTACGGCGGCGCCATTACCGGTATTGTGGGTGTAAACCGCGATATTATTGGCACAGGCATGGGGGCCAAACCGATCTTCAATACCAATGTGCTTTGTTTTGGCGATCCCAATACGCCAGACAGTGAAATCCCCAAGGGGATTCTTCATCCGCGGCAGGTTATGTCAGGGGTGCACAAGGGTATTATAGATGGCGGTAACCAGTCGGGTATCCCTGTTGTGGGCGGCGCTTTTTTGTTTGACGAAAGCTACAAAGGAAAGCCCCTTGTATATTGCGGCACAGGCGGTATACTTCCTGCCAGGATTAAGGGCCAGAATTCCTGGGACAAGGAGATCAAGCCTGGCGACCTGGCTGTAATGACCGGCGGCCGTATTGGCAAGGACGGGATTCACGGAGCCACCTTTTCTTCCCAGGCCCTTGATGAAGAATCACCGGTTTCAGCCGTGCAGATCGGCGATCCCATTACCCAGAAAAAAATGCTGGACTTTCTCTTGGAAGCCCGGGATAAAGGGCTTTATCGGGCCATGACCGATAATGGAGCCGGCGGCTTATCCTCTTCGCTCGGCGAGATGGCCGAGTTTTCCGGCGGTGTGAAAATCGAGCTGGACAAATGTCCTTTAAAGTACCAGGGGTTGGCGCCTTGGGAAATCCTGGTCTCTGAATCACAGGAACGCATGAGCCTGGCTGTGGCGCCTGAAAATCTCCCTGCCTTTATGGCCTTGGCTGAAGAGCGGGAAGTGGAAGCCACGGTTGTGGGTGAGTTTATAGACACCGGGAATGTGGAAATCCTTTATGAAGGGAAATATGTGGGGCTCTTATCCATGAAATTCCTTCATGATGGTTTACCGGAGATGAAGCTGAAAGCGCTTTGGCCCAAAAAGGTAATTCCGGCTGTAAAAATAGATGATAATCGCGATTTGACTCAGGATCTGGAAACCCTGTTAGCAGATCCGACAATCGCGTCCAAGGAAAAGCTGGTGCGTCAGTATGATCACGAAGTCCAGGCCCAGTCGGTTATTAAGCCCTTTGCCGGAGAAAAAATGGACGCGCCTTCCGATGGAGCGGTGATTAGGCCGAAACCAGGTTCCTACAAGGGGCTTACCATAACCCATGGAGTATGCCAGCGATATGGTGATGTGGACGCCTATGATATGGCTGCCTGCGCTCTGGATGAGGCCTTTCGGGCGCATATTGCTCTTGGCGGGAATCCTGAAGAAGCTTCGGCATTGGACAATTTTTGCTGGCCAGACCCTGTTGAAGCGCCGGGGAATCCTGACGGAGCCTATAAACTGGCCCAACTGGTTCGTTCCTGTCAGGGCTTGATGGATACCTGCGTGGCTTACAGCGTGCCTTTGATTTCCGGCAAGGACTCCATGAAAAATGACGCGGTTCTTGAAGGCAAAAAAATCTCGGTTCGCCCGACCTTATTGGTTTCGCTCATGGGCACCTTACCGGATGTGCGAAAAGCGGTGAACACTGATTTTAAACAAGCGGGTGATTTGATTTATATATTAGGAGAGACCCGGGGAGAACTTGGCGGAACTTTCTATGAAAAAATGCTGAAAAATGCCCTTGGCCCTTGCCCCAAGGTTGACACAAAAAGCGCCTTGGCTCTTTACGCAAAATTATACAAAGCAATTCAGGCTGGGCAGGTTAAATCATGTCATGACTTGTCTGATGGTGGTTTGGCTGTGGCTTTGGCTGAGTCTGCCATGGGTGGCTGTTTGGGGGTTGAATGCTCGCTGGACCAGGTTCCCGGAGCCGGACAAATGGAAAACAGCCGTGCGCTTTTTTGTGAAACCCCTTCCCGCTTTATTGTGAGTGTGAGTCCCGGCGATCAAGGCAATTTTGAAAAAACTATGGCTGGTTCTGCTTTTGGCATATTAGGTAAAGTCACTGGGAATCAGGGCTTTGTAATTAACCGTGGAAATAAAGAAGTGCTGAAAAGCCGAACTGATAATTTAAGCCGGATTTTTAAAGGTGTATTTTAAGGAAGGATGATATTGTGATAAAAACAGCTGTTGTAACCGGATTCGGAATAAATGCCGATTATGAACTTCAAACCGCCTTTGAAATGGCCGGAGCTAAAGCACCCTTGATTCATATTAAGGATTTGATTCACTCCCCACAGCGCATAAAGGATTTTCAGATTATCGCTTTTCCCGGGGGGTTTTCCTTTGGGGATCATATTGGATCAGGCAAGGTTTTTGGTTCATTGTTCAAACTCAAACTAAAAGATGTTTTACAGGAGCATGTTGAGGCCGGCAAGCTGGTTATTGGAATTTGTAATGGTTTTCAGGTGCTCGTAAAGATGGGTATTCTGCCTAATCTGGAAAACGACTGGAAACAAGAGGTTTCTTTGGTGCATAACGATTCCGGTGTGTTTGAGGACCGCTGGGTAAGGGCTTCCTTTAATTCAAAGTGCCAAAGTCCCTGGATTAGCGGCTTAACTGAAATGGATCTGCCTGTACGTCATGGTGAAGGAAAATTTGTTGTGGGCTCTGATGCAATCGCCCGCGCGCTGGAAGAAAAAAACATGATAGCTCTTCAATATATGAATGCTGATGGAAGCAGCCCTGTGGAATACCCGGCTAATCCCAATGGCTCTTATAAAAATATTGCCGGAATATGCGACCCCACAGGCCGTGTGTTAGGTTTAATGCCCCATCCTGAGGCTTTTATTCAACGGGAAAACCATCCCCTCTGGCAGCGCAGGGATATTAAAAGCGGTGAGGGTTTGGCCTTTTTTGAAAAGGGTGTTTCGTTTTTTAAATAAGGGCGACTTTTTGTGCTATCTTTTTTACCGGCAGTTCTATCATGGAATTACTGGTTAATTTTTGTTTTATTAAACTGATTATATTTATTCGCATAAAAAAAGGGTTACTATTCAGCAAGTTTTGGTATAATGCTAACTGATGTCATTCTAAGCAGGTACGACGAAGAATCTACCCAGTCTAAGCTGGATACACGTCGATCAAATACGCGAACGCTTTGAACACATGACAAGGTGTTCCCATTCAACTGAGATTCTTCACTTCACTGCGTCGCGTTCAGAATGACAACAACCGTTCTAAATGTAAACCATTCTGGATTAAATGAATTCGACCGATGCTATGAAGGAACCCTTATAATCGGTCACATTTAGAATCACAGCTAATTCTTTGAAAATAAAGTGCAATTCGTGCAATTTGTACTCAAATTGAGAATTGCTGGGATGGCAGCTGAGTATCTGCTGAATGGTTACAAAAAAAGATGGTTATCATGCTTGGACACCCTTGATGTTTTATCATCATATTATGTAGGCCAAGAACCTGTTTTCATGGGTTTTTAGTGGTGCCAGTGAATTGATTGAAACTACTTGCAGAAAAAATAGGCTTTTACCGGTTTTGAAACACCCTTTACCCGAATGTCCTTTTGTTCACATTCCCGTTTTACATTAAGTTTTTCATAGAGTGAATGTGAAACAACCACTTCGCCTTTTTCAGCGGCAGCACATAATCGTCGGGCCACATTTACGGTGTGGCCAATCATGGTCCAGTCAAATTGAATGCCCGAACCAATAGCGCCGACGATAGCTTCGCCAAAATTGATACCTATTCCCACTTCAAGAGGATTCTCGCGTTTGCTGTTGAATGTTACAAGCTTGCGTTGTATCTCCATAGCTGCTTTAAAGGCTTGTGCCGGAGTCGGAAATTCCACCATTATTTCATCACCTATGAATTTATCAATATCACCTTTGTATTTTTTTATGGCAGCAACCTGTATTGAAAAGATTTCGTTGATGGTATTGATTACCACAAGCGGATCGTTTTGTTCGGAAAATGAGGTGAATTCCCGTACATCGGAAAAGAAAATGGTGATAAGCTTTCGGTGAGGTTGTGTTGTGATCTCTCCGGTTTCCAGTTGCTCGATCATTTTTTCAGTTGAACCGGATACATAATGTTTAATGGCTATTTTTTTTTGACACGAGCGGACCATATTGTTAAAATCCTCAAACAAATCGGCGATTTCCCTTAAGCCTTTAACAGCCAGACGAGTTTCATAATCACCATCGCTCACTGCTCTTATCCCTTTGACCAATTCATTAAAAGGCCGCTTGAAAAAAAGCCAATAGGTTACAAAGGAAAAAATGAAGGACAGAAAAAACAAACCCATGGAGATAAAAAAATACATCCATGTTAAGCCATTGATATCTTCCAGAATTCCCGAACGTGAAACCTGGACTGCATCGGTTTTGGTTTGAGGTAAATATTTTATCTTGAAGGTATTTCCGATATTCACAAAAAACAGCCCGTATAAAACAATGGCCAGCAGCAAAAAGATCGCAATACTGAAATAATAGACTTTTTTCAGATCTGCTTTGAATGGATTCATAATTGAATAGTCCCTCTTTTTTTATTAAAATTTCATCACTATCGGTGTTATTATATCTTTTTACGGCAAAGGGAAGCAAGTTCATAAATAATTTTCTGCGAGTAAAAAAAATAATAATTCCGGTAAAAAATGGAGAAATGAATGCTTTTAGCGATGATATTTATCAATTTGGCCCTGGTTTTTTACACTTTGGGTGTATGGGCGGAAAAATTACAGAAAAAACTTATGATCTGGCATGTTATTGTTTTCTGGTTAGGGCTTATTTGCGATACCATTGGCACTGGATCCATGGGCGATATGGTCGGTTCACTGGTTCAAATGAATTTTCACGGCATAACAGGCTTGATCGCTATTGTTCTTATGCTGTTTCATGCTGTCTGGGCAAGTGTTGTCATGATCCTAAATCAGGAAAAAATGAAACTTAATTTTCATAAATTCAGCATTATCGTGTGGATTATCTGGCTTGTCCCCATGGTTACGGGCATGATTTTTGGTGCAAGTCATTGAAAATTTTTTGACCTTTTGTGAAATTCTTTTTTAATTGTTTATACTTAAAATTGATGTATATTGTCAAAGAGCTGTCCCTGATTAGAGATAATTCTACACAGTTCACGAACTTTGTCCCGATTGAGGGTGAAAAAGATGAAAGCTGCTGTTATAATGATTGGTGTTACCCTTGTTTTCTGGTTTTCCTGTCAGAGTATCGCGGAAGTATCGATTATTCTTGAGGAGGGTGGATTGATCAAGCTGGCTAAAAGTTATAACCCCGCGACTCGTTATCAACCACGTATAAACCCTCTAAAAGGCTTTGTTCCTTTTCAAAATCCTCCATCCGATTTTCCCTGTTCCATGGAGTTTTTTGCTTTTCCTTTATCTAAAATCATTTTTTCAGAAAACAACCTGGATTTTGACTATTTTGAAAAACAATTATCCGATATTGCCTCCCGAGGGAATCAGGCGATTTGCCGACCCTATTTGGATTACCCGGGAGAGGCAACAGGGATTCCCCGGTATTTGATAGACAAGGGCTTAAAGGTCCAGAAATATTCAGACCACGGCGGAGGCTTGTCTCCTGATTACAGTGATCCGCGACTGATTACGGCCCTTGAGTATTTTATCCAGCAATGGGCCCGTCAGTATGATGGTGATTCCCGCTTGGGTTTTATTACCCTGGGGCTGCTGGGTTTTTGGGGGGAATGGCATACCTGGCCCCATGACCAATGGTTTGCCCCGCAAAAAACCCAGGAACAAATAATCAAAACCTACGATGGATCATTTAAAAAAACAGCTTTGCTCATGCGCCTGCCCCATCCCCACGCGGAATTTACCAGGATTGGCTTTCATGATGATTCCTTTGCTTTTTCCACCCTTCCGCCAACAGACTGGCACTTCTGGCCACAGTTAAAAGCTGCCAGGTTGGAGGATGCCTGGAAAACCAGGCCAATAGGCGGTGAAGTGAGGCCGGAAATACAACAAATACTATGGAAATCACCCAATCGTGTTCCTGAAGATTATCATCTTGCTGTACGAACCACCCATGCCTCATGGCTTATCAATCAAGCCCCTTTTGAGCCTGATTTCAAAGCCTGGCCCTCTGTCGCAAAAAACAGGGCCATTGCAGGGAGTTTGGCTCTAGGCTATGATTTTTTTGTGTCTCAAATAAGTCTGGTCGAAAAAAAACCCATGGATTTTCAACTTGATGTGGAGATTCAAAATCTTGGTGTTGCTCCCTTTTATTATCAATGGCCTCTGGAATATCGCCTTGGAAATGTAAACAAGGACCTTGCCCAAGGTTTTCTGGAATGGGACATGGGCCAATGCCTTCCTGGCAATAAGGACAAGGTGACAGCTTGCTTTACAATCGAAAAAACCCTGTCCAGAGGTGATTATACCATCTGGCTCAGGATTCGAAATCCTATGGCCAAAGGTAAAGCCCTTATGTTCTCTAACAAGGAAAGCCAAAAACAAAAGCAAGGCTGGGTGCCTTTGTGTGCTTTTCGGGTGAAAGGCAATTGATTTTTTTTAGTTCAATGTCATTAAATCTATTTTGTATGCTGTTGTGAGGGTTTTTTCTGAGGGCCATTATGGTGTTGTCACGACCCTGTAAAGTCCGGCCCGGCTTGGTCATTTTGCCGAATGGATACTCTTTGCGTGGCCAGGCTGTTTAAACAGCGAAGAAAAATATCTATGAGCTCATTGCAGAAGTCCTGACATTTGGGGCTGTCGCGTTACTGAAAGCTTTTCTGTATCAATGACTATATATAGGGGTAATAGCGGTTTAGTTGTGCCATGTTTATCGCAACAGCCTTGTGTTTCGAGGTTGTGAAACAAGCTTATTCGTGATGAACCGGCAGCTATAAATTTATAACTTAACATCCGGTTATATATTAACTTATCCGCAATTTTTATGATTTCGGCAAAATTTTTGTTCAGTCAGAACCTTGTATTTTTTGAGTAAAAATAGTTTGTTGATATTAACAGCTTAGGGATTGGAGCCAGGCAGAACCATTTTTTCAAAAATGGTTCTGCAAAGCGTTTTTTCGCGGATAAATTCCGCGAAAAAACCTTCGAAGGCGGGAGCCGGAGTG
>JAFGWI010000152.1 GCA_016937215.1 Spirochaetales bacterium | reverse complement strand
GAAGCGAAGCGGAGTTATGGAAAGCCTGGCCTGCTGTAATGAAATGAAAGCAGGAAACGCCCAACGCAACAACCAGCTAAACAAATATAAACCATGAATAGCATTGAATAAAATCACTCCGAGATTCGTATTTTCTTACCCGCTTTCTCAATCACCCCGTCATCTTCCATCCTCGACAATGCCCTTGAAAGCGAAGGCCTTTCAACCCCAAAGAGAGTTGATAATTCCTGGATACTCTGCTTTAATTTTATCCATCCCGAGCTATCAGCCACTTGTCTGGACAGGTAATAAAGTATCTTGTCCTCCAGGGACTTGAATTGCAAATACATCAGCTTGCTGGAAATAAAGGTAAATTTATTGGCCATATCATTAATGAGATTGACCATAAACTGCTTGTTCTTATGACAGAGAGAAAGCAAATCCTCCTTTTTGAATATCAACAGATCCACATCTGTTTTTGCCCATAGTGTCACGGGAATCCGGTTATCATCTGCAAAAAGCAATGGGCCGGCCAAGGCATAGGGCGCTTCAAAATCTTCTATTTTTAATATTTTCCCCGAAGCGCCTGACATTTGCCCGAAACATTTTCCCTCTGTAATTATATAGAGGGCTTTATAGGGCATACCCTGAAGAATCAAAGCCGAGCCTTTGGCATAGTGCTTTTCATAATACTGAATTCCTTCAAAAAGACTTGCCAAGCTCTGGCCCTCAATTCCTCTGAACAGGGGTAGAGTCTCAATTTTTTTAATTATTTTTTCCATTACGTAACACAGGTTACCGAATTCATGATGATCTTTCAATATATTTTTAATTGAAAGGACTAAAAAGAATAAAAAGATGGCAGATTTTTCAAAACAAAGCAATTTGAATGCACCAGGAAAATATTATGTGGACTTGAACTGCATTTGTTGCGGAATCTGTACCCTTTTCGCTCCACTGAATTTGAGTATTAACACAAATCTGGAACGCGGATATATCCAAAAACAAGCGGAAACAACAGAGGAAAGCGAAGCGATCATCAAAGCCATGCGAAACTGTCCTGTTAATGCCATTGGAGATGATGGAGACAGATTTGAAAAATAAGGAATACGGAAATCATTAGGATGAAAAAATGTTAACCATGATGATTGAATTTGACAAATGAAAGAAAGGAGATTTACCACGAGTGAATATTTACAGAACCATGCGTTAAAGCAGGCAAAGTTAAAGGAAATAATCAAATCATTACATGAAGGAAAATCAATAGACCAGGTTAAAAGGGAATTTGCCCTGCTGATAAAGCATGTCAGCCCCGAGGAAAATTCATCCACATCCGCTATTTTGCCGTCTATGATGCAGCAGGTGAATACAAGGGCATAATTGAGGTTTCACAGGATGTGACCGGTATCCGGGCACTCACAGGCGAACGACGGCTTCTGGATTGGTAAGGTGCTTATGAAAATCTATGATATTATCGCGGATAACTACGATCAAATATTTCCCCTTGGCGAGGATAGACTCGATTTTGTAAAATCTCTTTTAAAGCCTAAAGACAAGCTGCTTGATATAGGCTGCGGCACAGGAGCTCTTTGCATAGAAATGGCCAAAGCAGGATACAGATCAAGCGGAATTGATTTGAACTCAAAAATGATTGAAATAGCCCGCCAAGAGCAAACACAAAACGCGGATTTTCAAATCATGGATATGAGTGAAATTGAAAAGCATTTTGCCAAAACAGATTTTTCCCTGATCAGCTCTTTTGGAAACACCCTGCCCCATCTTGATTCACTGGAAAAAATGGCTGATTTTTTTAGGCAAGTCCATTCCTGCTTAACACCCGACGGACATTTTGTGTTTCAGATTCTTAACTATGATAAAATCCTGAGACAGGGGAAATGTGATTTTCCGGAAATAAAAACAAGGAATTTTATATTTACGCGAAAATATGAATTTCTTGAGGGAAAAATAGGATTCACCATTGAATTGGCCATGGGCGGCAAAAAAATGTCCGACACAACTTTGTTATTCCCTCTTAAAAAAGAGGCAGCCCTGTCCTTGTTAAACAAGGCAGGGTTCAGGGAGATTCACAGTTATAAGAATTACCAACTTAACCCGGCCGACGGAGGAGAATTCGCGACTTTGTATGCGGCCCGAAAGTAAAAAGAAAAAATGGGTTAATTACAAAAGTCCTGACATTAGAGGCTGTCGCGATAGTGAAAGCTATTCTGTATCAATAACTATATTTGGGGGTAATAGTGGTAAAGTTGTGCCCTATTTATCGCAACAGCCTGTGTTTCACGGTTGTGAAACAACCTTATTAGTAATTAGCAGGCAGAGGTAAATTAATAACTTATTATCAGGTAAAAAGATAAAATGTCCAGAATTTTTATGATTCTTCAGTTATGCATAAAAAATCTCTCCCGAAAAGGAGGGTTATTGCAGGCCCACTAGGACTTGCCTTCCATTCGTCGGCATCCATGCCTCCTCATTCCAGGCCGGCTCCCTCACTAAACCCACTTCCTGTGGGTTTGCGCTCCAGGTTTTCGCACCGTTCCTCCGCATCAAGTCCTGCTTTTCAATAAACAGAAAAACTATTTAGACACAAAAAAACCCTCCTGTAATAGGAGGGTTCTCGTGGGCCCACTAGGACTTGGCCTCCAACCCTCGACTCCTGTCTCGGGTTTCCGACCCGGCCCTTTCCCCTGTCGCAGCCATCCATGGCTGCTTTTCCTCGTTATGCGCTCGGCGGGGACGGGCTTCAAGTCCTCCTGCTGCCCATTAAAAAAGCCAGCCCTTCCATTAGGAAGAACTGGCTTTTTTCTTGGGCCCACTAGGACTTGAACCTAGGACCCTCTGATTATGAGTCAGATGCTCTAACCAACTGAGCTATAGGCCCTTGTATTGGTCTATAAAAGCGTAAAAAGGCCTAGATTGTCAAGGGGTTTTGTTAAATTTATCTGAGGATGAGTGATTTATTTTTCAATGCTGATGAGTTTTAGTGCTCTGCCGGAGGTTCAAATTCCACCACCTTGCCGTTTTCATAGAGTTCACGAATGTGATCGCGTAAATTGGCTGATTTTTGTTTATTTCCGTAATAGTTTACGGTAACGTGAAGTTCGTCGTTTTTGAACAGCACGGGCAGCTGAAAATCGCTTTGTTCAGGGTGGTTGGGTATGCTCACAAGGGCTCCTGAACTTCGCGCCAAGTCTATAATTTGCTTCACCAGGGCCTTGTCTTCCAATGCCAGAAAAATCAAACTGCGACCCAAAATATCATCTGGATGGAATTTTCTCCGCTCTATTGAAAACCCTTCAGGCAGCTTGGAATTCCAAGGGGCCTGATCATCGATGACCGTGCCGGAGCACTGAAAAGAGTCAAGAAAAAAAACAACCCCTTTCAGATCATCATAGCGGCCGATGAGTAAACATTTTTTATCCAGAATATTCAATTCCATAGGTATAAAGTTTGAGTTCATGAAAATACCATAGCCGCAATATGCTGCTTTGAAAAGCAAGGATTTTGATTTTTAAGCCTTGTATTTTAAAAAATGAAAATCCCTATCTCATCCCGAATATATTTTGTCAAATTCTATTTGACTCCCAGGTTTTTTACATTTACTTTTAAAGAATAAACCATTCGGAGGATTTAAATGAAAACCATCTTAAAACTAAGTTTAATTGTTTTTACCACTATGATTCTGCTTTCCAGCTGCACTTTGTGGGACACCCTTTTTGGTCCCGCTTATTTGGGTGATTGGGAGTTTTCTGTCGATGACGGAAGTTATCAAACACATTATGTCTGGTCCTTTGGTTATGAATCCTTTCAATTCAGGGGTGAGCAAATCAACGGCTCAACAAAAATCCCATATCAAGAAGTCATTGGAATTTTTTCAGATGATGGAAAAAATAATATGATCATCACTTATAAAAAGGGACGATTCTTCAATCCAACAGCAAGCCAGTGGACTGAATGGATGGATATAAATATCCCGCCATATAAAGCTGGCTACAAGGTGGATGGCGATGTATTAATCTTGAGTTCTGAGAATGGAACAAGTACGACCTTAACACGGGTAAAATAATTTTGTTAAAGTTAAGTCATTTTTCTGGCGATTGCCTGGTAAGCCCAGGGGCTTTCAGGCCGGGCTCTGTGTCACTTCGGCTATCGCCTCCGAAGGTTTTCTCCCGGAAATTATCCGGAAGAAAACGCTTTGGCAATGCATTTTTGAAAAAATGCATTGCCATGACTCCGATCCCTAATCTGTCAGGATCCTGTTGCCGCTGATTGGTAAATGTTTAAACAAATCCACCAGCAGCACAGGTAATCAGGATAACAAAGCCAAATAGCTATATTTTTTGTGCAGGCCTATTCTCCCAGCGCAAATAAAAACTATACCAATGGACTCTGTTTTCAAGGCTGCCTGATCGCGACGATTATCCTGAGAATCTGTGGCAAAACGATCTTCCCAACTAATTAATTATTATAATGCCGATACTAGTGTGTTAGGGACTGGAGCAGTGAGGAGTTTTTTTTCAAAAAACCGACGAAAAGCTTTTTGCCGCGCTTTTTGAGCGGCAAAAACTTCGAAACAAAGTGAAGCTGCGCAAAGTCCGGCCGTGCCCCCTTTTACTTAAGGGGGGGCAGAGCAACGCCCATATGCGGATAAATATTAAAATTCCGGTTGGCGAAGCGTTTAGGAATGAATTCAGACTGTCTCATAACCTATAAACAACAAACTTCTTTAATCAAAAAATAAAACAATTATATCTGTTTAGCTTAAACAGGAGTCACTATTTTTAGCGTTAAGGATTGTAATAATAGCAGAGCTAATTGCAAAAGTCCCGACTTTAGCAATTAGCAGACAGCAATAAATT
>JAFGWI010000151.1 GCA_016937215.1 Spirochaetales bacterium | reverse complement strand
GAAGCGAAGCGGAGTTATGGAAAGCCTGGCCTGCTGTAATGAAATGAAAGCAGGAAACGCCCAACGTACAACCAGCTAAACAAATACCCCTTTTTTTTATCGGAATTCCTGGTAGCTCCATTTTTTTACCAAACGTATTTTCCCTGGGGTTTGAAGGGTTCTTTATAAAGGTATTCGTAGAGATAGCAAAAGTCCTTTTCGCTGATGGCGCGGAACTGAGTGCCGTAATAGAAGCGTTTGGCGTCGTTGAATTTTCGGATGATCCAGGAATTTAATACCAGTTTTTTGTCCTTGATAGTGATGTATATATCCATTTCCCGGAAAATAGAGAGTTTGTTGTCAAGGTCCTGGGAGTAATGGGCAAAGAGGAGGCCCGAGGCGCTGAGGTCGATGATGGGAGCGATAAATTGCTCTTCTTTTTCTTCCTTGCTTGTGTCAAAATAACCATTTTCTTTCAGTGAATAGCATAGGACCTTTGAGAATTGATCGGTATATTCAACCAGTTCCTTGGATATGCCTTGTTTGTAATCACCTGTGTTGGCAAGATAGATGTAACCCACCATGTATTCCCTGAAAAAAAAGGGGACATAGAGTTCCGAATGAATTTTATTCAGTTTTTTTTCAAATATGTGGTTTTTAAGTTTGCTTTCGATTTTGTAGCTCTGGGTGCCGGCTTTGATTTCAGCTTCAATATAGTTTTGCCGGGTCAACAGCCGTGTCTGCTGAAAGGGGTTTGTTTCGGGTAATGATTTATCAGTGCCGGGTATCCAGATAAGGCGGCTGGTTCGGAGCATCAGTTTTTCTTCTGTGCTTTCGGGTTCCCGGTTTTTCATGAGCACAATGTTGTGCTCTGATACCGATCGTTTGATTTTTTCCCGAAAGCTGGTAATGAGGTCTTTTAGATTGGCCGGATCAAAGTTCGTTGATAAGCGGGGTTTGTTGTTCAGATCCATGGTTTTGGCTTTGGGAAAATTAAGTTCGAATTTTTGCAGGGAGAGATAAAAATAGACGCTCATTTTTTCATGGAAAGGCACTCGTCGGTAGCCTCTGTGGGAATTTTTAACCACTTCATCGGGTTGTTTGATAAACACAAAATTCCGGTCTAGGTCAATAATCTGCGAGCTGAAGGTGAGGTTGCTACCCTGAAAGCTGTAAAACACTTCCAGGTTGTCATTTTCGCTGATCAGTGAAAAGTCGCCGGCCTTGATGTCGATTTTGAGTTCAATGTCGTTCATGCCGATGATGGTGCCTGAAAACTGATATTCCCGGGTCTGGAAAAACATCAGTGTTTGTTCTTCCCTGAGTGTGCGGAAAATGTACTCCTGTTCAATTCTGTTCAGCACTATGCCCATGGATTATTATTCCTTGTTCAAGCTTTGATTCAGGATTTCAGCGGCTCTTCTTACCAGATCAACGCAGCGGGTTTTAAATAGACCCTTTTCCGTGGCCAGTTGATATTCAGCCTTATTGGAGAGGTCGTAGCCCAATAATTCAGTGCAATTGATAGACCCGAAGGTGTTTTTGAATTGCTTGATGAAGTCTGTGGCCTTTTCACGGCTGATTTTTTTGAGTGCGGCAATATCTTTGTCTTTTTCACAACTTAAGCCGATGACCATCAATGCGCCGCTGACAGCTCCGCAAATGCTGTTTTGAAGGCTTACTCCGCCGCCAAAAGCTGCTGCCAGGCGAATCGCCTGTTCTCTTTCCAGGGCAAAATTTTCACAAAAGCTGATTAGCACTGCCTGCGCGCAATTATAACCTTGAGAAAAGAGTATGGTTGCTTCTTCAACGGGATTCATGGTTTTCATTTTAGTATATCTCCTTGTTATTTACAAATTTTATGGCGATTTTTTTGGATTTGTTACTGTTTTTTGTCCCGGGTTTTAGCATACACCATGGGTGAAGCTTTCGATTGGCGTGCGCAAGCGTTTCTGGGCCTTAATAACCCTGGCTTTTGAATAGGACATTATGGGAGTGTAATTTGCCTGTTTGTGGCTTTTTAAAATTGTCTGAACAAATTTGGAACCTGATCTTACTTTTGTGTGTCCCGCTTTTCCTGTCAGGCGTTTCCATAATGATACCAAAGAATCGTAAAGGATAATTTAAAATCAATAACTTTCAGACTTGAAAAAATTTAATTTGAAACAGTTTATCAGGATTGTGATCAAATGAGAAGGGGTAATCGAGAAAGATCAGCCATTTTTTTAAGGGTTGCTCTCATCAGAAAAAAGTATAAAATGATGATTTCCTAAGTGGCATTGTCTTGGAGCTGGCTCACCTTGGTTTTAAAAAAGGCTGCCTTTAAAGGGGCAGCCTTTTTTTGGAATAGAAAAGCCTATTAAAATCAGGCAGGAGAAGCTTGTTTTAAGGCTTTTAATGCTGCCTCATAATCAGGTTCTTCCGTGGTTTCCTTGACCTGTTCGGTATAGATAACCCTTTGATTTTCATCAATAATAATCACCGAGCGGCTGAACAAACCTTCAAGGGGGCCGTCAATAAATTTTACTTTATATTTGTCGCTGAAATCACTATTGCGGTATTCCGATAGGGTGATGACATTATCCAGTCCTTCAGCTCCGCAGAATCTTTTTTGGGCAAAGGGTAAATCCTTTGAGATACAAAGAACCACTGTGTTGTTCAGGCTCCCTGCTTCCTTGTTGAATCGGCGCACCGAGGCAGCGCAAACACCTGTATCTATGCTTGGAAAAATATTCAGGATCACCTTTTTTCCCTTATATTTAGCTAAACTCACATCATTCAAATCAACTCCAGGCAAGTTGAAGTCCTGGGCTTTTTCACCAATTGCTGGTAAAGAGCCGGCAGTGTTTACCCCTGTTCCTTTAAATAATACTTTCATGATTATCCTCCTTATCGAAATAATGTATGACCTTGTTTCTGGATTTCCGAAATCCTGCCAAGGTATTTTTTTATGGCCTCGCTGTTTTCATCGGCAGCCGCGCCTATGGCCAAGAAGCAGTTTTTGATGAGTTCATTTAAAAAAGTATTCCATTGTTCTTTAGAGCCTTTTGGCGGGTTTATCTTTGTTAAGGGTTTTACAAGTTTGGCTAAATCCATCAATCCTTCAGAGGTTTCAAAATAATCATTTGCTTTGAAACTCTGGTTTATATTGATAAAGGTGTTCATCATGTTCCTCATGGTTTGGCCAATGTTTATGTTCTTGTTTTCTGATTCTTCTGAAAACAGAGGCAAGCTGAATAAAAGGAATATCGCGCAATATAATATCATTGTTTTTTTCATATTTCCTCCATGTTGTAATTATTACTAAATTAGTAATAATCCAATGTCAAGGCAAGGGTCTTTTGTAAAAAAATATCCTTTCGCGTTTTTTTTGTTGCTTATGGCTTCATTGCTGAATTGGTATAATTTGACATTGAATATTTTTTGATTTTTTCATATTATAAAATAGTGGTGAAATTTTGAAAAATCTTTCCTTGTTTTTCCTGTTAGCAAGGGTTGTTTGTTTTGAACTCAGTATGGGAATGTGAGGTTTAAAGTATGCCAGGTGGCGAGTTGGAATTTCTTCTTGATCAGGTTTTTAGGATTGTATACCTCCCATGATAAATAAAAAGGAGTTACTCAACAAATTTGAATCCAACCTTATTCTGAGTTTGATAGACCGTTTTAAAAAGGGCCATGTGGAAAAAGTCATACTTATTAAGACCCTTCTTATGAACGAGGCCTACGAAGAACTGGGAGAAGTGGCCCATCAATTCAAAAACCAGTTCGGCTATCTTTGTTCTCATGACAATTTCGAATATTTTCAAAGCATGGAAACGTTTCAGACCAATCTGCCAGCAGAAAGCTATGATGCCATTTCAACGGAAATAGATCATCGTATCGAAGTTTTCCTTGCAGAACTTAAAGCCATCGAAAAGGAGCTTGGCAAGGGGCGCGAATCTGAGAGGTCGGCTCTTCAACAAATTCTTCACCGCGAACAGGGTGAAAAGGGTGACAGAAAATCTATCCTAATCGCGGAGGACGATAAAATCAGCCAAATGGTATTAAAGATGATGCTTAAAGGCGAATTTCACCTTTATCTGGCTTCAACAGGCACCGAGGCTCTGGAAATATATGTTAGCGAGCACCCAGACCTTGTTCTCATGGATATCAACATGCCGGAAATCAATGGCTATGAGGTCATGAAGCGCATTTCACAGCAAAGTGTTCACCGTGCTCCGGTATTGGCTGTGACAGCCCTGTTTCTGGCTGAGGAAAGGGAGAATCTGAAGAACGCGGGCTTTGACGATGTGGTGGTTAAGCCCTATAATGAAAACGACATCCGCGAAGCAATTTTTAAATATCTGCCGCGCTAGTCTTTTTTTTTCGGTTTTTCACCTTGGCCTTTTTAGCCTGTGGCATTATCGGCTTGTGAAATTCCAAAAATGGAATTGAACTTTATGATCATGAAAGATAGAATGCTTTATGATCAGAAAAAACTCAAGACAGCACTTGATTAATCAAGCCCGGCTTTATTTACTGGCCCCCCGTTTACGCGAATTCTGGGTGCGCTTTAAGACCCGGCTCAAAACCTGGGCAGGAACCGATTCAGGCAGAGAAAGAATTTTTAAAACCCCTTTTGGACCTGTACGCACTCTGTGTTTTGGTCTGAAAAACGACGCCACATTACCATTATATATTGACCTTCATGGCGGCGGTTTTATCATGGAAAGCGCTGAAATGGATAGTAATCTGAATCGTATGTTTTATCAGGAACTTGGTTGTAAAATCATCAGCATCGATTATCCCAAAGCACCGGCCCATCCCTATCCCGCGGCAGTAAACAAAGTGAGCGCTGTGGTTAAGGAAATCCTGAATCGCTCTGTTGAATTGAAGATAAACACTCAGCGAATTATCATCGGCGGCCATAGCGCCGGGGCCAATCTGGCAGCTGCCTGCGCCCTGAAATTCGCCGAGTCCTCTTTAATGCCCTTTTCCGCTGTGCTACTGGATTATCCTATTCTTGATCTAAGTAAAAGCCCCTATGAGAAGCCCTTTACCAAAGGTGCCATACCACCTCATCTTGCTGAAATCTTTGATGCCTGTTATATTGATCCTTCCCAGGCCAAAGATCCCTTTGTTTCACCGCTTTACGCTCCGGCTGCTTTGCTTAAGGCCTTTCCAGCCACATTAATCATCGCCGCTGGAATGGATTCTCTTTATGATGAAGCGGTCCGCTTTTCCGAACTTCTTGAAAACGCGGGTGCCCCGGTTGAGTTCAGGGGTTTTGAAAAGGCCCATCACGGCTTTACCTATGGCCATAGCCGGGAATCTCTTGAAGCCCGGCAGCTTATGTGTGATTTTATGAGAAGGTTCGTTCTATAATATAAGCCGTGGAGGTATTTGGTTTTTCACAAGCTGGCTAAGCTAATAGGGGCCGCAAGGCGCTGAAAGCTAAGCTTGCTTCTTTCTTCGCTCTGTTTAGAATAGACAGCAACGAAACTGATTGGTTCTGGGTCCTGATTTCACCTAAAAATGCTTACGCGCGGGCTGGTCGCTCAATTTTCAAGGCTTTGCCATCAGTCGGTCAGAGAAACAAGCTCGCGTAAATCCTTGTTGCTCATTCGGCCTATCCATTTTTCACCCACATTCACTGTCAAGTCAGCCAGTTCCTTTTTCCGCTCAATCATGTCATTGATTTTTTCTTCAAAAGTCCCTTTGGTGATCAAACGGTAAACGTTCACATTTTTTTTCTGGCCGATTCGGAAGGCCCGGTCAGTGGCCTGGTTCTCAACAGCCGGGTTCCACCACAAATCGTAATGCACAATATGGTTGGCCGCGGTAAGATTAAGCCCCACGCCCCCTGCCTTGATTGAAATCACCATGATCCAGGTGTCCTTATCGCTTTGAAAGCTGTCAACCAGTTCGTCACGTTTTTTTCTGGCTGTGGCCCCGTATAAAAAGGGAGGCTCTATATCCAGTTCCTTTTTGATCATATCCACCAGGAGGTGACCCATTTCAGCGAATTGGGTAAAAATCAGGACCTTCTCGCTCCCTTCCCGTATTTTTAATAAAAGATCCAGGAGGTATTGGGCTTTGCCCGATTTTTCCGGGTCACTGTCATCATTTTTCAAAAACAGCGAGGGGTGGCAGCAGATTTGCTTTAAGCCGTTTATCAATTTGAAAATGATTCCGCTTCGAGAAATTTCGCCGGCATCTTCGGGTATGGTCTCGATCATGGTGATGTATTCCTTGTAAAGTACGGCTTGCTTTTTGGTGAGCGAGGGAAACTGATTCATGACATTTTTTTCCGGCAAATCGTTGATAATCGATTTATCGCTTTTCAATCGCCTTAAAATAAAGGGTTCGGTGAGTGCCTTGAACTTTTTCAGGACTTTCTGATTTCTGTATCGTTCAATGGGCGCGGCGTAGTCTTTTTTAAAGGAGGTTTTGTTTCCCAGAAGGTTTTTCAGCACAAAGTCCAGAATGCTCCAGTAATCGAGGAGCTTGTTTTCCACCGGGGTCCCGGTCATGGCGATCTTGTAATCGGATTTTAATTGTTTGACGCTTCGGGTCTGTTCTGATTGTGGGTTTTTGATATTCTGGGCTTCGTCCAGGATAATGACCTTCCATTTTTTGTTCTTGAAAGCCTCAGGGTCGCTGCGGACCAATCCATAGGTGGTGATAATAACATCGGAATCAACTGCCAGTTTGCGCCCCGAGCCATGATAAATAATGGGGTGCAGTTCAGGGGCGAATTTCATGATCTCCCTTTCCCAATTGGTGGCCAGGCTGGCTGGTACGATAATCAGGGCCTTTTTATCGAAGCTCTTCATGTTCAGTTCGCCGTCATTAGCCAGTTTCTGTAAAAAAGTGATCACCTGAAGGGTCTTTCCAAGGCCCATGTCATCGGCAATCAGTGAACCCAAGCCGCAGCAGTAGTTGTGATAGAGCCACTTGAAACCCTCGGTCTGATAATGCCTCAATTTGGCTGTGATTTGCTCAGGCACCTCTACTTCCTTGGCTATAAAAAGGGATTTAAACAAATCCCTGGTTTTTTCATCGCTTTCAATCGGAACATCCTCAAATTCCTGGGTCAAGTTGATCTTCAGGATATCCAGGGGAGACATCTTGATCTCCTTCTGTGATTTCTGGATGATGTTTTCCAGTTCCTGATCATCGATAATCACATACTTATCCTTGAACCTCACAAGGCCCTTGTATTTTTGGGAGAGGGAGACCAATTCCTCGGGTGAAACATGCTGGTTACCCAGGGCCACGGTCCAGTTGAATTGCAAAAGCTGCTCCAGATTGATGTATGACACACTTTGGTCGCTTTTAACGGCAGTGGCTTTGAGGGTCAGCTGTGGTATGAAAATATTCTGCAATACCTTGGGAAGAAGGGTTTTAATGCCCAGTGTTTTAAAAACAGGCAAGGCCTTGAACCACTGCTGAACAAAATTCTCAGCTGCCAGGGTCATCATCCTGCCCTGATTTTTTAGAAAAAGGTTTACCACAGGAAGATAGGTAGCCAGCAGGCTTAAATCCCTTAGCAAGCCCATTTTATCCTTCTCATCACCTTTCATGAAATCCGGAAAGGAAAGGGGCAGCTCATCTTCTGTTTTCCGGTTGCCGATTTTCATATCAAAATCAAACCGGCCTGGCCCGGCTTCGCTGATAGCGATAATAGGATAATGATCAATAGGTCTGAGAAAAAAGCGCCCCAGCCACAGATGAATGGTTTTGGCATTTTCCCTTTCCTCAAATTTCACAGGTGTGTAGGCTGTGTTCCGGTAAAAAAGATTGACCATGGAATCGGAGGCTTGGGTTTTAATGGGATCGAGCAACTGAATATAATATTGATGAAAAAAGGAAATCAGGAACAACACCTGTTCCTTGTCCGCCAGAGGCACTTGTCCGTAACTCACGATGGCCCGGGGCAGGGCTTGTTCAAGATTGATGAATATTTCCCGCACTTCCTGGCTGAAAAGGGCGGGAATCCAGCGAATGGCATAGGAATTCTCTTTTAAGCCGTAAATTTCGGGAATCAAGGCGTTTTGTTCAATTAATCGCAGGGTAAAAACATGGACCATTACCAGAAAAGAGAGGACCGGAGGGTAGGAATCCAGGTCGCCGGCAGATAAAAAGTGAAGATATTCCACAAGAGGGGCCATGTCTTCGCTTGAAAAAACCAGCTTGTTCTTGCCTTTTCGCAGTTCCCCCTTGAAATCGCACTTTCCCTTGTGAATATTAATTTCCGCGATGGTGTAACTCTGTTTGGGGGGAATCTCAAGGATTTCCAGATCGCGAATATGAGCGGAAATGGATTTTTTGAATCTTTTCTGAACATCCAGCATAATGCTTTTGAAATCACCCTGGGGATAAAACAGGGGATGATCGGTCAATAGCTTGTCCATGGAGTCTTCCAGATCATTAACCAGTGAGAAATCTATGTGCTCCAGTTTTTCCTGGTAATAGGAATATTCCCTGGCCTGGGGCAGAACAAGGCTGCTGATGCTGAAAATATCCTCTTCAGCAGCTTTGTCCTTTTTGATCTCTCCAAGAAGGTCAAAACCATGAAGCTCAAAAATAAGAAAGGGGTTTTTATCGATTTCATTGGCAATCAAATAGGTCACAGCTGCCAGATGCTTGCAAGGAACAGCCCAGTCAGGACAGGAACAGTTCATGCCCAAATCCTCCCAGGACTTGGGAAAGAGCTTTATCCCCTGGCTGTCGAGATCCTCAGAAAGCTCGGCTGGTAAAATTCTGGCTTCCAGTTGTGATAGATAATAGGGGCTGTTATTAACAGTATGGGTGATGATTTTCTTCTCTTTAGCTGAAAAGGACCAGGTTTTTAATTTTACTGAATAGGGCCGGCTTTCCCTGCCTTTAACCTTGGCCTGAATGGTATTCCCCATTATCGCGATATCACGAACTGAACCATTTCTGGCATAGCGCTCACCCCTGGGAAGCCTGTTTTCAAAGTCAATATTATCCAGGGCATTAAGCCAGTTTTCACCCCACCATGTATGACCAAACTTGATAATTGCCATTATAAAATCCTTTTTAATTCAGTATTTCAGCCGTTTTTTAAATTAGGAATATCATATCAATCCATCCTGATTTATGCAATTCTTCATCGCCTGTTCCGGCTTTTGATTTTGACAGGATGGGATTTAACTTAACTTTTTGTCTCATAAAAATCTGCTTCATGGTTGGTTTTATTTTGGGGTTGCCCCGGCCACAGAATTTTCTGTCAGCTCTCTGGCCGCGTTAATATTCAACCCAAAGGGAGGAACCAATACAAAGCCGGGGCCGGGCTCTGCGTAACTCCGCTTTCGCTTCGAAGGTTTTCGCGCTGAAATCATCAGCGCGAAAAACCTTTGGCCCGGCATTTTTGAAAAAATGCCAGGCCATTACTCCGATCCCTAACCCGATACTTGCCTGGGACTGTTGGTATGAGTGAAAAACTCGAAAAAAAACCAAAGCATTAAGGCGCTTTTTGTTGTGTATCTATAAGTGAAAACAAAAAAAATGGCTGTTTTTTAACCAAGGCCATTTGAACAAGGTCCCTGGATTTTAAAAAAAAGGAGGTTCCATGTTTTCAATCGTACACAGCTTTGCCCTTTTTGGTATCGAAGGCCGGATTGTGGCAGTGGAAGCTGATCTGCGCTGGGCTGTGCCGGGAATCGATATTGTCGGCCTGCCCGACGGCGCGGTAAAGGAAGCCCGTGAAAGGGCCAGGGTGGCTATCCGCAATTCCGGCTTTGATTTTCCCATGGAACGCATTCTGGTGAATCTGGCGCCGGCGGATATCCGCAAAGAAGGAGCGTCCTATGATTTGCCCATCGCGGCAGCTATTTTGGCTGCTTCAGAGCAAATCTCCCAGGAGAGCCTTAAAAACCTGCTGATTCTCGGCGAGCTAAATTTATCCGGGGAAGTGAAACCCGTAAAAGGCGTTTTATCCGCCATTGGCACGGCTCTGGAGGCCGGGTTTACCCGCTTTCTGGTTCCAAGCGCCAACATGGCCGAAGCCCGGATTCTGGCTTCTCAAGGCGTCATGGGGCTAAACCATCTGGGGCAAATCAAGGATGTGCTGGAAGGGAATTTGGTGATTTCCGGAGAAAGAAGGGATGAGTTTGTAAACCTCAGCCCCTTGTTTCTGGCAGAGGAGGAAGTGGATATGGCCGACATAAAGGGCCATCACCGTTTAAAGCGGGCCATGGAAGTGGCAGCCGCGGGTGGTCACCATTTGTTTTTGTTCGGGCCTCCGGGAAGCGGAAAAACCATGGCAGCCCGGCGCTTGCCGGGATTGTTGCCCGATCTTGCCCGTGAAGAAGCCCTGATGGTCACCCGTATTTATTCAGCTGCTGGTTTGTTCCATCCCCAGGGATTATTGCGCAGGCCAGGTTTTCGGGCGCCTCACCATACAGCATCGTCGGAAGGGGTTATTGGGGGTGGTAAAAATCCCCGGCCAGGGGAAGTGAGTCTGGCCCATGGCGGAGTGCTCTTTCTTGATGAAGCGCCCGAGTTTAAAAAGAGCCTTCTCCAGACCCTCAGGGAGCCCATTGAGCAGCAACGGGTCACTATTTCCAGGGCCAATGGCAGTGTGTGGTTTCCTGCCTCTTTTCAGCTTGTTCTCGCGGCTAATCCCTGTCCCTGCGGCAATCTGGGGCGGAAAGAAAGCACATGCCATTGCGCGGCCAGGGAAATCTACCGTTATTGGCAGCGTCTGGGCGGCGCTCTTTTGGACAGGATAGATATTCGCGTTCCCCTGTCGCCCACCAGCCCTGAGGAATTGATCGGGGAGAAAGGCGAGAGCACTGAAATTATCCGCCAGCGGGTAAACAGGGTGGTGGATATCCAGGCCCGGCGTTATGAGGGGCTTGGCTTTAAACGGAATGCCCGTCTGCCCCCTGGTATGGTCGACCGCTTTTGTATTCTGGACAAGGAAAGCCGTTCTGTTTTCACAGAGGCCATCAAAAAAATGGGGCTCTCATCCCGGGCCTGTCATTCAGTTTTAAAGCTTGCCCGAACCATCGCGGACCTTGATAACAGCCAGATGATCCTGAAATATCACCTGCTGGAAGCTGTGCAACACCGTCGTTATGGCGACGGTGATTATTATTGGAGTTTTGGATAAGACAATTTGATTTATCATAAGGAGGAAAATGATGAAAAAATCCAGAAAAAAAACAATGAAAAACATACAAAATAAACGAGCGAAGCGCGATCAACGGAAGCGGTCCTGTAAAGGATTTTCTCCCCGGCTGGTCTGGTCAGAAGGAAAAGAAAAATACTATGAATTTGATCAGGGGAATTCGGAGAATCCCGGCATTTTTTCAAGTATGCTCATCAGGGAGATCGATGATTCGGTTAACTGGGATGATGAAGAGGCGAGGGAGGAAGCCGGAGATTTCAAGATCGACCTGTTCTTCTAGCTTTCTTCGGGCTGTGGCCAGTGTCATGTGTTTTGACACAGGCCACAACAAGCCTCATTTTTTTTACCGCTTTCATGATTTTCTAGTGAGAGGGGTGTATTGTTGGAAAAATAAACCTGTCATGAATGGAGTCCAAGCAATCGAAGAGCTTTGCCAGTGTGGCAGGTCAAAAAATTAGCTGACAAAAAAGTATTGCTGGACTATAATCAGTGAAAAGAAAAGGAGATTTACATTTATATGAGTACAAAAACCTTGAGTTTAAAAACCAAATTGGGATACGGCATTTGTGATATGGGTGGTAACCTCTTTTTCACATTAATCGGCTTTTATCTTTATTTTTTTCTTACCGATGGTTTGGGATTAACACCTTTTTATACGGGCATTGCTATGGTTATTGGTCGAGTGTGGGATGCGGTGACCGATCCATTGGTTGGTTATTTATCAGAACGGACCAAGTCGCGTTTTGGCCGCAGGCGGCCTTATATGTTCATCGGAGCCATTCTTTTATTTGTCGGGGGGATTCTGATGTTTATGCAGCCCCATTTTTCAAGCGATTTCTTTCTATTCCTCTGGGTCACCTTTGCTTATTGCTTTTTCAATACAGCCTATACTCTGGTGAATATTCCCTATGGTGCCTTGGCCCCTGAATTGACCAATGATTATAAAGAGCAGTCAGATCTGAATGGAACGCGAATGTTTTTTGCAATTCTGGGTACTTTAAGCTGTATTGTTATTGGTCAACCTTTAATCGCTACGATTGGCTGGACTGCAATGGGTGCTGTAATGGGTGCCATTATGATGATTACGGCATTGATTACGGTCATTGTAATCAAGGAACCCAAAAAGGAAATTATAATTTCTGAAGCTCCCCGGTTCCGTGAATATCTTGAAATTTTGAAGCAGCGGGAATTTTTGACCATCTTAATTCCCTGGTCAGTCAATATTGGCGGAATAAATATCATTATGGCTGTGTTAATTCCTTTCTTCAAATACATTTACATGGATCAAGATGCTGCGGGTTTAGGCATTGTACTACTGCTTGTTGCCTCTTTATCTTCAGTATTTGTCTGGGTACAGCTCTCTAAGAAAATTGGAAAAAAATGGGCTTATATTATCGGTCTGGTTCTGTTTTCAGTAATGATCATGATTTTCTTTCTCTTTGGTCAGCAAAATGGCATTGTTTTCGCCTATGTGATCATGGCTCTTGCCGGGCTCGGACATTCCACTAATTATGTCATGCCCTTTTCACTTATTCCGGATGTTGTGGAATGGGATTATGCCCAGCGCGGTAAACGGCGAGAAGGTATTTATTATGGTTTATGGACCTTTTGTTCCAAGCTAGGACAAGCCCTGGCCATCGGAACTGTAGCTCTTGTTCATACCCTTTTTGGTTATATAGAGCAGGCACCCACCCAGACTCTTGCCGCGCAATTCTCGTTAAAGCTTTTGCTAGGTCCGATTGCGGTTGGTTTTTTCGTGGTTGGTATGGTTACTCTGGCTTTTTACCCGATTTCACCCAAGGTATATCAGGGAATTCTGGATAAAATTAAAGCCCGGGAAGCTGAGAAAAACTAAAACTTCGGCCGCGAAGTTTTGACTTAATCGCGCCTCTAAAAACCAAAAACAACGAGAATCAACAAATAAACATGGTTTTTGGAGGTGCTTTTAACGAAAGCGGTAAAAATGATTGTTTTTCAGGTTCATTGAAAATAAATCCTTCTGAAAATTGAATATTCACAGGTAATTCACTTATAATGATTATGGAGAATTCGTAAGAAATCGCGTTTTTGGAGATTATCCTGTGCCAAAATTCAAAAAACGGCCATTGATCGGTTATTACAACATAACAATCTCTCAGGATTGGGGATTTTTGCCCTGGAGAGGCATGCTCAAGGCCGCAAAAAGTCATAATATCGATACCATTTCATTTATAGGAGAAATTCTGAATCACCATGATCCACTGGCGCACCAGAGTAATGCTGTTTACGATTTGCATAAAAGGGGATACCTCGATGGGCTTATTTTATGGGGAGGTCATTTCACAGCAAACCTGAGTCACAGCGAGGTGCTTGATTATGTGAAACAGTTTCAGCTCCCCATGGTTTTTCTTGAAAACTATAACCCCATACCAGGGATTCCTTCCTTACTGGGCCCTAATTACGATGGAATTAAGATGATGATGGACCATCTTGTTCAAATACACGGTTATAAAAAAATCGGCTTTATGGGGCAGGATCAGGCTTATATTGGTTTTACACACCGCTATCAAGCCTATGTGGATGCCTTAAAGGCCTATGGCCTTGAGCTAGACCCGCGCCTCATCGGGCCATGGCTCCAATGGGTTCCAGTGTACGATGGCCGGAGTAATGACCAGTGGCTCGATGAATGGCTGCCAAAGGCCATGGATGCCGGGCTTGAAGCCATTCTTTGCCTGGCTGACCCCATTGCCTGGTGGGTCATCGAGAGGCTGAATGGCCTTGGATACAGGGTGCCTGAAGATGTGGCTGTTGTGGGCTTTGACGGTTTTATTGACAGCAAACTGATGAATCCCCCACTGACAACCCTTGACCCCCATTTTGAGGAGTCCGGTCATTACGCGGTTAAAATCATTGTGGACCTGCTCAAGGGCAAAAAGGTACCTGATAAAGTATTCGTCCCCCCGGAATTGTTTATTGGCAGGACTTGCGGTTGTTTTGATCTTGGTTCCATGCATATTGAGGAATCCAGCGGCGATAAAAAAAAGGTCAAAAAACATATCATCGGCAATTTGCAGTCCCTTTTGCCTCATGAAAAGCCAGAAAGCCTGGAAAAACTTCATGATGCCTTTTCCGAAGCTCTTCAGAACAAATCGGCGCCCTCATTTTTGGGGATTCTGGAACAAAAGCTCTCGGATAATCTGAAGCAAGGTATTGAATTAACACCCCGGTGGCAGGAAGCATTGAATTGTCTGAATGGCGTTTTTGTTCATAGCGATAGAGTTTTGGAAAAGCAGGTTTTGTGTCATCAAGCCAGGATACTGGTTAATAATGCTTCTGTGAGACAACAAGGTTCCATACGCTATCAATCCATAGCAAGGGCTTTAACTGAAACCGAAGTCAGTACTCAAATTTTGAATAATTTTGAATTGTCAAAGGTCCTGGATCTTCTGGCAGTCACTTTGCCGCGAATAGGCATCAGACGCTGCTATCTGGCCCTTTTTGATGAACCCTTTACCTATAAGTTCCCAGATTCCCTGCCGGACACAGCACGATTGGTCCTTGGTTTTGACGAGTTTCAGAGAATGGATCTTGGCCCCCAGGGGCAGCTCATGGCGACCTACAAAATTATTCCGGAGTGTATTTACAACGCAAAAGCCTCCTCCCATTGGCTTGTGTTTTCATTGCATTTTTCTGAAAAACAAATCGGTTTTGTTGTTTTTGATTCCGATGTGGAAAGAGGAGTTGCCTGTGAGTTTCTCAAGGTTTTTATCAGCCGGAGTTTGCAAAGTGTTTTTCTTATAAGAGAGCGAACCAAAGCAGTGGAAAATCTTGAGAAAATTAAGGCCCGACTTCAATCCGAGCTGAAAACAGCCCAGAATATCCAGAACTCCCTTTTGCCGAAAATCCCTGAACACCCTTTGTTTGATATTTTCGCGGTTTTAAAGCCTTCATTATCAGCTGGCAGTAATTTTTATGATATTATCGAAAACCCTCGCGGTGAATGGTTCATCATCGGAGATGTTCACGGCCAGGGTATTTATGCCGGTTTGATCATGCTGAAGATACAAACCGCGAGTCATCTTTTGATCAATAAAATCCCTGAAATCAGACCCCACGAATTGCTGAATCGAGTAAGTGAAGTGATTCAGGAAAACAATATCCAGTTTAACGCGAATAAAGTCATTTCCATCATGATATTCAATCACCTTGGCAAGGGGGTTTTTTGTTTTTCCGGAAATTCCCTGCAATTTCTGGTTTACCGTCACGCGAAGGGCAAGGTAGAGCTGATCGAAATCAATAGCAGCCAAGAAAGGGCCATGCAGGATGAAAACATCCCATCCAATGAGGGGCGTGTGGCTCTTGAGCAGGGTGATTGTTTATTAGGCTTTACATCAGGTTTGATCAAGGCCGTGGTCAGGTCGGGTCAGAGCTTTGGAATGAATCACCTAATAAATATCTTTCAGGCTTCGGGTCACAAGGCAGCAGAAGATCTGATAGATGATATTCTGGCAGAGCTTCATCAAAATGACCTTGATGAGGATATCAGCCTAATGGCCATTAAATGGCCTTTTAATGGACCCGACCTTCTGTAGTCCTGAATTAAGCTCTGAGAAGCCATACTTTTGAGGGTAACAACCCGCCTCCAGGGGGGCTTGTTCAACCATGTCTCGGAGCAGCTGAAAAGCCTGTTGCAAAAAATGGCTTACTTCACTAAGATAAACCCCTTGGGAGGGGCCATTGGCTGAAATGATTCAATTAAAAATCAACGACCTGCTTATGGGCGATCTGCATCCGCCGCTCTACATGGGGATTCTCAACCTCAGCCCCGAGAGCTTTTACAAAGCATCGGTGAAAACACAAAGGGCATTGGTAAAGCAGGCCAGGGAGTTCCTGGCTCAGGGCGCTCATTTTCTTGACCTGGGCGGCCGGTCCACAGCACCCAAGGCTGACGTGATTTCGCTAGAAGAAGAGGAACAACGGGTTCTTGAAGCCCTTGAGCTGCTTTTAACCGAGGACTTGGGCAAGGCCCTTGTCTCGCTGGATACCCAGTACAGCCAGGTGGCCCGGAGGGCCTTTGAGCTTTTCTGCCGCCAGGGCCAGGAAAAGCGCTTTGTGCTCAACGATGTGAGCTGCCTCTGTACTGACCCCGGGCTCAGTGATTTTCTTGCGGAAACAAAGGTGCCGGTAATTCTCATGGCCTCCCATGAAAAACCTGGTGATTCTTTGGGTATTAAGCAAAGCCTGGCAGATTTAAAAGCAGCCATGAATAAGCTGCATCACAAGGGGTATCCGGTAAAAGAGCGGGTGATTCTTGACCCGGCCATTGGATACTGGGTGCCGGCAAAAAAGGCAAATTACGATTTGGAGCTGGTGGCTAATCTGAATAGCTTTCGCCAGCTGGAGCAGCCTTTGCTGGTGGGCATTTCACGGAAGTCCTTTATTGGCCAAACCTTGGGCGGTCGACCACCGGAAGAGCGCTATTATGGCAGTTTAGCCGCAACAGCGATTGCTGTTTTCAAGGGCGCCCATATTCTGCGGGTCCATGAAATTGATCAAGAGCTCAGGGACATAAGCGAACTGGCCTTTGCCTTGCGCCAGGCGGAGATAAAAGAGGCTTCTACTTAGGGCAGCTTTAAAAACCATTTTTTTAGCTGGCTCTATTACTGATAAAGTATCAGCCGGCTTTTTTTCATGATAACAGGCAAATCATCATGTTTTGTTATAAAAAAATGATTTTTCCTCACAGGCGCCCTTGATGTTTTACGGAAATTTTCTGTAATCTAAAAAATCATTTTTATTATTTTTTTAAAGTATGATTAAATCACATTATTCATAAAGGAGAGCGAATCATGTTTCCCATACATCTTGATTTAGGTTTTCGAACCTTTTATTTTTATGAAGGTTTTTATTTTCTGATTGCCATTATTATTGGTTACAGCGGGGCCCGTTACCTGGCCCTTAAAGCTAAAATGAATGCCGACAAATTTGATAATTTTGTGTTGTTCACCTTGCTGGGTGGCATTGTAGGAGGCCGGATTTCATCCATGCTGATCTATGGCCTTGATTTGCTCATCACTAATCCTTTGTCGCTGTTTTATTTCTGGGACGGCGGTATCAGCATTATCGGGGCTTTGCCAATGGGCCTTCTTTTTGGCGCGCTTTATCTGAAAAAGCATAAACTGGATATCTGGAAAACCACGGAGTTCATTGTTCCCCCGGTTTTATTGGCCCAGGCGATTGGCCGGATCGGCTGTTTCATGAACGGCGATGGGTTTGGCACAGTCACCAACGTGCCTTGGGCGGTGCGCTTTCCCAAATACGGCACCCTGATTCCGGCTTTTAAAACCTTTACTGGCTACGAGTCACCGGCCTGGCGCTTTTCCTATAACCAGGGGCTTATTTCCGCTGATTCACCTGTGAGCGCGCCCATTCACCCGGCGGCATTGTATGAATCCTTGGGGCTTTTTGTTTTATTCGGCTTGTCTGTTCTTATTTTGTCCCAGGTAAAAAAAGGCCGGCTTAGTTCAAAACTGCTCATATTATGGCATATCGGTGGTTACTCCTTTGCGCGTTTTTTTGTGGAGTTTTTCCGGGCCGACCGTTCCAGCATCCTGCCTATGGGGATCAGTGTTTTGCAGCTGGGGCTTGCCCTTGCTTTTCTGGGCTGCGCGGCCATGGCTGTGTTCTTTTCTCTGAAGCATAAAAAGCAATTGGCTGCTTCGGCTTAAAGCTTATCCCCGGGCTCTGACGCGTTAAGGATTGGAGGCATGAGGAGCTTTTTTTCAAAAAAGCGACGAAAACCCTGTTGACGCGTTTTCAGCGGAAACAGGGGTCGGAGCCCAAAGGCGGAGTGCCGTAAAGCCTGGCCTGCCAAGCCCCTGGGACAGCGCCGGGTTGAAGTAGAGAGTAATTCTGACTAATCATACTCAACTATAAAATGACTGTCCCTGGGGCTTGGCAGGCAACGCCCAAATCAGGTGAAGAGACCTTTCTGAAAGTCCTTGATCAAGGAAAATCCTGAAAGCCAAAAAAAAAGCGGCCCTTTGGCCGCTGCTTCATTGATAGATCAGTTCTGATCAGGGTTCCATGGGAATGATATGGCCCTGGCCATCATATTTTAATTCCTGCATTTTCAAACACCTCTTGTGGTTCACCCCTCCTGAAAGGCTGGAGTCGTGGTAAAAGAGGTACCATTTGTTTTTGAACTCCACGATGGAATGGTGGGTGGTCCAGCCAATGACCGGCGGCAGGATTCTGCCTTTGTAGGTAAAGGGGCCATAGGGATTGTCGCCCACAGCGTAAACCAGAAAATGGGTGGAGCCGGTGGAATAGGAAAAATAGTATTTTCCCTTGTATTTGTGCATCCATGGGCCTTCAAAATAGCGTCGCTCCTCATCACCGGCTAAAAGGGGATTGCCCTTTTCGTCAAGGATCACGATTTTCCGGGGATCTTCTGAGAATTCCAGCATGTCCTCGGTGAGTCTGGCTATCCTGGGGCATACTGCCGGCGCGTCAGGGGCAGGTTCTTTGCCATCAGGATTGAATTGGCCGGTGGTATATTTTTCCAGCTGGCCGCCCCAGAGCCCGCCGAAATAAACATAGGCTGAGCCGTCGTCATCCACAAAGGAGCAGGGGTCGATGCTGAAACTTTTTTTGATGTAATTGGCTTCAGCCTTAAAAGGCCCCGAAGGTGATTTTGAGCGGGCAACACCAATGCGGAAGTTGTTTTCCTTGTCCCGGGCCGGAAAGTAGAGATAATACTCGCCGTTTTTGTAAGCCGCGTCAGGTGCCCACATCTGCCGGCTCGCCCAGGGAACGTCCTTTACATGAAGAACCTCGCCGTGGTCGGTGACCCTTCCCTCAGCGCTTTCCATGGAAAACACGTGGTAGTCGGTCATCTGATACTGGTCGCCATTGTCGTTATCAATACTGTCTATGTCCAGATCATGGGAGGGGTAAATGTAGATCCTGTTCTCAAAAACATGGGCTGAAGGATCAGCTGTATACATATGGTCAATAAGTGGTTTTCCTGCCATTTCTTTATCCTTTTATCATGGTTTCACTATGTAATGTACCTCAGGAAATAAAATAGTTCAAGAGATTTCCTTGGATTCGGGTTTTTTTGGGCGTTGCCTGCCGCCCAGGGGCTTGGCAGGCCGGGCTGATCCGCAGCTCCGCCTGCCGGCTCCGACCAAAAGCCCCGCTGAAAACGCGGGCCTTTTGTTGGCCTGGTTTTTTTGAAAAAAAACCAGGCCCTGCTCCCATCCCTAACGCGTGAAAAGCCCTTTGCCTTGGTCGATGGTCCAAAAGAGCCTGGTGAATGACCCAAATGTGATTCTTCGCTTTGCTCAGAATGACGGCGGGCGCTAGCTCAAAGTGGCAAACCAACTATATAAATTATAATGCGATTGCCCTGAGGTGGTGGTTGACTTGCAAATTTGAAAAGGCCATTGTGTTTATGCAAAGCATTTTTCAAACCAAGAAGCTCCCATGAAAGGTACCCTTTTCTTGAACTAAGCGCAACTTGTTTACTAAAGGAAAAATAATGCCCTCGGTATTTTCATTATCCTGCTGGGATAAAAGGTGATTTAACTTGGTCTGATTATTGCATAATAAATGTTAATCAATATAACTGTTCTGCCCTTACTGGTTTTTTTAACGACACTGCTTGATTTTTCCAGCTTGCCCTATTCTGTATGCTTTTTTATTTTGTGTTAGCAATAGGCGTTCAGGAAAAACACCCGGCTTTTCCGGCAAGATAAGCAGAACAGAAATTCAAAAAAGTAAAAGGAGAATTTATGAAGCACAAAGTAAGAACCCTATTTATGGCCTTGTTGTTTTTGTTTTTTTCGGGCAGCCTCTGGGCCCAGATGCTCGGTGATGTTAACAGGGACCAAAATGTCAACATTGTGGATGCCCTCTTGATTGCCCAGTATTATGTGGGCAGTTCGAATTCAACCCTGGATATCAACGTGATGGATGTTAATTTTGACGGCAAAAGGGACATTGTGGATGCCCTTTTGATTGCCCAGTATTATGTGGGCTTGATTACAAGTTTTCCAGGCTCTAGCCTTACTCCTTCGCCAGGCATCACTAACAGCCCAACCATGATGCCAAGCGCGACAGGTACACCCGGGCTTCCGGGCGCGGTAGCTACACCAGCCAGCGGCACTATTCCCAATGAACCAGGCGGAACAGCATTGCCTGAAAACACGCCCGATCCTGATAATCCCGACAAATTTTTCTATTTCAGCTATGATGATTCAGCCAGTGTGGCTGCCGTTGAACTGGTGAAATATCAATTATCCCTTGGGAGAACACCGGACCCAGGGCTGGCCCGTGTCTGGGAATTCCTGAATTATGAAGAATTCATTCCCAGCGAAACTGAAAACACCGGACTCTTTGATTTGTCCATGGGGCTTTGGGAGCGGCCTTCTCTCACAGAAGAGGGTGTGTTCGAGTATAAACTGGGTGTTTCCGTGGCATCGCCCGATTTGACCAAGGAAAGCCGCAAAAATGTGGTACTGACCTTGATTGTGGATGTTTCAGGTTCCATGAGCTCAAGGACGGTAATGGTTGATAATCAGAATATCACCCGAATGGATCTGGTCCACTACGGTTTGAACAGCATGTTCAATTCCCTGAAAGAGGGCGATGTGATCAACATTGTATCCTTTGATACCAATGCCTCTCTTCGCTATCAGGGCTTGAAATATCCTGCTGATCTTGAGACCTTTCGCCAGGGAGTGACTGAATTGGTGCCCACAGGTAGCACAAACCTGAATGCAGGTATTACCCTGGGCTATCAGGTAGCCCTTGACACCTATGATTCTGCCAAGTCCAACCGTGTTGTCCTGCTTACCGATGCTTATGCCAACACCGGCGTGATTAACCCCGCGATCATCGCCCAGCATGTTGTGATCAACGATATGGAAGGCATTTTATTTTCCGGCCTTGGAATCAGCGCTGATTTTAACGAAGGATTTTTAAACGAACTTACCGACGCGGGAAAGGGAGCCTTTTTTACCATCGCCACCCAAACCGACGCGCGGCGCGCTTTTGATGAAAAATTTTGCGCTCTTATTTCTGTGGCAGCTAAGGATGTAATGTTCCGACTGGATTTTCCGGAACCCCTGAAACGCGATGTAACAGCCAGTGAGGAATCCTCCTCAGTGGAAAGCGATGTGCAGACAACCAATTTTTCCTACAACACCAGCCAGTATTTCTTTGAAGGTTTTCTGGCCAAGGATGGGAAGTTGGAAGAAAGCGAGATTTTTAAGCTCACCATTACTTACAAAGACCCCATGGATGGAACAGCCAAAGAAGAGGTGCTTGAAAAATCCCTGGCAGACCTTCTGGGTCGTGATGAAAATCTGATTCGCGATGCCGAGACCATTTACTTGTTTACCGAACTGGCTGCCCTGCACAAGAAATGGGAAGAGCTTGAACCTGTCATTGCTGCTTATTATGGCGATTATGATTCAGCTCTTTATGCTGAATACCGCTATTACATGGGCTTTTATACCAATTATGAAATTCTTGCTGAGCCGAAATTCCTTGATTTTGGCAGAATTCCAGCTGGCGAATATTTTAGTGAAACCATGGAATTTACCAATAAACTGGGTGAAGCGGTTATCATCGAGAATATCCGCTTTGGTAGCAATTATGAGGTTCTACCCTATGTTATTGAAGAAATGCCGGCTTTTCCCCTTGAACTGGCCCTGGGTGAATCATTTTCAGTGACCATTGGAGTGAACACCACTGATAAACGGGGAATCTATGGGCAGACTCTTTTACTCGAAACTTCTCTTGAGTCCCATTCAATATGGAATTTTCAAATACAAGCCGAGATTTTGATTGATGGGGAACCTACATTGGAGCCAACACCTGAACCGCCTGGTGTAACACCTCCGCCTGTTTTATAACCAGGCAAAAATAATAGTAAAAAGCCGTTTCAGCTATTGAAACGGCTTTTTTTTTGAGTTGCCTTTCTGAGTTAACAGCCTAGCTATTTGACTTGAATCCAGATGCTGAAAAGGCCGAGATACTCCCTTTTTTCAAGCCCCCGGGCCGCAGAGACCTTGGCAAAAACAAAATAATCCTCGTAATCAAAAAGCAGGGATTCCTGCAAATTGCCCGCGGCATTCAGTAATTGGCTGAAACCGTCCTTACCCTGGTTAGCCTGTTTCTGCATAAAGCTCTGGAAGGACTTTCCATCGGGTTTGGTAAGCACCGCGCCGGCCACGAGGGCTGCGACTAAAATTAAAATAATGACAAATTTCATAATCTCCTCAATTTACGGTTAAAATTTATTGTTTATAATAACAAGCATAGCTCCTGACAGGGCAAAACACAAATAAAAATTTTGGATTCCACTTTCCGCAAGCAGTTTCATTGCTGTCATCCCGGCAATTCTCAATTTGAGTACAAATTGTGCGAATTGCGCTTTATTTCCAAAGGGTCAGCCGCCATTCTAAATGTGACCGATTATAAGGAAGCTTTCATGGCATTGGTCGAATTGATTTAAGCCAGAATGGTTCACATTTGGAATGGTTGTTGCCATCCTGAACAAAGCGAAGTGGAGTGAAGGATCTTGCCTGGAATAAGACAAGTTTCTTTGCTTATAAAGGGTTTAACTGGAAAATATATTCGCGGTCTCCTGAAACATAATAGATTCTTCCTTGTTCCTCCTCAGAATAACATCGGATTGTCTTTTTCTATAACGGTTGATTAGTTTCTTTTTATATCATATAGAACCTCATGGGTTTGCAGCATTAATTCCGATCGGTGAATAGGATCTGGCGCCAGGGGAAATCAAAGCGCTTCAGACAATCGGGGGAGATGAAACCCGGAGAATAACCCTATCCCTGTTTTTCCCCGGCAGTTTTGCCTTGCTTGCCATGGAGCGTCGCCCCTTTTTTTACAGCTCCAGTTCAGTGCTTTTGGCTGTTTTAATGCCTTTACGTTTCAGCTCGCTAATTTCCTTGTTGGCGATTGCGTCAAAATCGATTTGCGGGTGGGAAACCGAGCTCATGGTATCTTCCAGCAGGATGATTTTTTCAAGAACATCGGGCCTGTCTGAAAAATAATGGGCCATCTGCTTCACAGATTCCAGAACACAGTGGCTTTTGGCTTCTCCTGCCACCAGAATCCTGTCAAAGTGGCTTAATTCCTCGAGTAATTCAATATTTTGGCCGTGGTCAGGAATGAATTCCAGGGGAATTTCAGGGGCAAAAACACCGTACATTTCCGAGTTTGGCCAGAGTCCCTTTAGTTGAAAGGAGATTTGCCGGGTATATACCAGGGAATGATAATAAAGAACTTCATAAAGTGCCGGAACAAGACTGTGCCCCGGGGTGCCCATCATGGTATGTTCAGGCCAGAGGCAAAGTGATTTTTGCGCGCTCTTTTCAAGTTCCTTGACATAGTGAATGCTCCATTCCTCTTCGATAATCGGCTGATATTTTTTCTGTTTAATATCTTCGCTTGTAATAATTGTAAATGCTGGAGGCTGCTTTTTTTCCTGATCAACCCACCATTGGGAATAGAAGATCTGAAAACTCTGATGGGTGTCCAGGGTAGGGTAAAAACAGGTGATTTTATTCATGTTTTTCAGGATAAATTCAATCGCGCGTTCAAGGTCTTTTTCCGCTCCAGGAACATAAAGAGCCCCCTGGGGCAGGGTAAAATCCACCTGATAGTCGATAAGCAAAAAGGCTGCGCGATTTTTTGGGGCTTCCTTTTGCTGGGCCTTTGCGGCAAATGCCTGTTTTTTTATGGCTTCTGTACGTGGCAGATAGATTTGGCCAATTCTTTCGGGTTCATAGAATTCAGGGTAATTCATGGCTGCTCCTTTCGCATGGATTGTCATAATTATCTGATATTAGGTTGTTTTGATCAAGGTGATGAAAAAAATGTATTTGCTTAGCTAAATCGCAATTCGGCTATTAACGCGTTAGGGATAGAAGGCATGGCATGCGATTTTTTCAAAAATCGCATGCCAAAGCGTTT
>JAFGWI010000150.1 GCA_016937215.1 Spirochaetales bacterium | reverse complement strand
GTACTTTCCGGGGTGGAAGGGGTAATTTTGAATGAAGCAAGGTGGATTGATGAGGGAACCACCGCTAGTTAAAAGGTGGACATAACCTTCCCTAACGCATGGTTCGTGTCACCCTTAATGGAAGTCAGAGAAAAATAAAAATGACAGCCGAATTCTGAAAACTATTAAAGGCGGCCGACCTTTTTCATCATCTCCTGCTGGCTCAGTTCCATCCAGATGGGTCGACCGTGGGGGCAGCGGGCATTATCGAGTTTAAAGGCCTTGTCGATTATTTCATAGGCTGTTAAAGCATCCAGGGTGTCGCCTTCTTTTATGGCCATTTTACAGGCTGCCATGCTCATGACCTTGCTTTTAAGGTCCTTGAAATCGCCTTTCAGGTTTTTGAAAAAATCGATCCAGATACTGGCCTTGAGCTGGTGCAAATCTTCGGGGAGCTTTTCGATTTCCCATAAACCCATGGACTGGCGGTTCAAGCTTATGCCATATTCTGAAAGCTCCTTCTTTTGACGTGACAATTGCTCGTCTTCCTCATCATCCAGTTCAAAGCAAATTGGAAACAATAGTTCCTGTGCCAGGGTTTCCTGTTCCATGAGTTTCACAAAAAGGATTTTTTCATGGGCCGCGTGTTGATCAATCATGTAAAAGGAATCATTCATTTGTGCCAGCAAAAAGAGGTTCCAGAGCTGCCCCAGGTAGGTGAAGGGGTAGCTTTTCTTATCATCCTTTTGAATCTGGCTGGTATGAATGGAGCTGATGGGCTGCCTGGGAAGGCTGGCAAAGCCTGAATCAGAGTAATTTTTTACCGGCCGCTCAAAAACCGTTGAATAGGATTTCGGCGGTGAATAAGATGTTGAAGGAGTATAGGCTTTACTGTCAAAAAAATCAGAAGTGTAATTGTTTTGGTCAGGGCTTTTTGATGAAGACTCTGTTTTTCGCGGCACATAAATTTTGGCGCCTTCAAGGTGCTGCTTTAAAAGCCCGATCAAGGCGCTCCGGATTTCCGGCAGGTTTCTGATGCGGCATTCCTTTTTGGCAGGGTGAATATTGAAATCCACCAGCTCTGGTTCCAGATCAATGAAAACAAAACAGGCTGGATAGTCCTTGCCCTGAACAAAACCGGAATAACCATATTCCACAGCCTGAATCAGACTGTATTCGTAAACCCTTCGGCGGTTTACAAATATGCGGATAAAGCGCTTGTCCCGGCGTACCACATCAGGTTTGGCGGCAACCACGTCTATTCTGAAATTCTCCCAGCTCTGGTTTGAGCTTTCCAGGGCTTCCGGTGTGATGCTCTCCTTAAAAGCCGTTTGACAGCGCAGCAATTGATCAGACTGGGGAAAAAAATATTTGAGCTTGTCATTATTCATGTAGCGGAAACTGATCTGGGGAAAGGGCAGGGCTTTGTCCAGGAAGGTGGACGCGCACATCTGGCTTTCCCCGGATGGCGATTTCAGGAATTTTTTACGCGCCGGCATATTGAAAAACAAATCGCTCACATTAATGGTGGTACCGCTTTGGCCTTTATGAGGAGCCAGATTCAGGAGCTTGCCTCCCTTTACCAAAAGCTGGTGTGCCTCTGTGGCTTTGTCAGAACGCGGCCTTGAAACCACTTCAAGGCGCGCGCAAGTGGCGATGCTTGAAAGAGCTTCACCCCTGAAGCCCAGGGTCGAGATATGGTAAATATCTTCTTCTTCCTTGATTTTGCTGGTGGCATGGGTCAGGTAGCAGAGTTTTAAATCCTCATCAGACATTCCGGTGCCATTATCACTGACCCTGATGCTCCCGACACCGCCGTCATTGACCTGTATCTCGATTTCGGTGGAATCAGCGTCGATGGAATTGTCCAGTAATTCACGAAGAACAGAAAAAGGCCGGTCGATTACCTCGCCGGCCGCGATTTTAAGAGCCACATCCTCCCGGAGGATTTCAATCCTCCGGGCTTTTGTTTTTGTTTCATTTTTCACACTGTAATTTAACTAAAAATGGACATGTGTTTCAAGACTAAATGTGAAAGACATTTGCTGTGTTCCGTTTTCATTGTAAATCACATCACCATTTTCATCGCGAGAAGCAGCTGTTGTGATCAAACCAAGAATGTCCAGATTTTTGTTTACGCCGTAAACGATTTTTCCGTTCAGTACGCTGTATTCATCAATCCAGTTCAGGCTTTTCCCTGTGTCTGAAAGTTCGCCTGCAAGCATGGGCCAGAAATAGGAACGGTCGTAGCTGATTGAACCGGAAAGGTTCACCAAAGGAATGATTCCTGAATCGATCCCAGCTTCAACATGGAGCCCGTCAATACCTTCGCCAGCGTGGAAACCGCTGTTGTCCTGTGTCATGGGCAAAAGGTAACCGGCTTTAACAAAGAAGATCTTTGGCATTTCATATCCTGCTTCACCGTAAATACCGGTAGTGAGGTTGTCCCATTTGGGATTATCAGGATCCTGCAAATACTCCACAGTCTGAATGGCTTTGTCGATGCTGGTTCTGTCATAGGAGGTGTTAAAGAATTCGGGCTGGAAGGTGCCGGTGAAATAGCGGAAATCCAGCTGATAATCGATAAAGAGCACATTCCCGAAGAAACCGGTCATCAATCCATAGTTCCTCACCGGAGATTCTGCGTCACCTGTGATGATGGCACTTGTTGCCGGGCCGGCGGATACACCGTTGAAATCCCCAAATGTCGCGTTTCTTAATACCGGCAGCATGGTTGCCAGATCAGCAAAAGCGATAATGGATAAGAAATCTGATTTAATTAATTCAAGATCAAGATCAACACCTAAACCCAGGAAAATCGGATTTCCCAAGGCTTGTTCGGTTACAAGCTTGCCATTTATCATGGCCCCTTCATTAGGCAAGTCGCCGGCAGGGCTGATATCGGTAACAGCAGAAAGGCCGACATCCAGAGGGGTTTCTCCAATATCAAAATAAACACGGCCGCCGAAAATGCTTGGGTCTGTTACATCGTTGACAATGGTTTCAATTCCCCAGCCTTCCAGTTTGACACCCAAATTAATGCCGATTCGGCGAATGGCTGGAAAATCAGCGTCGTTGGCGTAATTTTTCATGATAAGACCATGGCCAATGGTGAAATTGTCCATGTTACCCACTTTGAAAAAGAAATCGTCACGCTGTTCGCCCCATTGTACATATTTGATCTTCAGGAACAAGTCATTGACAACATCAACCACGATGTTCAGGGTACCGGTCTGATCTGTGCCAAAGGACCATTCGTTATTTCCCTTGGGTTTGTACCAGTAATCGGGATTAAACATGTCCTTTTCGTAAATAATAGGTAAATAAAGTGATGTTTTCACTTTGCCGATGGTAAAAGTGGGCTGAATAACGGCTTTGGCATAGGTTTTTTCACCAATGGTAACAGATCCTATTTCCATACCCAGTAATTCCTGAAGCCATTCAGGGATTTCCGGTCCAGCCTCAGCAACTGTTTCTGTATCCTCTGTTCCAGCTTGTGTGTCCACAACAGGTTCTGTATTGGTATCAACTTCTGTTTCCGGCTCAGGAGTGGGTTCTTCATATTTACCCTGTTTGACCTTATCAGGATCAGCTTTTTTGAACTTCATGTTTTCCCGAATTTTGGCCAGTTTTTCTGTTGAAATCTTTTTGGGTCCAAAGGTATCGTCAGGCGCTAAACCGTTGGCCTCTTCTTCTTTTCCAAGGCGAATGGATTTGCCCTTCTGGTTTCCAGGTCCCTTTTTGGTATAGTCGATGGCCCCATTGAGTACATAGGCTTCTTCAACACCCAGATTTTTGTCAACATCAAGGCCGAAGTCAGTACCACGCACCCCGCAGACAGCTGATGGCCCGCCGACAGTATAACCGTAGTCATTTTCACCGCCAGTCAAAGCCGCGGCTACAGCCCTGAATTTTCCGGCAAAAACTTCAAAACTGTTTACTCCCTGGCCCTCTGTATCGCGAAGGGTGTGAATGGCGAAATCGGTTTCATGGCCCAGGCGAATGATGGAACCGTTTTGCATTTCCATTTCAACCTCTCCATCAATGCCTGTTGAGATTCGATAACCCTCTTCAATTGGATCACCTTCATCAAGGACCCAAACCGTAACGTCGTCATCATAGGAGTCGAAAATGCTGACTTCGCCTTGGTAATAAATCAATTGAATTTCCGCGGTCGATGCCTGGGCGAAAATTCCCAGTGTTAATAAAATTAATAAAATGGATATCAGGAATCGTTTTTCCATATTTACCTCCCCTTAAAAAAGCTTAATTGATGTTTCCAAACCCGATGTCACATCAGGCGTACCATTTTCCTGCCAGACACCGTCAACAAAGGTCAGCTGGTAGAAAAAAGTGATAACCGCTGGTCCGGTTTGGTAATTGATAGACGCATTGATAATGGCTCCTGTAGGATCAACTATATCTTGAAAAGATTGTATACCAACCTTGTCGTAGGACGCGTCAAAACTGAAACCCGGCAAAATACCTTCGCCGATGTTAAAATAACCCATCAGATGAGGATAATTCAAATACTCATTAACATCACCTGCGGGTACCACCTGACCAAAAGGACCGTCAAGCGAAAAACCAAGGGCAATGGCGCTGTTAAACAGCGGAATGTCCGTTCCTATTGAAGCCAGCCAGCCGAAGAAACCCGGTATATTTCCGTTTTCGATCATCTCGTATTTGTAATCCCGGCTAAGATCATAGCCCTGGTTAAAATAAACAGGAATAAAACCATCGCCGGCCAAGCGAATCTGTGCCCCATAATTTAAAATGGAGAATAAATCACCAGCCATTCCCAGCATTCCTCCATGTGACTTGCCTTTGTAGGTGGCATAATCAGCAAAAGCAGCCAGATTGGTGATATCGCTTGCTATGAGAGGCTGAAAAGCATCAATCCCCAAAAAAAGCGCTAACGCCTCATTTGGTACCGGTAAATCAGAATAAGCATAGGGTTGAGTATCGGCAATCACAGACCCGCCAATCTGCATTTGACTGAAAACCGGGATATCCAGGAAAACAAGGGGTCTGAAAAAGAGCCGGGCTCCTAAAACGTCGAATTTTCCAAGGTTACCCACATGGGTTTCAATACCCACTAATGGAAAATCGAAGAGTTTACCATCCAAATCCAGGCTTAATCCGAGTATCCTTCTTTCAGGCATGAACATGCTATTGGAATAATTCCCCAGGATAAAACCATTGGCCAGGGTCGCGTCGTCGATGGAACCGAATTTGGCATAAATGGCTTCTCCCTTGTGTCCGTATCGCAGGTATTTTATCTTGGACAAATATAATTCCAGGACGTTTTGAAAATTGGGATTGATTGGCACCCAATCCTGTGAGCGAATGGTTAATTCGGAATTCTGGAATTGATAGTGAATAATCAAATCCAGGCCTATGCCGAATTTACCAAAGGAAAAATCCGGACTAATGGCTAATTTTTGATAGGTGACTAAAGCCATTTCACCATTGAGTTCTTCGGAAAAGCTTTCAACACCCAAACCGAGGCTGAAATCAAAACCAAAGCCATCTTCTGCTTCTTCCTCTGAAAAAGCCTGAGACCCCATTAAAAAAAATAGGATGATCAAAAAAGTAAGAATTTTATTCGGATGCGCCATAGCTACCTCCTTAGGCCCCTTTTAGAATATATACCACAGGTACAATAATTTCCAATTATAATTGTATTCAATCAATTTTCTTTGACAATAGATTATAGAAATTTTTTTGTGTTGGACAAGAATAATTTTTTTTAAATTCTTCACCTTAAGTTTCCGGGCGTTACCTGCTTTCATTTCATTCCAGCAGGCCGGGCTTTTCGCCACTCCGGCTTTCGCCTTCGAAGGTTTTCCAGCTGAAAATATCAGCTGGAAAACGCTTTGTTGACTCATTTTTGAAAAAATGAGTCAACATGGCTGCAATCCCTAACGCGTGGCCCTAAGCTATGGCCGGTGAGCCGGATTTTTCTGGAAAGGACAAGACAGGCGACTTAAAATTTCAAATTCATCTCGATTCCACCCATGAAACCCAGCCGGGAGATCGAATTTTCTTTTTCATAACGCTCAAGATCCATGGCAAAGGCCAGAATGGCTTTGCCATAACCGATGTCCGCGAATTTTATTGAGGTTTCATGGCGCATTTCAAAATTAAAAAAATGAAGATTCGCTGTGTTTTCCCTGTTCTGAAAGTCGATTTTCAAGGTCTCGTTATTTTCAATCCAGTATTCCACAGGGTCTTTTATGTCCAGAAAGGGGATTTTGATGGGATTTTCTGGATGAAGCTGCCATAAAAAAGCGTTAGACTGGCTGATTGAATTGCCCGGGTTTTTTCCCAGCTCCCACTTTAAATCACCTTCAATGGTCAGGGAACCAGAATCTTTTTTTTCAAAATAGGCCTTTCCCAGGAATTGGTAGTTTTGCTCCCATGTATCAGCGACCTCATCCTCAGCCAGAGCCACTTTAAATTGGGAGGTGAAATTATCAAGGGTATAAAAATTGAAAAGCGAATGAGAGCCAAAGCGGCCAAAGAGATTGATTGCCTGTTGGCCCAGAGCCACATTATAATTCCGTTTTAAGGAAATAAAATCTCCCTGACGGCTGAAATTCCGGTTTATCGAGAAATCCAGCTGGGAAGGGGTGAAAAGGTCCCAAAGGGATGAACCGTTCGAACGGCTTATTTTTATGCCAGCTCCTGGCTGATAAAATGAAGCAGGAGCAGCTTGTGATTTTTCAAGAAAAAGCAGGGCAAGCTGGTCACTGAATAATTCCCAGTAGGGAATTTGATTATAACCGTAACTTTGTGAAAAAACATCGCTGAAATAATTTTCACTGTCAGCCCAAAAGTGACCGTGTTCTGATTTGTCCAGCTGAATGGATAAATCCCGGCTATAGGATGGAATGATAGATAGTGTCATGAGCTGAGAGAGATTCAATTCCAGGGGAAGGCCAAGGCTATAATTCAAGGCGGATTTTTGGGTATATCCTTGGGGGCTGAACTCAAGAGCCATGCTCGACAGCCGGGTTGTCGCGAAAACGCCAAAGGGATCAGGGTTCAGGGTGTAGAATAATTGAAGCTCCTGGTTTCTCTGGCTTTCTTCCTGAACTGGGTATGGCCAAGCGGCTCCCAGGCTGTTGAGCCAGGTTTCGCCATAATTTTTTTCGCTTTGGGCCTTGGCAATGCTTCGAGACAGGCTTAATTGGTTTGTTTGGCTCCAGTTCCCCTTGAGAAATTGAAGCTGGCTGTTCCAGTTCTGATTAAGCTGTTCCTGATTATAATTATTCTGGCTTTTGATTGAAAATAATTGGGGAAAATCCTTTAGGGAAACTTTGATTTCTGTGCTTTGGTCATAGGCAAAGGGTGAGGGTGAATAACTGAAGCTGTTTGAAAGAGAAACCGGATCAGCTTGTTCTGGAACGGTGATGGTGTGGCCCCCTTTGATGGTAAACTCTGTTTCCTGCCCCTGAAGCATAAGTCGGGTGACAACCGAAGATAACAGCAATTTTATGGCAACAGAGCTGTTGTTATAGTAGCTAAGATAATCAGCAGGTTGTCCGTAGAGGGTTGAAAAACCTGTGGTTGAAAAACCCCCTTCCTGATTCACGCGGATTTCCCTGAGTTTCAGAAAAGACTGGTCTTGTTGCTCCGGCTGATAAAGCCATTGATAGTTAATGTCGCCGGCTGCTCCCAACTGGGCACCGGGTTCCTGCTGGTAAAACTCATCCAGATAGAGGATGCCTGCCGAACTTCCTGAAATCACCACTTCCATAGTGATCCATTCGCCGCTGTCGCTGTCTTTTAAAAGGCTAGCGTCCAGGGGAATATCATTCTGAGTGGCTGTGAGTTTTCGTAAATCAAGGCTTATCTTCTGCCACTCTGTCTGGACTAAAGGGGTAAAGGAAAAGCGAAGCCCCTTGCCTTTAACATCAAGAAAGCGGAATTCAATTTTTTCCGAGTTTGTAGCTGTAAACTGGGGCAGGCGGTAGAAAAAAATGACTTCACTGTAATCGATATTTCTGTTGAGGTTTAAGCTGTAATAGGATAATTTGACATTTTCACCGGCCCCAAGGCCTGACCATTGGGTTTCCAGAATCCGCTGGTCTTCATCCTGGTTGTGAAACAGGGTGATCACCTCAGGAAAGCGCGTTGGCAAAGACTGGGACGCGCTTTTATCTAGGCTAAAGCTCTCTGGAATTTCCCGGACCTTCACCTTGCTGTTGTCCCCATTTTCTATTTCGCCTTTTACCGGGCTTCCGGCCAAACGCACCGAGTTGATCTCTAATTTACCGGAGCCTCCATTTGCTGTGGTATCAAGGATGACAAAACGAATGGCGCGGCTTTTGGCCAGAAGTTTTTTATCACTATAACTCAAATGGTATTGGTAAAGTTTCCAGGAGCTGTCTCCTTCGGAAAGAATCAAAGCAGGATCATCAATATGAAGCAAAAAAGCTGAGTTTTCATTGTCCAAAAAACCGTTCTGGTCTATGTCCTCGCTTTGAAATTTATAATCCGGCTGGTTTTTGGGGTCGGTTCCAAGCAAAGGGGCGGCGTTATTGGCCGTATCGTTAAAAACAAATCCTTCTGCTTCTGTTTCTGAATCCAGCTTTCCATCGTTGTCCAGGTCTTCGGAAATCTCGCCAATTTGTAAATAAAGCTGAAATGACGCCCCTGAAAGGGGAGCAATATCTAAACCGCGATAAGTGAAATAAAGAGACTGGGCAAATGACAAGTCCCAAATCTCACTTCCCTTGGGCAAAGGTACCTGGGCAGACACCCATTTTTGACCAGGCGCGATGCTGAAATCCATGACCAGGCTTTGGCCAGTTGTTTCACTGCCTGGCTCACCGGCGGTCAGATAAGGCCCGCACTTGTCTTTATAGTCAAAAACCTCGGGTGAGTCCCAGCTGATTGGATTCAGTGAGCTGGAACCAAAAACATCATAGGACCGGTAATTTTTATAAATTAATATGCCCCGGTTACTGGAATTGAGGTTTTCTACCACAGGTTCAGTAGGGACTGAGCCTGGATAAAATTCGAAATCGCCCATTTCAAAAAGCAGGTTCTGTTTTTCCATGCCTGCCAGGCGGAAGACTCCAGTGGTATCTGGGTTTGTAAAAGAAGCCCCCAGGCTGATATTCAGATCGTGACCACTCTGCTTCAAATTGTAGGAAGTAGAGGCAAGCAGGGCGCCCCGCCGTGAAAAGCCTTTGTCTGTATAGGCACCAGGCAAAAGGTTCCATCGTAAACCTGCTGCCACCTTGATTTCCTGGGAATCATCGAGCTTGAAGCGGTTCCCCCAGCCGACAATAATATCCCCCTGATTCAAACCAGATGATTTTTTTCGGTAAAAAATCTCGATTTTTTCACCAGGCAGAGGAGGAAAAGTGAAGCTGATGATTCCCGATTCTTCATCCACAGTAAAATTGGTCTCTTCACGGCCGTTTCGCGTAATTCGCACACTGCTTGGAATAAAATCTTCATCAATGGAATAGTGCTCAACCAGATAACTGTTTTTTACAAGAAGCTCGTAATCAAAGGGATAGTCTGTTTTACCTGTACCCTGGCCATAGATAATACTGGCTGAATTGATCAAAGGAAAGCGATTGGCCACATCGGAACGAAGGTCTGATGTGTAATAGGCCTTGAGCCTTTCTTTGTCTTTCTGGTACTGCAAAAGGGGCCAGTCAGAACCGCTTAAAGCCTGGCTGCTGTTCCTGGTTACCCATGAGCCTGCTGTGGATTGGGAATCACCGGAACCGGCCGGGTAATAGGAGCACACTTGAAAGGGTGAAAACATATTGGCCTCGTAAATCAAAAGGTAATCCTTGCCATTAATTGAAATTTGGCGTTGACTCATGTTTTCACCTAAATAAGATCCCATACCAAAATAAAAGCGTAAGGCTGGCAGATTAACATCAATGGCCTCAGTTATTGTGGCTGATTCAGCGGGAAGATAATCCACACCCAATCCTGAATCATTTGTTCCCACAGCCAGGCCATTTTTTTCGTAATACACTAAAACCCGGCTAAACACTGGCTTGTAAAATTCAATTTCTCCCAAAGAAGACGAAACAAAGGCGTCGTCAAAATCAGCTTTGCGGTATTTTATGCCATTCGCGTCAGTGTAAGACCCTGTGGCATCCTGAATCAGCACCTCCAGATTCTGAACATCCCGATCAGGCAAAAGAAAAAAACGCCCCTGTATATAATCAGCCGGTGAAATACGCAGCTCCGTGATTTCCCGGTTGCCATTATAAACCTTGGACTCCTCTTCGTTATTATCGTATCGCAATAGCAGATCGTGCTGGGTATTTTCGGTTAAAAACTGTGCCTCGATTCCAATGGAGGATTGCCCGGCCTCAGGCACGGTAATATAGGGGTAGGGCGGCAAGATGATCTCACGATTACCAATGTATAAATGGCTCAAGGGAATGGAACCATCACCCTCGTAACCCATTAAAAACAAATTGTCTTCAAAATCGCCTCGGTAAGTGAAATCAAGAAAAAACATGTTCATGATCCAAAGTGAAAGAGTAATATCAGGTAATTGCTCAAAGATAATTCCGGGCACAAAATCATTAAAGCCATCAAGCCCCTGTATGCCATTTTCCGGGTGAACGATAAAACCAAAACATCCCAGCAAAGACAATTCCCAGGAACCGGTAATAAAAAAATCCACTTCACTGTCGCCCAGTTTGAAATCCAAAATTGCCTGGGGAGTTTCTTTGGTTTCACTTTCCATGATAGCAGGGCTTTGGGCAAAAAGATGGGAGCAAAACAGGAGGTACAGGATAAACAAAGCTGCTTTCATATCTTAAGTATACTATGCTTTTGGCGATTGTCCATTATCGGTTTTTTTAAAAATCAAGTGATTTTGGGCGTTGCCTGCCTTTTTCTTTGTTTCTAGCATCATAGCGGCAAGGTAACATTTTGACAATCGTTAAATCTTTTATCAAAATGCCTTGCCTGGTTTTACGCGAAAATCTTTATGCCTTTATTTCTTTCGCGCAGGCAGGCCGGGCTTTGCAGCACTCCGCTGGTGCTTCGGCCTTTTAAGGCGCTTATTAAGCGCGCCTTAAAAGGCAATTTTCAGGTTTTGAAAAACCTGAAAATTGGCTTCCAATCCCTAACGCGTTGCCCTGCCAATGCCCTTATTATAAAAATCCATGCCTTTGTTCACTGCGATGTACCCGTATAATAATACACAAGGACTAGGCTATATCAATATTTGATGATTCCTCCTTTAGGGATTTCACTTTAAATAATAATGGTATTTCCTGGTGATAATTTAAGGGAATCGCCGTATAGCCAGTAAAAATCAGCTATGCTATAGTGGCATCTGTAAATGACCAAAAATAAAGGGAGGCCTTCGGGTCTCTTTTTTTTTGAGGGGCTGCCTGACGAGACTTTAGGCTATTCTCAAGGTCGCGTAAGGGATTGGAGCCAGGCAAGCCATTTTTTCAAAAATGGCGCGGCCAAGCGTTTTTGACGGGACAATTTCCCGTCAAAAACCTTCGGAACGACAGTGGAGTGGCAGAAAGCCCGGCCCGGTCCTGGATAAAAAGTTGAAGCAGGAGGATTTATTGTGTTGTTGAATGCTTTTTATCCTGGACCGGGATACGCCCTTTTAACCAAAACCGAAAAATGCCTCTGCTTTAAAATTCCTCATTAAATTTTCATCAAAGCTGGTTGCTGCTATTTGACAAATTGCGTTTTAAAACAGTAAAATGCCCTATGTTTGTATCGGTATTTTGTGATATTTCAGCTGATAATCATCAGGAAGTCAGCCTTATTCTGAGTCAATATGGTTTTTCAGAGGTCATGAAGAATCTTTTTGAATCATCCTCGGTTGATGAGGATGAACTGGCTCGTTTAAAGCTGGATATAGACCGAAGTACAGATTCATATGATAATATTCGAATTTATCAGTATCCAATGGACGATACTCTTGTGATTTCCGCCATGGAAAAGAAAAAATGGCGGAAAATAAAAGTGGTGCTCTGATGGAATTGGCGCTTTAGGAGGCGATTATGCTCGAGGATTTGCAATCACGTTTTGATGAATTGAACAAGGAACTCACCGAATCATGGAGGTATCTTTGACCTTCAGGTCGATGAAAAGAAAATAAAGGATCTAGAAGCCCAGACAGCTGAGTCCGATTTCTGGAATGACAGGGAAAAAGCTGAAAAAAAGCTGTCCCAGTTAAAATCCATGCAAAATCGCTTTAATAACTGGAAGAATATTAAAAATAGCTTTGAAGATTTATTCGCGGTTTATGAAATGGCCGTGGAGGAAAAGGACAGGTCTCTTGAAAAGGAAATCGATTCAGATCTTGATAAGCTAGAGGAAAAATTTGCTTCCGCGAAGATTCTGGAGCTGCTCAATGAGGTTCATGACAGGGCATCGGCCTTTTTAACCATTCATTCCGGCGCCGGAGGGACCGAAGCCAATGACTGGGCCTCGATGTTGCTTCGTATGTACACCCGGTGGGCCGAGCAGCATGGTTTCAAGGCAGAAATAATTGACCTTCTTGAAGCTGAGGGAGGGGTCAAATCGGTTATTTTGGAAGTGACAGGCGAATTTGCCTACGGCTATTTAAAGACAGAGGTGGGGATTCACCGTTTGGTGCGAATTTCCCCTTTTGATTCATCAGCAAGGCGGCACACTTCATTTGCCTCGGTTTTTTGCAGTCCGGTTATTGACGATACCATTGAAATTGATATCAAGCCCGATGACCTTCGCATCGATACTTACAGGGCAGCCGGGGCTGGTGGCCAGCATGTTAATAAAACCGATTCGGCTGTTCGAATTACCCATATCCCCACAGGCATTGTTGTTCAATGTCAAAACGAGAGAAGTCAGCATAAAAACAAGCACACGGCCATGAAGGTATTGAAGTCGCGCTTGTATGAACATGAATTGAAGCAAAGGGAAAAGGACAAAGCCCAGATGGAGAGCCAGAAAAAGGATATAGGCTGGGGTAACCAGATTCGCTCCTATGTGTTTCAACCCTATACCATGGTCAAGGACCACCGTACCAAGTTTGAGGTGGGCAATATTCAGGCAGTCATGGACGGGCAGCTCGATGGTTTTATCCAGGCTTTTTTAAAGTATCTGTGGTCTGAAAAACCCGATGAAAATTAAGAGGCAGCTGTTGTTAAAAAGAAATTTCTGTTTCTCCTTTGTCATTCTGCTTTTGACTTGTATTTCTTTAGGCGCTCAGGACATTGTGAGCGCTCAAGAAACTTACACTATTATAATTACCCAATTAAAGGGCAATAATTTGTCCGCTGAAAACCAGGCTCTACTTAACAGCATTCCTTTGTTGCTTAAGGAATCAATTTCAGCTATTACAACACATCATCTGGATCCTGAGGAAATATCGGCCCTGCGTGAGGAGGCTGTGAACACAAAACTGATCCAAGTGTATGAAAACCTGCGGGATAAAAAAAAAGACAGAGACCAGCTGCCCTATTCTCAAAGCAGCAGCAGCCAGAAGAGTGAATATCAAAAACAGATTGAGGGGTATCTGGATGAAATCAGGGAAATAAAGGCCTATCCACTTGAAAACATACAAGTTAAGGAAATTTTGCCAGTAAGCTTGTTGCGTCCACAAAAGAAGGGAGAATTGTTTGCGCCTCCCGAGTTTTCACCACTTACCTATACAAAGGAAAACAATGGGGATTTATTGCTGACAGGTTCAATTGAGGAAATTTTCGGTTATTTTTATTTGCAGATCAGACTCTATGACCGGCTGAAAGCAAAGCTTATTCTTGATTATAATAATTCAGGTGAAGCTTCGGATATTATAGAAGAATTGTCAGAACTTAAAGCACAAGTTATTCCTCTTGTTCTGGGGCGGGAATATGGGCGGCTGAGCATTCTGCCCAGTGATCCCAAGGCCTTTGTTTTTTTAAACGGTTCTTTTGCCGGAATCGGTAAAACCGAAATACCCTTTATCGAACCAGGGGATTATTCGATCGAAGTCGCGCAAAAAGGCTTTGAAACGAAAAAGTTGGCAGTCACTTTAAAAAAGGGTGATGAAATTGAACTAGCTGTGGATTTGACTGCTTTGGATTTCGGCCAGGTTGCGCTTAACAGCGAACCCTCCGAGGCCATGGTCTATGAGAATTCCCAATACATAGGTATGACGCCTCTGGTTATAAATAAACTGGACACAGCTAATCAGATCCTTCTTAAAAAGGAAGGGTATCAGGACAAAAGCCTTACCGTTGATAAAAATTCATCTGATCAACTGAATATACCGCTTCTCCTGGAGGGTGAATCCCTCAGTGAATTGCAGCAAAAAAAGCGGAATGATTTTTATTTTGCCTTTGGCTTTTTTTTGCTGTCATTGCCTGTTTCCTTTTTTTTGGATGTTTATAGTAAGGATTATTACGACTATTATAGGTCCAATTTTTTTTATTTAAGCGAAGGAGATCAGGAGACTTTCTTTAACACTTCCAATGGTTTTAGGATTAGCCAGTGGGCTGCCTGGGCCGTGTCCGGAGGATTAGCTGCAAATATGCTCTGGCAGTTATATTTATACATCGATTCCACAAATAAACTGGTCGACTAAATGAAAGGTTTTTTATGCTCAGAAAAATGACTTTAGGTGATAAACTTAAGAAAATATTCGGTATAGGCAAGGCAACAGAAGAATTTTACGAAGATCTGGAAGAGGCCCTGATTGAAGGTGATATCGGCGCCCGAATATCCCTGGAGATTGTTGATGAACTTCGTCAAGGAGCATCGAAACAGCGGTTAAAATCAAAAGAAGACTTTATCGGCTTATTAAAGGAAATACTTGGCCCCTATGTTTTAACCCATGAGCTTGCCGTTGAAAAGGACAAGGTGAATCTTTTTCTGGTTTTAGGTGTGAATGGAGTGGGTAAAACGACAAGCATTGCCAAACTGGCCAATTTCTACAGAGAGAAAAAATCCATCGATAAAATTTTATTAAGCGCTGGTGATACATTCAGGGCAGCGGCTATCGACCAGTTGAAGCTGCACGGCGAACGCTTGGGGTTCAAGGTCGTTCATCAGGAACCTGGTTCTGACCCGGGAGCGGTGATTTTCGATTCACTTTCCAGCGCCATGTCAAAGGATTTTAACTTGGTCATCGCGGATACAGCAGGGCGTTTGCATAATAAAGATAATCTGGTAAAGGAATTAACCAAGATCCACAAAATTGTTAGCAACAAAATTGACCCGGCGCACTATAAGAAGATTCTGGTGCTGGACGCGACTACAGGACAAAACGCCTATCAGCAGGCGGAAACCTTTCATAAGGCAGTTGGTATTGATTCAATCATTCTTACCAAATATGATTCTACGGCCAAGGGCGGATCGGTTATTTCCATTAGCAAAAATCTGGGAATTCCCTTTTCATTTATGGGTATTGGTGAAAAATGGGAGGACCTTGTTCCCTTTGACCGCGACAATTTTCTGAATTCACTTTTAGGAGTGTCGTGATAGATGATGAAGGCCTTTTCAAAAGCCCTGTTTTTTATTTGTCTTTTTTTTAGCGTTTCAGTTTTTAGCCTTGAAGCCGAGGAACAGGTTTATCAATCCAATTCCATTGGTCAGATTCTGAAAAAACTTAAATTTTATCAACTGGATGAGCATGACTGGATACTCAGGGTTTCTATTGACCAATTACTTGAACATAAAAAACTGTTTTTTAAAAATGAGCTTAAAAAGCAATGGAAGATCAAATATTACAGCCCTGGAAAAATTTCCCATATAAAGGAAATGGAAGGGGATGTGGTGGTTCAGGAGTTTTTCTATAATATTTCCGGAAATGAAATTGAAGAAAGAAAATATATTCAGGGAGAGTTAAATCGAAAAATCCTCTTTTTTTATGATAAACAGCAAGGAATAAGCAAAAAGGAAAATTACGATAAAGATAATCAATTATTATATACCGAGTACTATGAATTAACTTCTCAGGGGCAAATTCGTTCGATCGAACAGCGATGGGGCGAGAAAAATTTCCAGCGTTCATCATTTGTTTTCGGAAAAAAGGGGATAGTTCAGGAAATCTACGAAAGTAATCATAAAACAAGCGTTATTAAGTATGATTCATCCGGAAGTGTACTGATGATGGAGTCCTATGAAGATGATAAATTGATCGACAGGATAGAATATGTACCGACCGAGGATGGTAACCATAAAACAATCAAAAAGAATCCTGGATCAGATAATGTGCAGGAGAGGGTTTTTAATGATAAAAGTCAATTGCTTAAGGAAATTCAAAAAGAGGGCTCTAAGGTATTATCTGAATTGCTTTATTACTATAACGATGATAATCTGATTTCGAAAAAGCAATTTAAAGGGCCGGAAGGTCTATTGGAAGAAATTTTCGATTATAATGAGCAGGGTGATTTATTAAAGCATTATTTTTATGAACGAGGCAGCTTGGTTAAAAGTGTTTCTTATATTGATGACATGGAACGAGTAGAAGATTATTTTCGCAAGGAAGAAAAAATCCTTTCTGTTTTTTTCAAGGATGAAAAAAAGATCAAAGAAGAAATTTTTGAGAAGGGCGAATTGGTTAAAGAAAGGAGTTTTCAATAACAAGTGTTAAATATTTCATTTATTCTATTTGTGGCCAAGCGTTATTTTAAGGAAAAACGTAAAACCAATCGCACAGCTTCATCATTGTTTTCCATAGTCGGAATAACCATTGGGGTTATGACACTTATCGTTGTTATGGGAGTAATGAATGGTTTTCAGGCTAATTATATTGAACCGATTCTGAATATAAATTCCTTTCATCTTCAAATTTCAGGGCCTTCATTAGCTGAAAATCTGGAGAACATCAGATGTGAAATAAAAAAGAATCCTGATGTGTCCGCGGTTATTCCCTTTGCTGAAATCCAAGCTATATTGAACGGCAGGGTGGGCTGCCTTATCAGAGCCATCCCTTGGGATATTGAACAGGTTGATCCCTCCTTTCAGGATTCCTTTGACAGGAAGGATTATGAGTATCCCCGGTCCGATAATTTTGCGACACCCAATTCCATTATACTTGGCGATTATCTGGCCCGCGAGCTAGGCGTGCTTAGAGGCGACAGCGTTTCACTCTTTACCCGGCGGGGACAGAGTTCCGAAGATCTTTTTGTTTCTGGTTATTTTAAAACCTGGTATTTTACTCTCGATTCCTCATGGGCCTTTGTTTCATTGGATACTGCTAAAAGGGTTTTTAAAAAAGACGATTACACTCTGGGTATTAAATTGAAAAACCGCGACAAGGACCTGGAAACACAATTGCGTCTGCAAAAAGAATTTCCGCAATTGAAAATTGTTCCCTGGCGAGAATATAATAAAAGTTTGTTCAGTGCTCTTTTTATGGAAAAAATGCTAATGCTGATCATAATCGGCCTGATTTTCATTGTTGTTGGTTATAATATTTTTCAATCATTAAAGCGTTTTGTTTATCAGAAAAACGAAGAGATTGCGGTATTAAAAGCCTTGGGCGCATCACCGCGGAATATCCGGGCCATATTTATTTTTGAAGGTTTTTTTATCAGTTTATTGGGAATAAGCCTTGGTTTGGGATTCGGCTTATTTATCTCCAATAATATTTCCGCTTTTTTTAAGGTAATTGAATGGGTCAGCAACACCATCTTTATTCCTGCCTTAGAGCAGCTTTTATCGCCATTTAATGAACATTTATATATTCAGCCTGTGGAATTATTTTCTCCCAGGGTTTTTTATATCAATTCCATTGTGAGTAAAGTGTTTTTTTCAGATGCCTTTATTATTTCCTTGTTTGCCTTGGTCAGTACCAGCGGAGCGGCCTTTTTTGCATCTCGAAAAATATCAGAAATAAGGCCAGCAGGTATATTGAGGTATGAATAGTATGAGCTTAATAAGAAGTGAATCTTTGAATAAAATTTACCATACAGGAAACGAGGAAATTCAAGTTTTAAGAGATATCAATCTTGATTTTGAACAAGGAAAAATTTACATCATAACCGGTGAAAGCGGGAGCGGAAAAAGCACCTTGTTGAATTTGATAGGCGGTATAGATAATCCCAGTTCCGGTTCAATCTGGTTTCGTGACCAGGATATTACCCATCTTAATGAAGATGCTCTGACTCGTTTTCGCATGGATTTTATTGGTTTTATATTTCAATTTCATTTTCTATTAAAGGATTTTTCTGCAATCGAAAATGTCATGATGCCGGCCCTGATTGCTCAACAACCTATGGCAGCGGCTAAAACCAAGGCATCAAAACTTTTGGCCGAGGTCGGCTTGTCCCACAGGGAAAATCATTACCTGACCCAACTTTCCGGCGGCGAGAGGCAGCGAGTAGCATTGGCCAGGGCATTGATGAATGATCCCCCTGTCATTATTGCCGACGAACCCACAGGAAATCTGGATGAAGGAAATACCCGGCTGGTAGAGGATGTCCTTTTTTCGCTTGTCACCAAATTATCCAAAACCCTCATTATGGTAACTCATAACAGTCATTTCAAAACAGATCAATATACCCATTACCAATTGGACGGGGGAAGACTGAGTCAATTATGAATTTAAAAATCCCTTTTTATATTGCCCTTCGAACAATGCTTAGTTCTGGAGAAAAAAAAGGTTTTTTTTATCATCTCAAAGGAGCGATGATTGGAATTATAATTAGTATTTTTCCGCTTTTGCTGGTGATGGTAGTTACCAATGGTATGATAGAGGGCATAATCAATCATACCATCGAAAATTCAACCTACCATCTCCAGGTTTCCTATCCTCAGACCATAGGAAAAAACGAGATATTTGAACAAGCCGGAGAAATTGAAAAACTCGACTCTGTAAAAATTGCCTTTCCCGAACGTTCGGGAGTTGTCTTTATTAGTGCCAAAGAGGAATTGATTGGTACGGAAATCAAGGCCATCGCTCCTGATTTGTATCAGCGGGATAAAAATCTGCAGGAATACCTAACTCTTTCAGAAGGAAATTTTAATCTGGTGGATTTGCCCTTTGAAATTGCAGCTGAAGTTTTTGAAACCATGATTCTTCCTAAACTCAAGGATGACCATCGGGCTATTCTTTTAAAGTGTTATGAAAAAATGCAAACTTCCTATCAATTACAAACCCATAGAACCATTGAGGATGTTCAAAAAGCAAAAAGCATTTTATCGACTGTTGCTTTTGATAAAAATATTGTCATTGGCAAAGGTTTGGCCCAGCTCGCGAAAATAGGTCCAGGTGATTTGGTGTTTCTGATCACCTTTAAGCAACTCGGCCAGCGTCAGGTATTTAAAACAACAAGGTTTATTGTAACCGGAATCATTTCTACTGGTTATCAGGATATTGATAAATATCTTGGATATATTTCATACGATTTGGGAAGAAAATTATTGGTATCCAATAATGACCGGGAATATCTGGGAATTAAAGTTAATGACCCTTTTACTGAGCTTAATCGGGCCATTGGTCAAATACAGAATAAGTTGGGTGGAATCTCTTCAGTTTTTCATCCGATTTCAACCTGGTATGAATTGCGACAAACCCAATATCAATCCTATCAATCTATTAAAACCCTATTGGTTTTTATCATGATATTGATTGTTATGGTGGCATCGGTGAATGTTTATTCATCAATTATGATGTTGACCATGGAAAAAAGTCAGGAAATTGCCATCTTAAAGAGTATGGGTATGTCCCGTAAAAATATTGCCCTTATTTTCATGTTTTTGGGGTTTTTATGCGGACTAATTGGCGCTTTAGGTGGTATAATTGGAGGATTGATCGTCGCGGTTAATATTAATGAGGTGATAAAAACACTTGAAATTATACTAAATCAAATAAATAAGTGGTTTTATATCCTTTTTAAGCCGATATTGCAATTAGAGGAGTATCATCATTGGAAAATCCTAAATCCTGATTTTTATTTACAGGAAATTCCAGTAAGTTTATCCTTTTTGGAGGTGTCCGGGGTTCTTATTTTAACAGTCACCTTGGCCACTTTCGCAGCTTATTTGCCGGCCAATAGAGCAGGAAAAATCAAGCCTCTGGATATTATTCGGAAATATTGATTGTTTTTAGTTATATATATAAATATGATAGGAAGTATCTATGGCTGATTGTGAAATTTGTCAAAAGAAAAAAGCAAAAATAGAAATTACCCGCGTAATCAATTCAAAAACAGACAGGATTTTTGTATGTGAGGAATGCGCGAAAGTCGTAGGATTTATTTGCCATGATAACCCGGAAGAATACTCGATCGCCAAACTATTAAGCAATATTGTTTCTTTTAAACGCCCCAGAGACAGAAAATTGAAGAAACAAATTTGCAAGGAATGCGGTTTTTCATTAAGTGAAATCCTGGATACCAAAACCGTGGGCTGTCCTGAATGTTATATCCAGTTTGATAAACAAATTGAAAGCCTGTTTTCCGGTTTTCCCGATCATATTCGGCACAAAGGACGCGTGCCGGAAAATCTGACTTTTTATAAAAATTATTTGTATTCACTGGATAAATTAAAAACACGCCTTGGCCATGCTGTTGAACGAGAGGATTTTGAATCGGCTCAGCAGATAAAAAAGGATATTGAAATCCTTACCGAGAGCAATTGGTATAATTATGAGTAATTTAACAAAAACAATTGAGCATTTTAACTGGTTTTATCAGCAAGGCCCTGAGAGCGATATTATTCTATCCAGTCAAATCGGACTTGTCAGAAATATTCAGGGTTATCCCTTTCCTCATCAAATGAGCGATGAACAGAAAAATGCCGCCCTAGAGTTGATCATCTCCATGATCAAAAAATCCGATTTAGCGTCTCAATTTGATTTTTACGCGATGAATGAATTAACAACTGAAGAAAAGGATCTTATTGTTGAGAGAAATATTGCCTCAGATGCTTTAATTCAAAATCTCTATTCTGTTATAGGTATTCATAAAAGCAAAAATCTATCCTTGACATTAATGGATCAGGACCACCTTAAAATTTCCACTATCAAGGGAGGATTAAGCCTGATCGATGCCTATGCTGATTGCCTTTACATTGACAAAAGCCTTGAAAAGCTTATTCAGTATGCTGTTTCCCTGAAATGGGGCTATCAAAGCTCTTCCTTAAAGGATGCTGGTTCAGGTTTGCAAGTCTCGGTTCTTGTTCATTTGCCAGCCTTGGAGATTTCTTCCATTATTCAGGATACTTTGAAAATCATCATGGATAAGGGGCTTTTGGTCAAATGCTACAGAGGGCAGGGAAATTCCACTTTAGCATCGCTTTATCAAATCAGCAATAAATGGTCCATTGGTTTTAATGAAAACTCTTTTCTCGATGGTTTCAGGGAATTATTGATTCCTCTTATCAGTTTGGAAAGGAAAATTCGGAATGCGTTAATAGAAAAAAAGGAATCTGAGTTAAGGCAAAAAATTGAACGTTCCAGAGAAATATTAAAATACTCTTCTTCGCTTTCTTCACAGGAGGCCATGGAGCTGCTTTCCATCATTCGGCTGGGGGTTAATATGGGTTTTGTTGAAGACCATTCTCTGGGGCAAGTTACTTCCTTGTTATTTTTGTCGCAAAAAAACCAGATCAGGAATTATCCTTCTCAGAAGGATAACCAATCTACAAAAATAAATAACGATTTAATGCGAGCTAAACTTATTCGTGATATCTTGTAAATAATAGAAAAAAATCGCTTAATGAGAGCATCCTTTGAGATTAAAGGGTTACGATTACAGCCTATAGGATGAGTTTTTTACTTAAGTGGATTTCCAAAAACCTCCGGCCAAATGGGTTTTCCACTGATTTTTCTTATCTTGGCACCTGGTAGTTGCTAAGAAAAATAAAAAAAGTAATGTATCGACAAAACATAGAAAAGAGTGAATTGTGATGATTCACCAGGTAAAGAGTAAGGGTTTCCTGTTTGAGGAGTCTGTAGCCATTTTTGCGTGGGCAAATGAAAAATGCGAAATATCGAGTATCAGAAAATTGATTTTAAAGACTCGGATACTCCAGATTTCTAAAAAATCAGATAATCGTATCCAATGAGTTAACAAGAAAAAAAAAGATTAGAATTTTCATTCAAGACTGATTATTATCTAGTAATGAATAAAAAAAAAACTGAATTAAAGCCTTGAGCTATCTGTAATTTTCTTAGTATCTTTTAAAGGAACTATCAGAAACAAGTATGATCAGCCAAAGAAGAGATAATTCCTAAGGATTAAAATTTCTTGACTTGGGATTTGTAAATATACAATTTTGTGACACTTGAATTGTTGAATCAGGGAGGGAATCATGTTTAAATTTCGAGGATTAACACAAAGGGCGCAACGTGTTTTGTCCATATTGGCACCGGAAGAAGCTAAAAAACTCAATTCCGATAAAATTCAGCCGGAACATATTGTTCTTGCTTTATTAAAAGATGGCACAGGGGTGGCTGTAAAGGCCTTACAGAAAATTCGCATTAATATCGCGGACATGATCCAGGTTATGGAACATCGTATTCCAAAAAATGTGGTAAAGGAAACTATTCAAGCCGAATTGTTTCCTTCCAAACGTTTGCAGAAGATTCTGGATGTATCCCAGGAAGAAGCCAGGAACCTTGGTCATGAATATATTGGTACCGAGCATCTGCTCTTGGCTTGTGCCAATGAAAACGACAGCATTACACGAAATTATCTGGCAGAACAGGGGATTTCCACCAATGATCTGAAGGACGCGGTTTTTTCAATTAATACTCCAGGAACAACCCGCCGCACACCCCAGGGAATCAAGAAAAAAAACGTGATTCCCCCTAAAACACCTACACCCACCTTGAATGAATTTTCAAGGGATTTAACCGCTTTAGCTCGTGAAGGAAAACTTGACCCGGTGATAGGCCGAGAGAATGAAATTCAGCGGGTAATACAGATCCTGGCAAGAAGAACCAAGAATAATCCTGTGCTCATCGGTGAACCAGGTGTTGGAAAAACCGCTATTGTTGAAGGGCTTGCCCAGCGTGTTATCGACGGCTCAGCACCGGATGTGCTTTACGGAAAACGTGTGGTCATACTTGATTTGGCCTCTCTTGTAGCTGGTACAAAATATCGCGGTGAATTTGAAGAACGCCTTAAAAAGGTGATGCAGGAAATCATGTCTACCAGCAATGTCATTCTTTTCATCGATGAACTTCATACCATAATCGGTGCAGGCGGCGCTGAAGGAGCCATTGATGCTTCGAATATGCTTAAACCAGCCTTGTCACGAGGCGAGTTGCAATGTATTGGCGCAACCACACTGAATGAATACAAAAAATACATCGAGAAGGATGCTGCTCTTGAGCGCCGTTTTCAATCTATTTTTGTGGATGAGCCCGCTGTTGAGGAAACCATTCAAATTCTCACAGGTATCAAAAGCAAATATGAAGAACATCATCATGTTACCTATACCTATGATGCTCTTGAAGCCGCAGCGGTTTTATCACACCGCTATGTGACAGAACGGTTTTTGCCCGACAAAGCCATCGATCTTATTGATGAAGCAGGCTCTCAAAAACGAATTTCCAACAGCGTGAAACCCAAGGAAATATCTGATATGGAAAAAGAAATTGAATCGCTTATGCTTGAAAAAACCAAATTCGTGAACAATCAGAATTATGAAAAAGCCGCAGGGGTTCGTGATAAGGTAAATAAATTACGAGAAAAGCTGGTTGATAAGAAAAAAGAATGGGAAAACAAGATCAAGGTTGAAGAAAACATTATCGATGTTGATGAAATCCAGAAGATCATCTCTAGCTTGACAGGTATCCCCATTTATCGAATTGCCCAAACCGAATCTGAGAAATTGCTTCATATTGAGGAGGAGCTTCATCAAAACGTGATCGGACAAGATGAAGCCATTAAGGTCATCGCTTCGGCTATCAGGCGTTCCCGAACTGGCTTGAGTTCGCCAAAACGACCCAGAGGTTCCTTTATTTTTCTTGGACCCACAGGTGTTGGAAAAACCTTTTTAGCCAAAAGCCTGGCTGAGTTTTTATTCGGGGATGAAGACGCTCTGATTCGTATTGATATGTCCGATTTTATGGAAAAGCACAATGTTTCACGTCTGGTTGGAGCGCCTCCGGGATACATTGGTTATGAAGAGGGTGGTTTGCTTACGGAAAAAATCCGTCGTCGTCCCTATAGTGTGATTCTTCTTGATGAAATTGAAAAGGCTCATCAGGATGTTTTTAATTTGCTCTTGCAGGTATTGGAAGAAGGCCAGTTGCAGGATAATCTGGGGCATACTGTATCGTTTAGAAACACGGTTTTGATCATGACATCCAATGCCGGAGCCAGACAAATCAGCAAGGATTCCTTTCTTGGTTTTCAGGCTGAAGGCGGGATGATGCCTTTTAGCGAAATCCGGAATTCTGCCATGAATGAACTAAAACGGCTTTTTAATCCCGAATTTCTAAACCGTGTTGACGAAATTGTCGTTTTTCACAGCCTCATGAAAGAGCATATTGCCAAGATCCTCGATTTGCTTATTCTGGAAATAGAAGAGCGCTTGAAAGATCAGAATATGACTTTAAAAATCAATAAAAAGGCCAAGGATTTTCTGGTTAAAGAAGGTTTTGATGAAAAGTATGGGGCCAGGCCCTTGCGGCGTACTCTTCAAAAACATTTGGAAGATCCATTATCCATCGAGATTTTGAAAGGTAAATTTAAAAACGGTTCCTCTATACTTGTTGACTTTAAAAATGATAAAATTGTTTTTAAACAGGGAAAACCTGTAGTAGATACAAATACAATGGAAGAGATGGAACCTGTTTCTAAATGATAAAAAAGGGAATATTTTTTCCCCTGTTGCTCGCTATGGCGGGAATGTTATATTCCGAAAGTGCTGAAGATATTTTCAAAATTGGAAATCAGGCTTTTAAAGACCATTTTTTTTCTGTGGCAGCAGGTAGTTTTGAAAAATTACTCATGATTTTTCCTCAGGATACTTTGGCCGATGACGCGGCTTATTTTCTTGGTTTATCCTATTTTTATTCAAAACAATACAATCAGACTATTACCCGGTTAGTCAGTTTTGAACAGAATTTCCCATCCAGTCCCTATTGCAGCAAGATTAATTACTGGATAGGCGCCAGTTATTATTATCAGGAAATTTATGATAAATCCATAAATTATCTGGATCAGCAGCTGAAATTTCCCCAGGAGGAATATTATTATCAGCAAAGCCTGATCTTGAAAGGGATTGGATTAAAAAAAATACAGAATTATACTGAGGCATCACTTTGTTTTAATAGTTTATTGGAATCGAATCTTCAAATAAGCCAGGCTGATTATATTTATTATCAGGCAGGGAATAATGAATTGCTGGCCGGTCATTATGAGAAAGCAGCCGAGCTTTTTAATCGGATTGTCTTGAATTATCCTGAATCGCAGTATTTTGATGAATCCCTTTTTTATCTAGGTGAATGTGACTATTTACAGGCTAAATACGATAAAGCCCTTCGACATTATGAATCTTTGATCAGATTAAATAAAAAAAACTCGCATATGGAAGCTGTATTCCTTAGGTTCGCTCAAATATATTATATAAAAATGGATTTTGAAAAGGCTTTGGACTATATCCATACCCTAATTACAGAGTATCCACAAGGAGAGTACTACGCGGAATCATTAAAATTAAAATCCGATATTTATGTGCAGAAAAACGATTATGATGAGGCCTTGTATCAGTATCATTTGATTCTGGATTTTCTAAAAACACCCGAAGATATTCGACTTGCCCAGTATAATAATGGACTTTTGTTTTACCTGGCAAAAGATTATGATAGCGCTGAAGAATCGCTTAAGAAAGCATTAAAAACGAATGATATTGAAAATCAGGATGAATTGAACCATAAAATTCGCTTGAAGCTGGCGGATATTTATGTGATAAAAAAGGAATTTCAAAAAGCCTATCAATACCTTAATCTTTATGTGACTGAAAAACAAAGCCCCTATCATAAACAGGCGTTAATCATCTTTGGGAAACTTAAAAGCAGCGAAGCTTTGTTCGAGGAATCTGTTAAAATTTGGGACCAGATATTATCGCAATATGCCTTTGAAAAGGAATACCCTGAATTTCTTTTTTTTCGGGCTGACACACATTTGAAGGCGGAAAATTATTCTGCCGCCCTTATGGATTTTCAGAATATTGTAAAAAATCACAGCCACTCGGATTTGTTGGGCGAAAGCTATTATAAAATCGGATATATTTATTCGCAGCGAAAAGAATACAACCGTGCCCTTGAATTTTATCAACAAGCAGCCCAATGGGGTAGGGGGACAGAACTGGAAAAACGTTCTTTATTGGCAATTGGCATTAATTATTTTAATTATGATGATATTGAAAATGCCAAAGATTATTTCAAAAAACTGACATCGGAAAAAAATGCTGAAATAGCTAATGATAAAAAAAATCAGGAGCCTTCCGAAAATCTACAATGGAAAGGTCTGGGTTATTTTTATCTTGGCAAATCCATGATGAAAGAGGGGCTTCTTCCTTTGGCAGCGGAAAATTTTAATTTTGCTTTTGAATTATTAAAAACCCAAGCCCAAGGAGCGGAAGTTCTTTACTGGCTGGGATGGGCGCAATATCGCCAGAAACACATGAAGGCCGCGAAGGATACTTTTTTGAAATTAACGCGCCTGTATGATGATTCAAATCTAATCTCTGAAGCCTATTTTCGTGCCGGCCTTGCCTCTGAAGATCCAGAAGAACAGAATTACGGAGAAGCTCTGTTATATTACAACAAAGCCCTTGCCCTTGATAAGGAATACGGTAAAAGTCCAATACGTGAGAATATTCTGTATCAAAAGGGAATATTGTTGACCCATCTCGGAGACAGCGGCAAGGCGCAGGATGTTTTTGAGCAATTGGCTTTGGAATTTCCTCAAAGTGAACTGGCTGCTGAAGCCTGGTTTGATCTTGGAGAAGATGACATGAAAAAACGGAATTTTCTTCGGGCCATTACACGATTTGAAGAATTTCTCAAGCTGTTTAAAAGCTCACAGCTTATCCAGCGAGCTTATTATCAATTAGCTGTTGCCAATAATGAAATGGGATATTCTCAAAAAAGTCTTGATTATTATTACCAGTATTTAAAAACCACAGATCAGGACCGTAATCAGGACCAGATTATAGAAACCATCAAAGATATTCTCCAAAAGCAGGGAAATGCTGATCATGTTTTAGACTTTGTTAACAAAATAAATGATGACAAGGAAATACCGGTTTTGATTCAGCAGAAAATAGCCTATGAATATGCTTCCTGGCTGCTGGATAAAGAACCTGAAGAGGCTTACAAGCAGCTTCTCGCGCTTCAAAAGGAAGTGCTCGATTCTCAGCTTTCAGACCAAATTGTATTTCGCATTGGCGAATATTATTTGATAAAAGAAAATTATCAATACGCTCAGAATATTTTTAAGGGCCTGAGTGATAACTCGGTTGGCTCAACTGGAGCCGAGGCTCAGAGTCTTGTCGCGAAAATCTATAAAATTCAAGGTTCCATGATTCTGGCTGCTGATGAATACATCAAGACAAGTTATCTTTTTCCGCAATATAAAGAGGTTGCTGTTAAGGCCCTTTATCAGGCTTATCTAATATTGAATGACCTTGGCCGAAATGATGATGCTGAAAAAATTGTTCAGAAAATAAAGCTTGAATATAACACAACATCCTATTACGCCATTATTAAAAATAATTTCTGATTTGACATTTTATCGGGGCTATTATTTTTTTTCAGGAGATGGGGGTTGCCCCAGCCCTTTATCAATGCGCCTTGTTATCAGTCCATGGAGAGGCCATTTTACATTTGTCCGATCATTATGCAATCTTAAAAAAGGGCTGTTATCTTTGTTTGTCAAGTGGCTGTCCAAATGTAAAATGGCTTTCCTGAAAGGGCTCTGGCCGGGCTCTCGGCCACTTCGGCTTCCGCCTCCGAAGGTTTTTTCCCGGAAATTAACCGGGAAAAAACGCTTTGAGAGCGCATTTTTTAAAAAATGCGCTCTCATGGCTCCGATCCCTAACCTGTTTGAATCGAAACGTAAGCTTTGGCTAAACAAATGTTAAACCAAAATTTGAAATGCACTAACCCACATTCCGCGATGAATTTAAGAAATGGCTATATTTATCGCGAAAAGTGGGTAATGCGCTTTTATTGCATCAATTGAAGAATGGATTGCGGTTTTGTGTTTGCCTGTGCCAGCATGGATGTGGCTGATGACACCAGTATCTGGTTTTTAACGAAACTGACCATCTGTTCAGCCATATCAGCATCACGAATGCGCGATTCGCTTGCTTGAAGGTTTTCAGCCCCGGATAAAAGACCCTCACTGGCCATCTCAAGACGGGTTTGATAAGCTCCCAAGTCTGCTCGTTGTTTGCTTACTTTTAACAAAGCGTCGTCGACCATTCCGATAATCATGTTTGATCTGTCAGGTGTTGATAATGAAATAAAGGTTGCTGAATGGGGATAGCCATTGACTGCTTGAAGACCAAGCCCTTGGGCTGTCATTGTATGAATATAAACTCGCTCTCTCTGGTCCATATTGGCTCCAATATGAAACCACATACTGCCGGTCACTGCATTTTCTCCTGTGGGCCTCGCGAAGCGACCTGTTAGAAGGTTCATGCCGTTAAATTGGGCGTGAGAAGCCACGCGATTAAGTTCATCAACAAGTTGAGACACCTCAACCTGGATTTGTAGCCTGTCTTCAGCTGTATAGATTCCATTGGAACTCTGAATAGCCAGTTCACGTATTCTTTGGAGAACGTTTTGACTTTCTTGTAAATATCCTTCTGCTGTCTGAATAAATGAAATACCGTCAGCCGCGTTTTTTTCAGCGCGAATAAGACCCCTGATCTGAGACCTCATTTTTTCAGACACAGCCAGGCCAGAGGCGTCATCAGAAGCTCGATTAATGCGAAAACCTGAAGAAAGCTTTTCCATGTCTTTGTCTACATCACGGTTATTTATTTTTAATTGACGTTGGGCGAACAGAGCGCTCATGTTATGATTGATGATCATTTCATCCTCCTTGATATCATTACAGCAAGAACATCCCTGTTCCTGTTTTGAAAATTATCGATACATACATAATCTGTAAATCTTTTATTCTTAATTAGAATCTCGGTTAATTAAAAATTCCCTTTAGATATTTTTCAACTTTTTTATTTTTTTATTCAGGGCGGTTTGAGCGGGTAGAATTTTAGTATTTGTTCAGCTAAATCACAATTTGGCTATAAATGGCTTATGGATAGGGACACATGGCTTGTCATTTTCTGGAAAATTGCAAGCTAAGCCTTTTTTGCCGGATAATTTCCGGCATGGTCGCATGTGTACAGTGAATGCCAATGAGCAATCACGTCAATAGTGAATGCCAATGAGCATTCATGTCAGCGAGCCATAAATACAGTGTATTTATTACCAGCACGAAAACCTTCGAAGCGGCAGCCTATTGCCAAATGGCCAAGCCTGATAAAGCCCCTGGCTAACCAGGCAATGTCCAAAAAGTAAAGAGGTTAGACAAATATGGATTTTATTTTGATTTATTAAAACGAGAAAATTGAAAAATCAGATTCGCGGCTGCTATTTCCTATTTTTCAAATGGTTGAGGATTTTTTTTCGGGTGACACGGGGGTCTTCAACTAACACACGTTGGCCTCCGATAAGGTCGGATATACCTATTTCACCAGGGTAGCGAGGTATAATATGGCAATGGAGATGGGAAATAGAAGCACCGGCCACCTGTCCCTGGTTGTAACCAATATTAAAACCTTTAGGCGAGTATAAATCTTCAAGTACCGTAAGAAAGCGGGATGTCAGACTGTGCAAAGCCGAGACCTCTTCCTCGCTATATTCACGAATGTCTTCAACGTGACGCCTCGGAAATACAATCAGATGGGCGGGGTTATAAGGATAAAGATTAATGCTGACCAGAAAATGTGAATCCTCATGAACACAGAGATTTTCCACGTTTTTATGATGGTCTCGCAAGTGACAGAGAATGCAGCCTTCCGGTTTTTTCATACCCTGGACATAATCCAGTTTATTGAAGCTGTAAAAATAACTATGGTCCTGTTTCGGCATTATTCACCCTGGTTTTTAATTTCCGAGAATTTTAAAAATTCCTCTGAAGAAAGTTTCCGTAATTGGAGAAATTCAATAAGAATGGGATAGTTTTCCAAAAGGCTTCCATAATCCTCGATCTGCTGGATAATCTGGATTTCCTTTTTCAAGGCTTCTTCATCGCGTTGACGTTCCAGCTGGATAAGCTGGAGTTTTGTTTTCATTTCTTCTTCTTTTAAGGCAAAAAATGACTTTTTCGCATAAAGGTAATTATCATAATCGGGAATTTTTTTGATATTGCTGGGAATGACCTGAAGGATTTCAAGTGAAACAAAATTATTGTCCTTTGATAGTTGCTCTTTGATTTTTTCTTCATAATCACCGCCGGAAAACAGGAGAGGATCACTGAGAGCCAGCTTGGAAATGGCCAGAGCCATGTCTTCGGCTTTTTTTTGGTAGTAAGTGTTCAAGGTATCAGGTGTCAGATTTTCGTTGATAACCAAGGAGACCAGGTTGTTTTCCCTGATTTTGAAAACAAGGGAAAGTTCCATTTCAAAATAAAAATCCTCGGAAAGGCCAATAGCCTGCGCGTAACTTTCTCCAGATGGATACAAATAGCCTTTAACAGGCGAATCGATTTTACTTTGATAGGATGTAAGTGAAAATTTGTAGATTGTCATGTTGGTTGGAAGAATGTTTTCCCACATCCAGGTGAATTCATCGGATTTTACCGGATGTTCAACAAATCCTGAGGTGGAAGTGTGGATAACCGCGATATAACCCAAAGGTATCTGATTGTTGATCCATCCTAGATAAAAAACAACTCCGCCAAGAATAAGAATAATCAAAAAACTGATAAAGATTTTCATAGTTCTCCCAATCTTTCCGATAAAATGATAACAGAGCTGTTTTAGGTAAACCCGCAATAGTGTCGAAAAAGAAGGCTGCCGGTTGGCACTATCTTTACAATTTTTATGATTTGGTTCATCCTAGAGCCTGGAATCATTATAATGAAAATCATGAAATTCTATCAAGGGGATGAAGCCGGAGTTGATAAAAATAATAAAAAAAATAACATCACATAATATAAAACAGGAAATTCATGATTCCTGGATCTGGCTTACAGGGTTGCTTGGCAAAATCTTTGGATTTGTTTTTTTAATCACCCTTATTTTCATCATTTATTTTGTGATTGGCAATTTTCAGAACTTCCTTGACCAGACCCAGATTGTATTGATCAACATCATTTCTGTATTGACTTTGCTGAATTTTCTTGTTGGTGTCTTCTATTTGGTTTGTCTTTTTTTTGATTCCTTCCGGCAGCGAAAAGGCAGAATCATCCGGCTGATACTGGCCTTTTTTCTCTCATTTGTGATGTTACTGCTCACATTGTTTTTTAAATTCTTCACTGCCTGGTTTCATTTTTAAATTCTATAAGGTTGAGCATCAAATTTATGGCGCCTGTCCTTGAATTCACGATGCAAAATCCTGTTGGTAAAGAAATTTAAAAAAGCAGCAAAAACAAACCGATAGATAAGTATACAGCAATTAGGTATTAGGAGCATTTTATTATGACAAGTCTCTACGATTTTAATTTTTCAATACCAGGAAGTCTTATTTTCGGGCCAGGAAAACGATTTGAATTGAATAATATTCTGGGTACGAGCCCTTTAAAAATACTGATATTGACTGGTTCTTCCTGGTTTTATCGGCTGGAATTGGATAAGGAATTCTCACAAATTTTGAAAGGGAATCAATGTCGTTTTTGCCGTATTGAAAAAAATGAACCCACAGTTGAATCAATCGCTGGCGCGCTAAACGAGGCTCGTGATTTTTCACCAGACCTCATGATCGCTGTTGGGGGAGGAAGTGTGCTGGACAGTGCCAAAGCGCTTTCCGGGCTTTTGACAAATGGTGGAAACGTGCTGGATTATCTTGAAGGCATAGGGCAGAATCGGCCAATAGTAAAACCTGGACTAACTTGGATTGCCATACCAACTACAGCCGGAACAGGTTCGGAAGTAAGTAAAAACGCAGTGATCAAATCTCCGGTTCATGGTGTAAAGAAAAGCATGAGGTCGCCATTGATTATGGCTTCTCATGTTATTGTTGACCCGGAACTGCATATTTCGGCTTCTTCCGAGGTTACGGCTTATGCAGGGTTAGATGCCATTGTGCAGCTTTTTGAATCCTATGTGTCTAAAAAGGCCCAGCCCATGACATCGGCTTTGGTTGAGGGTTGTTTTGTTCATAGCCTCTCTGCTTTGCTATCATTATCACTTGGAAAAAACACGCTGGAAAACAGGACCATCATCGCTTATGGGTCACTGATAAGCGGTATTGCCCTTGCCAACGCGGGTCTGGGAGCGGTTCATGGTTTTGCATCATCGATCGGTGGTAAATTCGATATACCCCATGGTCAGATTTGCGCATTGTTTTTTAACCCGGTACTAGAACACAATCGAGAATCCATCGGATCAAAGCTTGACAAATTACTGGCATCTGCTGCCGGAGGAGAAGATCCTTTTGAATGGTTAAAGAAGATATTCACCTGTATTTTATCCAATTTCAGACTGCCTTTAAATTTATCCCACTTTTCAATTTCGGAAAGCGATATAGAGGAGGTGGCTAATAAAACCAGCGGCTCCAGTATGTCGGGTAATCCATGTTCAATGACTTTGGAAAGCCGTTGTAAAATTTTAAAAGAGGTTTTTCGTGTTTAGCCGCTTTATGGATGATATTCACTTTAAAACTTCCATTGATGTGGCTCATATTCGTAAAAGTTGTCAAATTGTAGAGAAAACAATCTGTTATCTTAGCTCATTCATCCATGAGGGCATAACAACTCTTGAACTGGATAATCTGGCTGGTGATTTTTTAAAAAAACACCATTGCCGTTCAGCTATAAAGGGACACCAGGGCTATCCTGCTCATATTTGCACTTCTGTTAACCAAGTGGCCGCCCATGGTGTGCCGGATCACTGCCGCTTGAAACAAGGTGACCTGTTATCAATCGACATCGCGGTTGAGTATAACGGCTGGTATGGCGATGGTGCCTGGACTTTCTGGGTGGATAAGCAGGGCCGGCACCCGCTTGTCGCGGCAGCGTGGAAATCCCTGATTGCCGGAATAGCTGCTGTACGCGCGGGTAACACCCTGGGTGATGTAGGAGAAGCGGTTTCAAATATGGCGCGGCGACTGGGTTATTACGTGGTCGAGGATTTTGTTGGCCACGGTATTGGTCAGCAGTTACACGAGGGGCCTAAGGTTCCTCATATAGGTAAAAGCGGGCAGGGCATTACCATTAAACCCGGAATGGTTTTTACGATAGAACCAGCTTTGGTCACAATAAATAGTCCTCTGACTTTATTGACAGACCAATGGAGTTTGAAAGCCGACCAGGCCCTTTCAGCCCAGTTTGAACAGACCATAGCTGTGTTTAAAGACCGCATAGAAATCTTGACACTTTCTTCTAAAAAATTATTAAAAAGTATTGACTATCCTCCAGAGATATAATATATTCATGACTCAATAACGCCACCTTAGCTCAGCTGGCCAGAGCACGTGACTT
>JAFGWI010000149.1 GCA_016937215.1 Spirochaetales bacterium | reverse complement strand
GAAGCGAAGCGGAGTTATGGAAAGCCTGGCCTGCTGTAATGAAATGAAAGCAGGAAACGCCCAACGTACAACCAGCTAAACAAATACTATGGAGTTAATAGAGTTAAGTCAGAGACTCGTGGAATATTTTCAAGAGCTGAAAACGGTCACTGCAATGGCATTTTTTGAATAAATTGGAAATATGAAATTCCACTGTCCTTAAGGAGAGGTTGAGACTGGAGGCAATTTGTTTGTTATTAGCTCCCTTTACAATCTTCACAAGAACCTCCTTTTCCCGCTGAGATATCTTGTAGCTAAGACAGAGCGAATCAAAATTCTGTTTTACTTGGTCATATTCATCAACATCAGATTCATTGAGAACCGATAAAATCCGGCGCTTCACCTCCCTGGCTTTGTTTTTTTCTCTGGTTTTTTCCAGACGCAGGAGGGCTTTGATTTTTGATCTCAAGCTGACAATTGAAAAAGGCTTTTGAATATAATCGATCACACCCTGGCTGTAGCTTGCGATTCTTTCTGTTTCAGAACCCCGGGCTGTCAAAAAAATAACAGGGATAGAGGTGTATTCAGCGATGGAATAAATTTGATTAACCAGTTCATGCCCGTCAATAAAAGGCATCATCACATCGGAAATAATCAAGTCTGGCAGCCCCCCGGAATGCAACAAAGCCATAACCCTTCGGGAATCATCTTCAACAATAACGGAAAAATCCTGGCTCAAGGAATTCTGCAAGAATGATAAAAGTTGCCGGTTATCATCTACAATCAGGATTTTAGGGGCCTCAGCCGCGCCAGGTTCTGCGGTGGAATTAAGCTCAGGCGTTTCCATTTCAAATGATTGAGGAAGACTAACCACAAACTCACAACTCTGATCAGAACAAATATCACTTTGAGGAAATTCCACTCGGAAGAGACTACCTTTATCAATTTCACTTTTTACTTCAATTCTGGCTCCAATTTCTTGAATAATATTCTTAACAATATACAAACCCATACCAATTCCTTGGGAATATTTTGAGGTTGAAATTTGGTAATAGGGACTGAAAATATGTTCCACTACATCGGGTGCCATACCCACACCCTTGTCTTCAACACATAAATGAATTTTCCCGTTATTTTTCTTCAGTTTCACCTTGATAATCTGGTAATCCTGGTTGTATTTTATCGCGTTATCCAGAAGATTGTTCAAAATTCGATCAACAGCCCAGGGATCAGCTTGAATAAAACAACCAGCATCCACTCGCCATTCAATAGGCTGAAAAGAACCGGCCTGGGCCTGGCCATAGAGTTTTTTCTTGGCAAAAACAAGTTCCGATAAATCAATTATCTGGTTATGGTTATAGAGTATCTTCCCTTTCTGGATTTTTTCAGCATCCAGAAAATTGATCATGTTCTGGAGCAGATGATTGATGTTGGCTTTTATTATAGTCAAATCCTGATCATCGGGCTTGTTTTGAGAGTAGTTATCCAGATGATTCTTGATTAGTGTTAAGGGTGTCCGGGTTTCATGGGCCATGTTAATAAAAAACCGGGTTTTCTGCTCTTCTGTGTTTTTCAGCTTTTGATTCATGCCAATCAATTCTGCATTCATATGATTCACCTGGTCTAGCAAATAAATATTTTTCAGGCTGCTTGACACCTGGGCGCGCAAGGTTTCATAGGCCAACCAGGAGGACATCTTCATTGTCATGAACAAAAAACCATATTGCTCTTCATCAAAGAGCAATGGCAATAAGCAAAAATGGCCCTCACTCTTATTAGCTGCCGCGATAAAAGTGAAATCTGAATTTATGGAGTCAGCGATTTCCTGATCTGAAAGAATGCCCCGAGGACCGTAGCCTGCAGCCAATTGATATGTTTGTTGAGTCTTTTCCGAAGATAAAAACATATAACAATCACTTATTCCCAGGCTTGAGAAGCCCTTATTCATCCACTGGCTCAACTCGGTAATATTCAGGACCTTTTTCAAGGCATCACTCACATAAATCAATTGATAAATATAATACTCGGAAAAAGAAGGTTTTGTTTTTTCAGAATTCTCCTGCTCTTGAGAAACAGGTGTTTCGGCCTTTCTCGGGTAATGGCTTTATTGTTCCACAAGACTCTTGTTGGATCCTTGCTCTGGACATCCGCAGGACCCTCTGATAATGAGTTTTGATTTTAGGAAGATATCCTGATTCTCAGGGGCTTTGTCAGTTGCCAGGCTTTGGAGCGCGAAATAGCCCAGATCATAAATCGGCTGATCAATAGTCGTTATTCCCGGCACATTGGTCGAAGCATCATCAAGGTTATCAAACCCGGTAACAGCCACATCCTGAGGCACCCTGATCTTATTTTCTCCTAGCTCATCAATAATGCCAGCTGCCATCAAATCATTAAATGCCATTATCACGTCAATTTTTTTATGAAAACCCTTTTTCAGTTTATGGAGTAACTTTTTCGCGGCAGAACGTCCGGATATATAGGAATAATCTCCTTCCAGAATGGAAGCCGGTTCCAGAAGAATCGTGTGTTTTTCAAGTTGTTTTTTTATTAGAGACAAGCGGTTTCGCGAGCAATAATTGTCCCTGGGCCCGGTAACAACAATAAAATGGTGATAATGATGGTCTGATACCAAATGAGCCACCAAGCCAGCTATACTCGACTTATCATCACAAAGCACAGCTGAATATCCTGGCAGTTTGTATTCAACTGAAACAAGGGAACAGCTGTTATAGCTTATCGCAAAATCAAGAAATTCTTTTTGAGTGCAATAATCGGCCAGCAGCCCTGTAAGAATAATTCCTTCATAATCGTCGGGACGAATTAATTGATAAATCCTGTTTTGATAAAGATCCTCGGAATCCGGGGCCTTCAATTTTCGACCAGCAAAGAAAAAGCATTTTTTATCATATTTATCAGCTGCTGCCAGGATACCTGAAAAAAGTTTTTCCTGATAGGGCCCCCGGCACCAGTCACAGAGCACCGCGATATTTCCTATTTTATTCACCATTTATCAATTCCTTTTTCTGGACAATACCAATCCTGGTTAAAGGATAAGAACCCCAAACCAGTGAAAAACCCGAGAAAAACCAGTATAGCCTCGAGTTTTCATTACACAAGCTTTTAAGTTAAATTATAGCTGTAAACACATTAAAATAAAAGATGGAGAAAGAAATTATGAAAATTCAAAAAGTTATTCTATTAATTTTTTTACTGGTACTTGGTTACACCATGCTTTATGGAGAAATTTCGCTTAGCGACCAGGGATTTCTGGTGGGGGCCTGGTTAGGGGTTCAAGCCAGTACCTCGGGTATAGATAATTTCCAAAGGCTTATAGACCATCATCTTGATACTGTTATGGTATATATGGATTGGAATACTGAAATATCTTCAATTCAAAACAGGATTCTGGATCCTATCTATAATAATGGATCAATCGCCATCCTCACATGGGAAGCCTGGGGAATGTCCAACCGGGATGTGATCAATGGCAGCAAAGACGCTTATATCACCAGAACTGCCAATGACATTCGAAATTATGGCCGGGAAATATGGATTCCCCTGTTTCATGAAGGAAATGGAAACTGGTACCCCTGGGCCATTGGAGACAGCTCTGACAATAACAATTCAAGTTATGTTTCCGCCTACCGTCATGTGGTAGACCTATTCCGTAATGCCGGGGCAAACAATGTCAGATGGATATTCAATATCAACTGCACTAATAACGGAGCCAACACAAGCTATCTTGGTCATTATCCCGGAGACAATTATGTGGATTACCTGGCCATTGATGGTTATAACTGGGGCACAACCCAAGATTGGGGAAGCCTGTGGCAGAATTTTGATCAAATCTTTCGATCAGCCTATAATGCATTATCCGGAATCAACAAGCCCATGATCATTGATGAAATCGCTTCCACTGAAATTGGCGGTGACAAGGCTGCCTGGATCACCGATTCCTATAATAAAATCAGCAACTCCTATCCACGCATAAAGGCTGTTTCCTGGTTCAGCGAAAACAAGGAAACCGACTGGCGGGTCAACTCCAGCCAGGCTTCTCTGGATGCTTTTAAAGCAGCCATCAAAAATACAAGCACAGCCACACCAACCGTAACTCCCACGCCTGAAAACACACCGACTCCCAAGCCAACAGAAATCATGGGGGATGTAAACAACAGCGGCACCATCGACATCGTTGATGCCCTTTTGATTGCCCAATACTATGTTGGTCTGAATCCAAATAATTTTAACCCGGAAAAAGCAGATGTGAACTGCTCAGGTAAAATAGATATTGTCGATGCCTTGTTGATCGCCCAGTACTATGTGAACCCATCAACAGGATTGGGTCAATGCTGATAATCGCACTTCAGCATGGTGATAAAACAGGATAACATTGCCTTTTTTCAATAATAATGGGCATATTGGCCACAGATGTTAGGGATTGGAGGGGGGCGAGCCTTTTTTTCAAAAAAGGCTCGCCAACATAAAAGCCGCGATAATTTCGCGGCTTTTATGGTCATAGGCGAAAGCCGGAGCCCCGCAAAGCCCGGCCTGAAAGCCCCTGGGCTTATCAGGCAACACCCCAGAAAAAAACATAGCTCAGGAAACCAGAAACGCCCCTTCCTCAAAACCAATTTTTGAAGTAAAATAGTAACCAGATTATATAAAGGATAGAATATGAACCAAGGAAAAGCCACCAGGCTTGTTAAAATCGGGTCGCTTCAGCTGGGAGCGGGAAATCCCATTCTGGTCCAGAGCATGTGGAAAAAGCCCCTTGATCTGCCGGCCGAGGAAATCATCAGGGAGCTCGATGTATTGAAAGAAGCCGGCTGCCATATCATGCGCTTTGCTGTGCCCAAACTGGAGGACGCCGAACTTCTGGGGCCATTATGCGAAAGAGCTCCCATGCCTTTAGTAGCGGACATCCACTTTAACCACAAAATCGCCCTTCGCGTGATGGATTTTCCTATTGCCAAAATCCGAATCAACCCGGGCAATATTGGCGCGGACTGGAAAGTAAAGGAAGTAATCAAAAAAGCCATGGACAAGGCTATCCCCCTTCGCATTGGCATAAACAGTGGTTCCTTGCCAGGCCATCTTGGCGATAAAGCCGACCGCGGCCAGGCCATGGTGCAAGCAGCTGAAGAAGAGATCAATATCCTCGAGCAGCAAGGCTTTACAAACGCCCTTTTTTCATTAAAATCCTCCCAGGTTGATGAAACCATAGCGGCCAATGAAATTTTTTCACGAAAATTCGATTATCCCCTGCACCTGGGGCTCACCGAAGCCGGGCCCTTGATCCCTGGCCTAATCAAGACCACCGTGGTTTTCGCCCAACTGTTAAAACAGGGTATTGGCGATACTATAAGGATTTCCCTGTCAGACTCATCGCTGAAAGAGGTCTACGCGGGGCATCAGCTGCTTCAGGCGTTGGACATGGGCGGACAGGGTTTGAAAATAATATCCTGCCCCACCTGCACGCGCGCCGAATTTCCTGTTCAGCAATTTCTAGAAAGTATCCGAGAATTAATTATAGGATCAGCTCTGAATAAAACCATTGCTGTCATGGGCTGTCCGGTTAACGGCCCCGGCGAGGCCAAACACGCGGATCTGGGAATCAGCGGTTCCGGCCGTTATGCCATTATTTTTAAAAATGGCCAAATCATCCGTAAGGTCGAACGGGATCAGGCGGAAACAGCCTTTCTGGAGGAAATAAAGAAGCTTTGAAAAAAACAGCTGCCATTTTATTGCTCTTTTGCTTGCCCCTTTTGCTTTACGCCCAGGATAAAACAGAACCAGCCTGGGTGGTTTTTCAAAAGGCAAAAAGTTTTGCGAACCAAAGGGAATACGGAAAGGCCATCGAATACTTTAAAGAAGCCTTGACCATGCAAAAGGACTATCCCGAGGCCGAGATGGCTATTGCCGACATTTACTGGCAAATCGAAGGAGAATTCCAGCTGGCTGAAAGGCATTATCAAAAAGCCTTGGAGAAAAAAAACTTTTTTGAAATCCCCAACCAGAAATATGAGGTCATGGATAAACTGGGCGACCTGTATCTTAGCTGGCAGCGTTATTTTGAATACCAGCACATTCAGCAGTCCATTATCAGCGATGATCAGGATTACAATCAAAGGGAATTCCAGAATTTCCGCGATGCCTATTACATGCTCTATATGGACAAAGGCTTTGACCAGCTCTTCCGCCTTTTCCGCCTCTCAGGCTACCCCCAGGTTATCAAGGCTCACCGCGAACTGGGATGGTTTTTATACCGCAGCGGACAATACAAGGAAGCACTGACCAACCTGCTCTTCAGCCTGGTTCAATTGCTATCTGAAAGCTTCGAGTACTTTCGGGAATTCTTTCCCCTTTATGAATACCGCACTCTGAATATTTTTCTCAAAGACCTTTACGCCAACCAGGACATCGCCTCATATCTTGACCAGCAGGATGTATACAAAACCCTTTATTATTTGGCTGCGACTTCCTATGCTCTTGGCAAAAATGAATTGTCAAAGGAGATTTTCCGCCTTATTCAAGGTTCCGCCTACCGTGGAAAATATTATGCCTTGGCAGGCAGGCAGCTGAACAAGGCCTTTATCGAAGACCTCTTGTTTATCGAAAAAAAAGAAGTAAAGCCTAACCTCGATGCCCTTGTAAACTGATAAACAATCGGAATAATATGAAACAAATGACTATGAGTATGGGCGTTGCCTGCCAGCCCCAGGGGGCTTAGGCAGGCCGGGCTATTCAGGGCTCCGCTTTGCTCCGACCAAAATAGCCGCGAAATTATCGCGCCTATTTTGTTGGCTGAAGCAATTTTGAAAAATTGCTTCAGCCCCCTTACTATCCCTAACGCAAAGTTAGTTGCACAAGCTTTAAAAAATGCAGTGAAAAAAACAATAGATCTCAGGCCATAGAAACAGAGATTCAGAAGAACCCTATTTTCTCACGCGGCCAGCCAAGGCATTTTTTATAAAAGCAACAATAAAAAATCCTGACAAAACCAGAACAATAAGAGCGCCGGAAGCCAGGTCAAAATAATAGGACAAATAAAAACCTGCTATTACCGAAACCACGGCCAATCCCGTTGAAAGCAAAATGATTTTTTTCAGACTTTTTACCAGAAGCGAGGCCGATGCTGCCGGAGTCACCAAAAGTGCCAGAACCAGAACAACACCCACGGTTTGGGAAGCGATAACCGTGGTAACAGCAATCATTCCTAAAAGCAAATAATGAATCAGTTCAGGCGACAAACCAATGGCAATGGCATGGGTTTTATCAAAACTGGTAACCAGAAGTTCCTTATAAAACAAAATAACCAGCACAACCACCAAGACCCCTACAATCAGAATAAGTATCAAGTCGGAAACAGAAACACCCAGCACATTTCCGAACAACACATGGGTCAAATCCTTGAAGCTGCCGATTTTACTCATCAATAAAACACCCAAAGCAAAGGCCCCGGTAAAAATCACCCCAATGGCTGTGTCATCCCTGAAACCCTTTTTTCGGGAAAGAGTCCCGATAGCGGCAACCGATAAAACAGCCGCGCCCAAGGCACCGAACAGTAAATTCACACCCAAAACCAGGGCAATTACGACTCCCGGCAAAATAGAATGAGCCAGAGCATCACCTATAAAAGCCATTCCCCGCCAGACGACAAAACCGCTTAATACGCCGCAGGCAACAGCCGTGATGATGCCGGCAAGCAGACCTTTGACGAAAAAAGCGTACTGAAGGGGTTCTACAATCCAGAGTACCATGGGGCCTCCTTATCCATATGAAATTCAAAACCATAAGCCCTTGCGATATTTTCAGGTGTAAGAACGTCTTTAACCGGGCCGTCGGCAATAATGCTTTTGTCCAGAAACAGGGCCCGGTTAAAATGCACAGTGAGAATTCCCAGATCATGGGTCGAAACAAGCACGCTTTTTCCCTCGGAGCAGAGTTTTTCTATGGTGTGAAAAATCAATTCCTGGGTGGCAATATCCACATGATTCAGGGGCTCATCAAGAAGCAAAAGATCAGCCTGATGCGCCAACGTTCTGGCTAACATAACACGCTGCTGTTGGCCGCCTGACAATTCGCTAACCTGACGATCTGCCAGATTTTTGATCTCCATGGTTTTCAAGGCATCATCAACAATGGTTTTATCATGCTTATCAGGTTTCCTGAACCAACCCAAATGGACATAACGCCCCATGGTCACAACATCGCGGACAGTAACCGGAAAATGCCAGTCAATAAAGGCCTTTTGAGGAACCATGGCAACCCGATGGCGGCAGGCGGCTGCTTTGTTGCCGAAAACCTTAATAAGACCTTTCTGAATTCTTTCAAGGCCCAGTATCAAATTCATGAGCGTGGATTTTCCAGCCCCATTGGGGCCGACCAGGGCTATTTTATCACCTGGAAAAATATCCACCGAAATATTGTCAATCGTGTCTTCCTTTGCAGTTGGATAACGAAAGGATAATTCCCGAATTTCAAGAGCCGGTGTATCGGGAATAATGGGATGATCGCAATCTTTACCATAACATAAAATTTTCGGTTTATTCATCTTGTTCCTGTTTTATCCTTATTTCAGGGAATCAACAATGCGAGCCACATTGTAAGTCATAAAATCGAGATAAGTGGAGCCCTCTAGCCCGGGCGGCGTTAAAGAACCACTCAGTAAAATAATGATTTTGAGCTTGTTGTTTAATTCCCCTTTAATCGTTTCTGCCAGTTTATTCATGGCATCATCGCTGGTATTACCCAAAAACAATGCCTTAATTTTATTGGCTTTTATAAAATTGACCAGATTCGCCATATCCTGGGGGCTGGGTTCCGCGTTTGATGAAAAGCTGTCGGAAATGGTTAATGGCGTTTCAAGACCATAATCCCGGGCAAAATATTCCATAAAACGGTGGTCAGTTATCATGATGATCTTACTTTCCACTCGATACAAGTCATTCCGGATAAAATCATCCAAAGCTTGGAGTTTCTTTATGTAAGCGGTGTATTGAGTTTGATAATAAGCACGGTTATCAGGATCATGTGTTTCAAGCGCTTCGCGTATCACATCACACCATTTCATTACATTTAATGGAGATGTCCAGGTATGGGGGTCAAACTCGCCATGAACGTGATGCTCTGAATACGGCTCGGAATCCTCTTCTTCATCATGATGTTCAATCATAGTAATCGGTTCTATACCACGGGATACTTCGACTATTTCTACAGTTACGTTATTCTGAATAAGTTCCAGCAAGCCCTGTTCCAAATCGAAACCATTTACAAACACCAGTGACGCTGATGATAGGCGGGCAATATCCCTGGTGCCGGGTTCATAATTATGAGGGCTTTGTCCCGCCTTGATAAGGCTTTCAATTTTGGCTTTATCTCCGCATATATTTGCTGCCACATCAGCAATAATGCTTGTACTGGCAATAATCGACCTTAGTGGATTTTTTTCTGTATTGGAGCTTTGTGTTTTCGTACAAGTGCTTAGGATAAGCAATAATATGGTTATCAGAAGCAAAATCCTTGTATTCCTTATTTTCATTAAACATTTCCTTTCTATAATAGTGACCCAACAAGTCTGTCAACATCACTCTTGACAATCACGGCACGTGCCCGTCAAGGTCAAAAAATGCCGGCTTATTTTAAAGGCATTGTCCTTCTCCATTTTTTCAATGGAAGAATCGATCGGACAATTTTTTAATGGAAAAAACCGGTGACAATGGGAACAGTGAAAATAATGCTTGTGGGCAGCCGCGCGAAGGGTATAGTAACGCTCAATACCCCCTCGGCAATCACAGGCAAAAACAAAGGATTCAAGATACTGTTTATCCTCCAGATACTGAAGCCCGCGGTAAATGGTTGCCAAATCAGCAGATTCAGAGGACTCCTTATAAACCTGGGCCGCGCTCATCGGTTTTTTTGAATTCTCTATCAAATCCAGTATACTTTGACGAATACGAGTCATAGGCAAAATATATTTTTAAACAAAAATACTGTCAATAAAAAAATGCAAATTATTCGCATTTTTTTATTGTCCAAAAAAAGCATTGACTCCACTGGCTGGTTCAACCTATTATTAGCGAGTGATTCAACATGAATCAACATCAAAAAAACATACTAAGCAGGAACAAAAAATGAATACAACAATATTTGATTCCTTTGAAAAGCATAAACTTATACCAGTTATTGAGATTCCCGAAGTTCAACATGCAGAACCCTTGGGAGAAGCCTTACTCAAAGGCGGGCTCCCCCTCGCTGAAATCACTTTTCGAACTGACTGTGCAGCCCAAGCGATCAAAACCATGGGTTCCAGATTCAATGAACTCATCATTGGCGCCGGCACTGTACTCACAATTGATCAGGTAAAAGCCGCGATTGATGCTGGCGCGCGTTTTATCGTCTCGCCAGGTATAGATGCCAAGGTTGTGGAATACTGCATGGCCCATTATATTCCCATCACACCAGGAGCCATCACTCCCTCTGAAATCCAGCTGGCCATTCAATTGGGAATTGAAATAATCAAATTTTTTCCTGCTGAAGCAGCAGGAGGCCTTAACTATCTGAAAGCCATTAGCGGGCCTTTTAACAAAATCCGTTTTATTCCAACAGGCGGCATCAATCAGGACAATATTACCGGCTATCTTGGTTTTAACAAGGTCCTGGCCTGCGGGGGCAGCTGGATCGCGCCCAAAAAACTAATTTCAGAAAAACGCTTTGACGAGATTGCCTCCTTAACAGAAAAGGCACTTCAGCAAATCAAAGAATCTAAGTAAATCCCTATTATTGAGGTTGAAAATTTAAATACCCCCTGTTAGTAATACCAAAAAAACAAGGAGCAACTATGAAAAAATTCATGTGCGAGGATTTTTTGCTGCAAAGCACAAGCGCAAAAAAATTATATCACCACTACGCGGAAAATATGCCCATTTATGATTATCATTGCCATCTCAGTCCAAGGGAAATAGCTGAAAACAAAAAGTATAACAACATAAGCGAACTTTGGTTGGGCGGCGACCATTACAAATGGCGGGCCATGAGGAGCAATGGTGTTGAAGAAAAATTCATAACCGGCAATGCCAGCAATAAGGAAAAATTCGGGAAATGGGCGGAAACCATTGAAAACAGCCTGGGAAACCCCCTCTACCATTGGACCCATTTGGAATTAAAGCGATATTTCGGGATAGATGATTTATTAAACACCAAAACAGCTGACATGATTTTTGACAAATGCAACAGCCTTCTTGAGCAGGATGATTTTAGCTCCCGCGGCCTGATTAAGCGCTCAAATGTCAAGGTCATCGGCACCACAGACGACCCCCTGGACGACCTGGGCTATCACAAAGCCCTTGCCTCTGACACCACATTCACCGTTAAAGTGGTGCCGGCATTCCGGCCGGACAAAGCCATCAACATCGAGTCCCCTGGATTCATCGACTGGCATTCAAAACTTGAATCATTAATCGGTCAAAAAATTACATCCTACCCTGCTTTTACCAAAGCCTTGCAAAGCCGTATTGCCTACTTTCATGAAAACAGCTGTCGCATCTCCGACCACGCTCTGGAACCACCGGTTTATGAACCAGCCAATCAAAAAGAATTGGAACAAATATTTACAAGCCGGCTTAAAGGAGAAACCTTATCCAGCAAGCAGGTGAAGCAATTCAAAACAGCCCTTATGGTCTTTCTTGGCAGAGAATACTCACGCCTCGGCTGGGTTATGCAGCTTCATATTGGCACACTGCGCAACAACAACAGCCGCATGTACAAACAGTTAGGACCTGACACTGGTTTTGATGCCATAGGCGACTCCCTTTACATCGAAAATCTCACCCGCCTTCTGGACAAACTCGATTCAAGGGATGAACTGCCTAAAACCATTCTTTACAACATCAACCCCCGGGACAATGAAGCCATTGGCACACTTATAGGCTGTTTTCAAGGCAACGGAATCCCCGGTAAAATACAATTCGGATCAGCCTGGTGGTTTAATGACCAATACGACGGCATGGTCCGTCACCTAAAAGCCCTGAGCAGCCTTGGCCTTTTAAGCCGATTTGTCGGGATGCTCACCGATTCCCGCAGCTTTTTGTCCTTTACACGCCATGAATATTTCAGACGTATATTATGCGACCTCATCGGCCAATGGGTGGAAACAGGGCAAGCCCCTGATGATGAAAAAATGCTGGGCAAAATGGTCAGGAATATTTGTTTTGAAAACGCCCGAAACTATTTTGGAATCAATGTGGAATAATTCATCAGAACGATCATTACACATTTAATACATACAGTTTAAAAAAATCCTTTGATTAAAAAAATTGTATTTGTTTAGCTGGTTGTTACGTTGGGCGTTTCCTGCTTTCATTTCATTACAGCAGGCCAGGCTTTCCATAACTCCGCTTCG
>JAFGWI010000148.1 GCA_016937215.1 Spirochaetales bacterium | reverse complement strand
GAAGCGAAGCGGAGTTATGGAAAGCCTGGCCTGCTGTAATGAAATGAAAGCAGGAAACGCCCAATGTAACAACCAGCTAAACAAATATAATTCTTCTATAATTGAGCCAGCTTCTTGTGGCAGAAACATGAAGTCAAATGATCATTCACTAATCCGATTGCCTGTAAATGAGCGTAAAGGGTAGTTGTGCCGAGAAACTTGAACCCCTGTTTTTTCATGTCCTTGCTCATCGCGTCAGATAAGGGGCTGGTCACCGGGATGTCCTTCAGTTTTTTTTTTTTGCCCTGAATCACCTTGCCTTGAGTGAAGGACCAGATATATTTATCAAAAGAACCCCATTTTTTCTGTATTTCCAAAAAACAAGAGGCATTGTGGATAATCGCTTCAATTTTTCTGCGGTTACGCACAATCCCGGTGTCTTTCATGAGCTCTTCAATTTTGTCGCCATCGTATTTGGCTATTTTTTTATAATCAAAAGAATCAAAGGCTTTTCTGAAATTTTCACGCTTTTTCAGCATGATCAACCAGTTAAGCCCAGCCTGCATAGACTCCAGTACCAGAAATTCGAAATGCAGCCTTTCATCGTGAACAGGAACACCCCATTCATTGTCATGGTAGTCCCTGAGCAGATCTGGCGATTCTGCCCAGGGGCATCGGTATAATTTTTCCATTGTTTTTAACTAGAGCCTTACGCTCTGGTGCAGTTCAGGCACAGATACCTTTTTTAAACCATTAGACTCCAGGGTTTTGGCAAAGGACTGGGAAGCCAGAGGCTCTCCGTGGACCACAAAGGTGGTGTCTGGTTTTTTTCTGAACCCCTTTACCCAGGCGATCATCTCATCCCGGTCAGCGTGGGCGCTGAAACCATTAATTTTTGCCACATTGGCCTTGACCTTCAAAGCCTGGTTAAGAATATTGACTTCCTTCTGATGCTCCAGAATTCGGCGCCCAAGGGTGTGGGGGGCCTGCCATCCCACAAAGAGCACGGTGTTGCGTGAATCCTCGATGTTGTTTTTAAGATGATGTTGAATTCGTCCGGCCTCGGCCATGCCGCTGGCGCTGATGATAATGCAGGGCTCTTCAATTTTGTTCAGGTTTTTTGATTCCTCAACTGTGCGGGTGTAATGAACCATGTCAAAGCCAAAAGGGTCGGTGTTTCGTCCCTCAAGGCCCAATAGAATCCGGCTGGCTTCCTCATCATAAGCCTCGGGGTGAAGGCGGTAAATCCCGGTGGCATCCACAGCCAGGGGGCTGTCAATATAAACCGGAAGATTTCTGGAAATCCGGCCCAGCTGAATCAATTCACGAAGGCGGTAAACGATTTCCTGTGTCCGGCCAACGGCAAAAGAAGGAACGATCACCTTGCCGCCCTGTTTGATGGTGTTGTTGATGATTTTTTCCAGCTTGTCATCCGCTTCCGCCACATCCTCATGGACCCGGTCGCCATAGGTACTCTCGATAATGAGAATATCGGCTGACTCGATAAACTCGGGGTCCTTGATAATCGGTCGGTTGGGCCGGCCAATGTCACCGGAGAAAACCAGGCGCTTTTGTTTGTTGTCCTCCTGGTCCAGAATATCCAGAGCTACCATGGCAGAGCCCAGAATATGACCCGCATCATAAAAAGTCAGGGTAATGCCTGGCGCGATCTCCCGCGCGCGATTGTATGACATGCCCAGAAAGAATTTCAGACTCTCCACCGCGTCCTGGCTGCGGTAAATCGGTTCAACCAAGGGCAGATTTTCCTTGGCCCTTTTTTTATTGATATACATCACGTCATATTCCTGGATATGGGCCGCGTCGCGCAGCATGATAGCGCATAAATCCCGCGTCGCGTAGGTACAAATAATATCACCCTTAAAGCCGTTTTTTACCAGATTAGGAATATTCCCGCTGTGGTCAATATGGGCGTGAGACAAAACAAGAATATCAATACTCTTGGGGTCAAAAGGGAGGTTCAGGTTTTTCTCGTAAGTTTCCTGGCGTTTGCCCTGGTAAAATCCGCAATCCAGCAGAATCCGCTTTTGATTCACTTCGATCAAATGCATGGATCCAGTCACCGTTCCGGCAGCTCCGTGGAAGTTTATCTTCATAACATCTCCTTATTTCTTTAGCCATAATCTTTATGTCCTGAGGCCGTTTTTAGCGGCATGGAATCGGCCCAAGTAGAATATAAGTATAAGGTTTTCCTGATGATTCATCAAGGAGCAAAGTTATTCAAAGCCCTGATTGATTTTCGGGCGTTGCCTGTCTCCGCTTCGCTTTGCCAGGCCGGGCTTTACGCGGCTACGCTATCGCTTCGAAATCCTCGGCGCCAGAAAAGGCGCCTCCGGGTTTTGGGGAATGTTTTTTGAAAAAAACATTCCCCACCGCTTCAATCCCTAACGCTCATTATCATCAGAATCCACTCGCGGCACTTTTGCCATTCAGCCTTGCCTGAAAGCCGCTGGGCCCAAAAAGCAAGGCCCTGAGGAATTATATTCAGAACCTTAGTGTTGTGATGAGCGATAGTGACCTGATTTTTCTGTAGCGAAAAATAAATAAAGCCCAAGGAAGACAGTTTCCTGTCAACTTTGTTGAGGGAAAGGAATTTCTGTTCTTGGCCTAATAGCTAGTGCAATGGCAGGGTGCTGTATGGGGTGTAAAATCTGAAGCATTTACACATGATTTTTTGCCTGCATTTTTTTTGGATTTATATCTAACTATCTATCTATACTTAAAAATGGTTGCCGATGTCATTCTGAGGAGGAACGACGAAGAATCTTGCCTGTCTAACCCTGCATTGCCCCCTTCATACTCGCAAACACCAATTTAGAGAATCAACATGCTCATAATCACGTGTTTTAGCTAATAAAAAATGGGGGTAATGCTTTTTAATTGAATTTACACCCCAGGTGCTGTCCTGGCGGTGTATGGTATTGGCAAACCTCAAAAAAGACTTTATGAAAATGAAGTACCGCGACGATGGCATACAGGCAATCAATGGTATTCAGACTCTTTTTGATCCTTTTATGCTGCTAAAGCACGCTCATCTTTTTTAACACTTAATAAGGCCGTCCTCGTAAAACAAGCATTAATCTTTCCTTAATAAATCCGAGTTGTCCTAGCATTTTTAAATAGGGGCTTTGGCTAAGAGGTTCATCATTTATCAGATTGATTTTAACAGTTGAGAGGGCTTTATAATCCCTTGTTAGAAGAAACTCGAAAAAGCCTTTTAGTTCCAAGAGCCGGGGGTCTTCGGCAGGCAAAGCAAAAAAGATTTTTCCGGAATGGCTGTTGTAATGGGCTGCTAAGGTATCGGATTTAAAAATTAAATAGTGATTAGGACCCCGTGTTGGCAGGTCCTGGCTCCATTTGGCTTCTTTTAAGCCTAAACCGCAAGGTGAAAGAGGGTCCTGGGTGCTAAGCCAGAAAATCCTGTTTGCTTTTTTATAATCGCGGAAGTATTTTATATGCTGAGCCACTGTGAATTGGGGCAGGCTTAAATCCTTGAAAAAATAGCCACCAACTATTTCACCTGATAATTCCATTCGCCTCAAGGTGGGGAAAAGGGTTTTCCAGTCATCCATTTTGGATTCTCTTTGTAAAAATTCCTTGGCAATAAATCCGTAACGCAAAATGATCTGGCTTATCTGGTCTTTTCTTATTTCCTCTTCTTCGATTGAATCCAGCGACTGAATAGGTGACAAATATTTGTTCAGTGAGTACCATAGCCCCTGCTCCTGATGCTGGGACGCCCATTGGCGGTAACCCATGCGTTTGCTTCGTCGAGCCGACAAATTAACAGTGATTTGTTTGCCTATGGTCAAATCAGATTTATTTTCTGCTTTACTGGTTTGGAACTTGTTTTCAATTCCCATACGTATCGTGTTAAAGTTGTTATTTGATATTTTTTCTTTCCAAAATCCCTTCCAGATAAGTTCAGCTGTCTGATGGGAGTCGAAGCGCGTCTTGTCTTTCAGATCCCAGAAGGAAAAATATTCGGGGAATTCATTGTTATCCTTGGGGTTTTGATTTTTTAGATAGATATCCAGGTCACAGGGAGGTGAAAAATAGATCGAATTGTTTTTGAAACCCACCCAGCTTGTTTGGGAGCTGTTTAAATAGGAATCCAGCATGTTCTGATTGTAATTATCCACACGGCAGGGTAAAATATCCTTTTCCCAGGCTTCAGCTGAAAGGGGAAAGCCGAAAAGATAAGGCATAATCTCCTTCATCTCAAGCTTTTTTCCGGCAAAAAGCCCTTGGTGTTGGGCCATGAAGTCGGGTAGGAAGTTTGATTCCAGAGCTTCTATTCCCGGCTGTTGGTCACGGCGTTTTACGCGTAAAAGAATTTCATACACCCGTGGTGTCAAAAACCATGGCTCATTTTCTTCTTCAATAACAGGAAAATATAAAAGCTCATCATCGTCGATAAAACTCTGTAAGTGACTTTTTATTATGGAAGCGTTATTCTTGCCTAATAATGCCTTTATATTGTTTTCATTTATTGGCCCGCCAAGGTTAATCCAGTTGTATAAAACAACAGGATAGCTATCTCCTGTTTCATTTTTACTTGCTTTTCGCAGTTTTTTACTAAAATCATCAGGACATTCTTGGGGAAAAAGAAAGCCTATTTCATTTTGTGAAAGAGACAGTCCTCTGGCGATGTCAAGAAGGGCTTCCGGGCAAATATAAAAATCATTTTCACCGGATTTAAAAAAAACATGAAAAACCTTTCCTTTCAGTTCCTTAAGCCATTGGTTAATCTGAAGCTGGGTGTCAGAACAATCCCAATGGATCATTCGCTCTGGCACTATCACCAGATCATTTATCAGTTCCAGAAAATCGAGGTGATTGGAGGGCGTAAAGCCTGCATGATTACGATAAACGCGATCCAGATATTTTTCAAAGCTGTGCCGGGGAATCCTGGGCCGGAATAATTTTGTTTGAAGAATTTCTTCGAACAAGTTGTCTGATATATTTGACTTGCCCTCTGTAAAGGGTGCATCCGTCTGGTACATATGAAGATCTGTTTGGCGAAAAATCAAATTGGCAGAAAAGGGAGAAGGCTGTTCTGTTTCAGCGACAACGATCTCGATTTCGCCGGCTTCAATTTCCGATAGTTTGTTTTTTAAATCCTCTAGATTGAATTCATCCTGAAGGCAGCTGCGCCATGTTTCGATAATCATGGGAAAGTCGGGTAATCCCTGGGCCGCGCTAAAGAGTTTTTTGGATCGAAGACGGTTGAACCACAGGGGAAGGCGTTTGTTGAAACCAAGGCGGGGTGTTAAAAGGGCCCGTTGTGAATTCTGTCTGAAATGTGAGCCAAAAAATCCGGTGGTTTCCAGAACTTCCTTTAGGAGCATTTCCACATTTTCATGAATTAGCCTTTCCAGTAATTCGGTGGCTTTTAAATCATGGGGCATTAAAAGCATGACAGCGATTGAATCACTGAAAACTTCAATCTGGAAGCCCTGGAGTTTTTGCCACAAGGCCTTCAAGGCGTAGGCAAGGGGAGTATTTACCGCGCTGCCCCAAAAGGTAAAAATGATCACACGTTCCAGTCCACTGTTGTCCCTTCCTCTGGTGTATTCAAAAAGGATTCGCCTGGAATGGGGCATTACCCTGGTTGCTTCTTTTTGGCTTAAAAGAAAGTACTGGAGGCTGGCTGCCGAGGCGCTGTTCATGGCATAATCTTGCTTAAAAATTTCAACCCAGTTCCACTCTGTTTTGCATTGTTTTTCCTCCCATTCTTTTAAAAAGGAGGCTTTTTGCTGTGAAAAAAAGGAATCCCGTGTATCCTGATCTGCTTTCCAAAAGGGCAGGGTGGATATGGGCCCGGAATGGGGCACAACAGATACTTTCTGGTCATCCATCGCTGTAATTTTCCAGGTTTGAGTTCCCAATACAAAGGTATGTCCAATCTTTCGTTCCCACACAAATTCCTCATCAAGCTCACCGATTTTACCGCTTCGGCTTCCTTCAATGATAAGGTCAAAATAACCCCGGTCGGGAATGGTCCCGCCGGACATATAAATCAGACTGCGGGTCCCATCTTTGGTAAAAACTTCACCGCGTTTATGATCAATGAATAAGCGAGCCTTTAGTTCGGGAATCCTCAGATTTTCGAATTTCCCGCAGAGCATATTGATAACTGAATCAAAAAGATTTTGCGATAGATAATGATAACTGGAAATGGTTTTTATAAAGGCGTACAATTCATCAATTTTCCATGGTCCTATGGATACCATGGATAGTACTGTCTGGGCCAAAACATCCAGGGCATTTTCCGGAGTGTGCATAGTCTCGATTTTGTTTTGCTTCATGGTTTTTGACATGACTGCCGAGGCAAGAATATCCATTCCGTGTATGGGCATGAAAATACCCCTGGTAAGCTCGCTCAGGCGGTGGCCGGACCGGCCGATACGTTGAAAGGCGCTTGAAACTGTAAAGGGGGTCTGAACCAGAAGAACCTCGTCGATAACTCCCACATCAATGCCCAGTTCCAGTGAACTTGTGGAGACAATGGCTTTCAGCTGACCGTTTTTCAAACGTTCCTCAACATTTTGACGTATTTCTTTAGACAGGGAGCCATGGTGAGCATAAGCCAGAACTTCATTCTCATCCTGATTAATCATTCGGGCCAGCATTTCACTTATTTTTCGGCTATTGGTAAAAATAAGGGTCGAACGGTTTTGGAAAATTTGCTTTTTAATCTGCGCGACAATCAGAGGCCATATATTGTCCTCGTTAAACTCGGTTTCTGGTGATAAAGGGTATTCCAGAGTCAGGTCCATGGCTTTGGGGCTTTTGGCATCGATAATTTGAACATCGCGTTTTTTATATTTTAAGGAATCACCCTGTTTGATCATCTGGTAACCGCCTATGAAGTCAGCTACTTTTTCAAGAGGTCTGATTGTTGCCGAGAGCGCGATTCTTTGGAATTCTCCAGCCAAAAGTGTCAGCCTTTCAATACTGGTGATTAGCTGTGTGCCCCGCTTGCTGGAATAAAGCGAATGGATTTCATCCAGTATGACCACTTTCACTTCACTGAGAATGTTTCTGGCCTGGGGGGATGTGAGAATCAGATGAAGGCTTTCCGGTGTGCTGATCAGAATTTCCGGCGGCTGGCTGAGCATTTTGCGGCGATCCTTTTGGGGCGTGTCGCCGCTTCGGGTTTTCACCCGGATGTGGGGAATGGTTTGTTCCTCTAAAGCGGCTAGCTCCTTGAGTTCTTCCAGAGGATCCTGCAGGTTCAGGCTCACATCGCGGTTCAGGGCCTTTAGCGGAGAAATATACAAAACCTTCACAGACCCGAGGTTCAGCCTTTGGGTCAGAAAATCATCAATAGCCCATAAAAAAGCAGCCAGAGTTTTGCCGCCGCCTGTGGGGGCTGTGATGAGCAGGTTTTTTTTCTCCTGAATATGAGGCCAGGCAAGGGCTTGTACAGGAGTAGGGTTACTGTATTTTTGATTAAACCACTTTTGGATTAATGGGTGAAAGGCTTTCATAGGTGACATAAATTAATAATGATGTAAACGCGGAGTTTTGTAAATCATAAAATATCAACTTGGCGATTAAAAAAAAGCCTGTTACCAGATCCGGGAATCAGAAAGCTGGTAACAGGCTGGATTGTAAAAAAAGGAATGTCTACAATCCAATATCATCGGCTATGGCATCAACAATTTTACAGTGAAAAATCAGGTCCTCTTCGCTTTTCACCTCACTGGTATAATTTAAACCATAGGGCCAGAAATGCTGGGTGTCACCGTGAATTTCAGCCTTGGGGTCGCCTGTGAGCTCCCGGATTTTGGCTGTGGCTTTGGCTCCTTGATAAACACCATTGGAAAGCTGGTTTTTCCAGTTCCAGTGTGTGCCAACACCAAAACAATGGCCCATTTCGTGCATTGCTGTTATATGCTGCATATACTGGCGGTTGCCAAAGGAAATCGGCCCGTTTAAATTGGCCTGGGCAGTTGGAACTCCCGGGTCATAATACACAGTAATGTTCATGTCCCGGCTTGTATAGCAGCTGTAGTATTCAACAGCAGTATCCATAGCCTCGGTAATAAGATTATAAGCTGCCAGTTGGTCTTGCGAGGGATTTGACGCCCGAACAAGCTTGTAGGTCACGCGGCCCTTTCCCGCGCAGGGTGAGGTAACCTCGCCAGGTAGTTTGTCGATCAAACCCACATAGAGCTGGGCAATCAGAAGAGCATCAACAATATCGACGCTTTTGCTGGCATTCACATCAGCCAGTAACTGGTCAAAGCTGTTAAGATTCACTTGTACGTAAAACTGGGCGATTAAAAGGGCATCGGTGATGTCAGTGTTACCACTGTGGTTGACATCGCCCAGGGGAAAATTCTGTGAGAAAATAATGCCCCCGGAACCCAATAGTATCAGAATTGCCATTAATTTGATCTTCATTTTTACCTCGCTTTTTCAGTTTTTTTCTGTTTTTTTAATCATAGTCTCGACTACGTCGGCTGTCTATCAGACATTAGAACCAGGATTGAACTCAATCATTCCCTGAATCCCCGGGCTCCTGAAGCTAAGCTAAGCCTGGGGATGAAATCGGAAAAATTACCAAGCCTTTATTTCAAATTGGGCCATTCTTGGGTGTCAAAATAAAGAGGCCTAATTTGAAGAGTGGCATTGCCATTATTGTTTGCGTCGTAGGCATGGTTAACCAGAATGGCTGTTTCGCCGGATAAATAAACTGCCTGGTGGCCGGGGCCTTTCCAGCGGGTATTTCCTTGGTCGATCAATGTGGCGGCTGAGTTCATCATATTATTGCCGTTTTTATCATAATAGGGGCCTGTGATGGCGGAAGCTCTTCCTACACGGATATTGTAGGTGGAATCCACGCCTTTGCAGCACGCACCCCATGATACAAATAGATAATAATAGCCCTTCCTTTCTACGATGAATGGCGCCTCGATGCTGCTATTGTAGGCCAGTGAATATAGACGATAATTTGAAACAGCTTTCATGGTGCCAGGGTCCAGTTGCACCATCTTGATGCCGCTCCAGAAAGAGCCGAAGCTCATCCAGGGGACTCCCTGGGCATCCAGGCAAATGTTGGAATCGATGGCATTAAAATTATCACTTGAGTTGGAACGCAGCACGATTCCCTGGTCTATCCAGCGATAATCCGGGCTTTGCGGGTCAAGGCTTTTGTTGGTCGCCAGGGCAATAAGCGAACGATTACTGCCAAAGCTTGAAACTGAATAGGTGAGGTAATAGGTGTTATTATAATAGAAAATATCCGGGGCCCAGAGGTTTCCGTCATGGCCGGGTATTTCCTGGGCGTGCCAGGATAAACCATTGGGGAAGACCTTACCCCGGTCCTGCCAGTATTCACCATTGCTTGAAGATTTGATAAGAATTCCGTTGTTCGTGCAAAAGGCATACCAGCTGTCCTGGGCCTTGATGATGACCGGGTCATGGGCCCAGAGATTACCGGAGAGGTTCCAGGTTCGATTGTATAGGTCTTCACCCGGGGAGACCTCGGGTGAAGGTGTTGTTTCCGGTGTGGCGCTTGGCGACGGAGTGGTCATTTCTCCGGCAAAGCGCATCGTTATTTTATCCAGATTAGGCGCTCCCTGATCGCTAAGGCTTGTTAAGCGGATTTGCCGGGTGCCGGCCTGAAAATCGAGTGTGTATTTTTCCTCTGTCCATATGGACCAGTCTGTTGTGGAATTAAATTCCAGTGTTGTTTTTGCGGAGCTGCCCGAAATAATGAGTTCCATGCCTCGGGCTTCTGAGGTGCCATTGGCAAAGGTAAAGCTGAATTCCATTTGTCCTGAACTCTCAGTCCTAATGGTCCACTCTATATAAGTTGATAACAAATTATCGGTATTCACATAGCCTGTTCCCGAAAAGCCTGGATACTGCGACTCAATTATGCCGCTTGAAAAAAAGGTATCCTCTGCTTCGATGACAAGTTCTGAAGGATCTGTGCTGGCGCAAACCTGAAGATTATCTTTTAGCCCAACATAATATTGGGCTATTAAAAGGGCATCGACAATATTTATCTGTTCATCGCAATTGACATCAGCCCATTCCCGATGAAAATTGTCAGGGCTTAATTTGACATAATATTGAGCCACCAATAGGGCATCAACGATATTGGTTCTATAGTCTGTATTCACATCACCAGGCGGATAGGACTGGGCTGTTATACTTATATGTAAAAAAAGTCCCAGCAATATCATGATCGATGGTTTTCTAATTATTGTCATTTTTTTTCTCCTTGGAATCACCCTAGGTCATTGGTTTTTGCCATTTGGCGTACATATTCTTGTTTCAAATTTTCTTTCATTTACTTTATATCATTTTTTATGCAATTGGTGAAGCAGAGAATGGGTGGCAATGGCTTGTTTCGCGTTAGGGACAGGAGCGTTACCCCGCAGGCTGCCATGTTGTAAATGGGTAAATGTGCTTTGAGATTACTAAACTTTGTTTTTTTTTATTCGGCAGCCGAGGAGTTTAAGCGGATGGCCCGACCCTTTTTAATCAAGTAGGCGGAGCTGTCTTGATTAAAAAGGGGAACGCCCAAGGGACTTTTTTGTCTCATGACGAGGGTTATGGGTTTCGTTGAATTTAATCTTCCTTGAGTTTGATGCGGGTTTCTTCTTCGGGTTCCAGGGTTTCAATGGTTTCTGGTTGCTCAATTTGCTCTTTTTTCGTGATGAAAGCTCCTGTTGCCTGAGCGCTTTTTAAGGTGTTGACCGAGTCGTGCATGCGTTGTGTGATTTCCTGGTTATTGAGTATGCTGCTCTTGATTGTTTTCATCACTGCTTCTATATCAAGAATGGCCATAATGGACTTATCCAGGGTTTTTCTGAGGTGAGATGATAGTTCTTTTGTTTCGGTCACTGAATACTGTATCTGCTTCTGGTTTTCTTCTATATCGTGGGACTCCCTGTGAATGGTGGTTGAGCTTTCGTTTATGATGGAGATGCCGCCCAGGATCTGGCTGCCTCCCATATTGAGTTGAGTGGTGCTGTCTTCAATTTCCGAGAGGGATTCGGTGAGGCGGGAGGTCTCGTGAAAGACATTGGTGTAAATGGTTGTGGTGGATTCGATATTTTTTTCAGCCTCCTGAAAGGATTTGATCAATACCTGAATATGATTATTGATCAATTTTGAATTGCTAGCTGCTGATTCCGCCAGTTTCCGGATTTCTCCGGCAACCACGGCAAAGCCTTTGCCTTTTTCACCAGCATGGGCAGCTTCGATGGAGGCATTCATCCCCAGGAGATTGGTTTTATCAGCTATGTTTTGAATCAGGCTGTTGACATCGATAATTTTTTCCATGGCCAGATTTACCGATGTAAAGGCTTTATTGGTGAGCTCGAGGTGCTGATTGCCCTGTTTTGAGGTTGAAGCCAGCATTTTGGTCGAGGCTAGCCGTTGTTGAGTTATTTGATGGACCGATTCAAGTGAAGCCACCATTTGATGAACCGATGCTGATGCTTCTTCGATGGCAGCGGATTGTTCCGATACAAGCTGGTTGAATTTTTGTACTGTGTCGGTTATGCGGCTAATGGATTGATTGGAACTATCGAGGTTTTGGTCCAGGCCATTCAAGCGGTCTCTGAAGCTTTGCAGTTCAATAACCAGATTTTGCAGCGCCTTGAAAGCATGGCTGAAGTGATTCTCCATGTCCTTTGTGTTTTCTATGGCTTGTTCAGAGGTGGCGACGATGGTGGTGATTTTTATCAGGCGTTCTGCTGTTTTTTCAGCTTCCTCTCGTGTTTCCTTTAGCATGCGCGAATAGGAGCGGCTGATACTGTAACACACTACGTAGGCACCGGTAAAAATTCCCAGGGACACAATAAAGGCATTGAGTAAGGTCTTTTGATTTTGATTGTCTATAAGGGTGTTTAATTGAAAGAATAAAACCACAATGGTGACGATTCCAATGGCGCCGCTGATCAGGAGATAAAAACTTTTATAATTGACAAAAAGTACAATAATCTGGATTGTCAGCATATAGGCGGCTGCCATGAATATCCGTTCAGGTGAGAGGCTTATTGATGAAAATAATGATACTTCCAGAGTAATTATCATAGCCAGAATGGAAAATAAACTGGCCAGGGAATAGCGAACCTTGATGAAGTGATAGGCCGAGAAAACCACAAGAGAGTATGAGAGAACTTCCGCGGGAAGGTTTTTCTCGTCCCAGGTAACTAGATCAAATATTAAAGTAATAAGCAGAATGGTTAATAATAATAAAAGTAATATAGAAAGGTTTAAGGCCTTTTGACGAATTTCGTCATTTTCCTTGGCATATAATTTTTTAACATATTTAAACATTTGCTTTATCCTTATCTGCCACTATCCTTGCTTTATGTAACATTATAGGCATGGGTCGGTGATTCCAGGTATTTGGGATAACCATTATCGTAAAAGAATGGTCTCTAGGTAAAGGCCCTGATTCTTTGATGATGCTTTATGCCCCATCGTTAATTTTCGTTGATCAGTTCCGGACTGTCAAGGCTGTTTTTTCTGCCCGACCGCAGGAACCATTGTCGCGGTTAATAGCATAATAGGCAGCTTCCCTTTGGCATTGAAAACTTTCAGCAAAATAGTGATTAAAAACAGGCTGTATATTGGATAGAAGTTAAGCCACTTGCCACCCTTAGGCAGGGAGACGGCAGATGATAGTGGTTCCATAGCCTTCCTGGCTGCTGATCAGGATTTCGCCTTTGTGGGCCATGATAATATGCTTGGTGATGGAGAGGCCGAGGCCCGTGCCGCCGAGTTCCCGGCTTCTGGATTTGTCTACCACGTAAAAACGCTCGAAAATTCGCTCCAGGTGTTTTTGGGCAATCCCGAAACCCTGGTCCTTGAAGCTGATCTGGACTTTGTCCTCCTCCATTTCAGCTTTGATATTGATATTTTTATTTTCATGACTGTATTTTATGCTGTTTTCGATGATATTGATGAAGGCTTGCTCCAAAAGCAATTGGTGCCCCTCTATGATGATTTTCTCGGGCAGATCCAGATGAATAGTGATATTTTTAGGAAGGGCTTTTTTATTGCAGATCTGGACCGCGTTTTTAATGATCAGGATAAGATTAACCTGGACCTTTTCGATTTCGATTTCGCTTTGGGATTCAATTTTCGCCAAAAGAAACAAATCTTCGATAATGCTGGTTAAGCGGTTGGTTTGCTTCAGGCAAATCTCCACAAAGCGGCTTCGGTTTTCCTGATCATTAGGATTCATGTCCCTGATGGTTTCTAGGTAGCCCTTGATGGATGTGATCGGGGTCCGCAATTCATGAGACACATTGGAAACAAATTCCTTGCGCATATTCTCCAGTTTTTTGGTTTTGGTAACGTCATTGAGCACCAGAAGAATGCTTTTGCGGGAATCCTTAATCTGAATACCGTTAATCTGAATATGTTTGATCGGGTTTGATTGATACATAAAGGATTCATTGATGATCGAGGCCCCATTGATGATTTCATCAACCCATTGGTCAATGCGGCTGGAACGGGTCATTTCCAGAAGCGAACGGCCCTTGGCCTGCTTTTTTTTAAGCCCCAACATTAAAGCTGCCGCGCGATTGATTTTCCTGACCTTTTTATTTTGGTCCAAAAGGATGACAGCTTCAATCATGTTGCTGAGAATGCTGCTGAGTTCGCTTTTTCGTTTCTGTATGCTTTGAAAACGCCTGTGAAGAGCTTCTGAAAGCTTGTAAAGCGAATCTGAAAGATTCTTGAGCTCAACAGGGTGGTCTATTTGAAGCTTGATAGGTGGTTCATCTTCATCAAAAGACAAAAGGGCTTGTTCGATGGTTTTAATGGGCTTAATAATTCGGGAGGATATGAGATAGGAAAGTAATCCTGCTATTAAAATGGCAATTAGGCAGATAAGCCCTACATCGCGGCTGAGATTGGCGATAATCGAGTTGATACTCTGAATAGGCCGGGCCATTCTGAAAAAAAATGTTGAGCCATCGGGATTTATAATAGCCATGGCGTAGTAAATTAATTCTTCATCAAGGGTATCGCTCTGGCGCACGGCTTTTCCGCTGCCTGTTTTCATGGCAGCCGTAATTTCCGGCCTGTTAAGGTGGTTGTCCATATCTTTAGGGTTGTAATGGGAATCGCCCAGAACAATTCCCCCTTGATCGATAATGGTGATACGGTTTTTGGTGTCAGCCGCGAAATAGATGGCCTTTTTTTGGAAATAATCAGCTTCCTCCGGGTTAATCCAGTCCAGGGTTTTGCCAAGAACCTTTGCGGTTTCCATTAGCTGGTTTTCTGCCTGGCTGACCATGCGATTTTGGGAGTTCTGAATGCTGAGGGCAAAAATAACAACAATGGCCAGAATATTAATGGCAATAAAAGGTAGAAAAATATACCAAATTATCTTGTTAAAGGGCCTTGGTATCTTGAAGCTCATTTTTGAACCAGCCTTTCAGAGTAGAGTCTTGAGCCCATTATAAATTGAATACCAGCTATTTGTACAGCCGGTATATATGAATAAAGACCCAATGCCCTTTTATTGTTTTTAAAGAAATCTCCTTAAAGCCTGGGCTATGTTGAGCGAAAAGTCGCCGATATGCTCCAGATGCTTAATGATGTCCAGTACAAGCAGTATTGTTTTGACATTGGCGCCAGCCTGAAGACGTTTTCGGGCGGATTTTTTGATTTTATCCCTGGTTTCATCAATACTTTTTTCAATGCGGTAAGCTTCTTCCAGTTCAGCCTTGCTGAGGTGCTCGTTTAAATGCCCTTTAATATAGTGAATATAATCTTCTACCAGTTTGGACAAACTGGTAATCTCCCTAACCCCTTCAGCGGAAATCTTGATTTTTTTGTCATAACGGCGCTGAAGCAGAAGCATGAGGTTGTAACAACTGTCGCCGATACTTTCCAGTTCCGTGACAATGCGGATCATGGAATTGACATTACTGGCGCTTTCCTTGTTCAGGCTTTCCTGGGCAAGACAGGAAAGATACTGGGAAATTTCCACTTCCATGATATCGGTGAGTTCTTCCTGGCTTTTAACTTTTTTAACCTCCGGCCCCATTTTATTATCACGATTTTCAAATACCTTCAGATAGGTGTTGTACATATCTAAAACCACATCCGCCATTTTAGAAATTTCCTTTTTGGCGTTTATAATATTGATTTCCGCTGTATCCTGAATGGTCGTGGAAATATAGGGCAAGGAATAAATTTTTTCCGAATCCTGTGGCCGTTCTTTCACAAGATTTATCACCACCTTTGTCAGTTGAGGAATGAACCAGATTAATAGCAGTGTATTGGTAATATTGAAAAGGGTATGAAAGGTGCTTAATTGAAACAAGGCCGCTTCAGCCGGATGGGCGCCGTTTGGAATAAGTATCCTTACCAAGTCCAGAAACCAGGGATAACAAATGGCCATCCAGGCTACACCAATAAGATTGAACAAGGTATGGAACCTGGCTGCCCGCCGGGCATTAACATTGGCGCCAATGGAAGCCAGATAAGCCGTAATGGTGGTGCCGATATTTTCACCCAGAACAATAAAAGCAGCGATGCGGAAATCAATAACCCCCAGGCTGACAAGGGTCAAGGTAATGGTCATGGCCGCGCTGGAAGACTGTACCAAAATGGTCAGGATGGTCCCCACAGCCACAAAAATAATAAAGGACAAAAACCCGAGGTTGGTGTAATTGGCCAGACCGTTTAGAAAATCGGTATTCTCCTTAATAAAGGACATGGAATCCTTGAGAAAATCGAGCCCCAGGAACAATAAACCAAAGCCTATTAGAAACAGGCCAAAATCATTCTTTTTGGAGCTTTTGGAAAACATGAAAGGCAGGGCGATCGCCATGATAGGAATGGCAATCGCGGCAATCTGTAATTTGAAGCCGAATTGCGAGACAATCCAGGCCGTAATCGTGGTCCCGATATTGGCCCCCATAATAACGCCGGCTGCCTGGGAAAGATTCAATAGCGCGGCATTGGCAAAACTCACTACCATGACCGTGGTTGCCGAAGAAGACTGAATCAAGGCAGTGATGGCAACACCGATTAAAACCGCCATAAAGCGGTTGGACGTAATTTTATTAACAATATTCTGTAATTTGTCTCCGGCCAATCTCTGGATGCTTTCGCTCATGATTCTCATGCCATAAAGAAACACCACAAGGCTTCCGACAATCTGAAATAACTGCACTAAAACTTGAAAAAACATAATTGACCCCTCTTCATTAAACATTTTGCTCTTTGTATCATGTGTTTACCCGAAATTCAAGGAAATGTTAGGAATTTGTTACTAATGTGTTAAAGAAATGTTAGGAAAATATGAGTTTTTGGTTAGTTTTTTGTTAGGAATATGGAATTAACATAGTATTTTTTTATCCGCATTTTTCGGGGCGTTACCCCATTCCGCTTTGTTATCAGCGATGAGTTTCATCTGAGTACGAAGGAAAAATAGCTGGGCTTCATGGGGTCGGGCTTTCCAGGGTTGTCAAAGCTTTTGGCGCGAAAATATCGCGCCAAAAGGCTTCATGGGGTGTTTTTTGAAAAAAACACCCCATGCCCTTGCAATCCCTAACGCCTTAGAAAGCAGGAGCTTTTTTTAAAAAGCAAATTGATGCTCCAGGATATTTTTACTATACTTTAAACCAGCCAGCTCAATACTGGTTGTTTTTAAGGAGGAACCCATGTCAAGCGAACCCACTTTGCCCCGCGAGTCACGCCCCCAAAAAAAGGGTTTACGATTCAGTTTTAATTCCCCCCTGATTTTGACCTACACACTGATCAGCGGCATACTCATTATTCTTTACGAAGCACTTGGCCCTGTAGGCCAGGAGATTACCAACAATTATTTCACCGTGCCAGGCAATGGCAGTGGTTTTAATCCAGTATCCTGGGAATTCTTCCGGCTCTTCTCCCATGCCTTTGGTCATGGCAGCTGGTCCCACTTTTTCGGCAATTTTACAATAATACTGCTTATCGGACCGGTTCTGGAAGAGCGTTACGGCTCAGGTCTTTTGGGCTTGATGATTTTTGTGACAGCTCTTTTTACCGGTGTGCTCAATAGCGTCTTTTTTTCAACCGGTTTGCTGGGCGCCTCGGGAATTGCCTTTTTCATGATCATCCTGATCTCCTTTACCAATATCCGCAAAGGAGAAATCCCCTTGACCATGATTCTGGTAGCCTTGATCTATCTGGGCAAGGAAATTTTTGAAGCCATGAATCCAGACACTGTGTCCCAGTTTGCCCATCTTTTCGGCGGGGCCATGGGAATCATCTTCGGCTTTTTATTTGCCAACAAAGGCGGAAAGGGCAAATCTGTTGAGGATAGTATTTCCTGATTTTCAATTCAGTGATAATGGCTATTTTGTTTGATAATAAAAAACAGATAGCTGAATATTTAAAATCGCAGTCAAAATAGAATTTTTCCCTGCTTTACCACCATCTGCCCTTTGGCTATAATGATAGGATGGAATTATTTGAAGCCTCAACTCAGCCGGGTTATGAGCCCCTGGCAGCCAGAATGCGGCCCCGGAACTTGTCGGAGTATATTGGGCAGGAGCATATTGTGGGGCCAGGAAAATTGCTTCGCCGGGCTATTCAGGCTGATTTACTTTCGTCAATTATTCTCTATGGCCCGCCGGGAACAGGCAAGACAACCCTGGCCAGGGTGATTGCCGGGACTACCCGGAGTCATTTCGAGACCATTAACGCTGTCCTGGCTGGTGTCAAGGAGATTCGCGAAACCATTCAAACTGCCAGGGAACTCCGGAGCCTTCACGACCGCAAAACCATTTTGTTTGTTGATGAGGTCCATCGCTGGAACAAGTCTCAGCAGGACGCGCTTTTGCCCTGGGTGGAAAATGGAACCCTGGTTCTCATAGGCGCCACTATCGAGAACCCCTATTTTGAGGTAAACCGGGCTTTAGTGAGCCGCTCGCGAATTTTTCAGCTTAAGCCTCTTCTGGATAAGGATATTCGGGGGATCCTGGAGCAGGCCCTGTCTGATCCCTTTCGGGGATATGGAAAATACAAAGTGAGCTTTGAAGAGAAGGCCATGGAGCATCTGGTGAAAACCGCTTCAGGAGACGCTCGTTCTGCCTTAAATGCCTTGCAGCTCGCGGTTGAGACAACTCCCGATGCCTTTCCTCCCGAGGATGGCAGTGAGATTTATATTACCCTGGAAATTGCCGAGGAGAGTATTCAGAAAAAGGCCGTGCTTTACGACAAGGAAGGGGATTATCACTACGATACCATCAGCGCCTTTATCAAATCCCTTCGGGGAAGCGACCCTGACGCGGCTCTTTACTGGATGGCCAAGATGATCGCTGCCGGTGAACGGCCCCAGTTTATTTTTAGGCGCATGCTTATTTTTGCTTCCGAGGATGTGGGGCTGGCTGATCCCCTTGCCCTTTCAGTGGCACAGTCAGCAGCCGATGCCTTTGACCGGGTAGGCATGCCCGAAGGGCGTTTTTTTCTTTCCCAGGCCTGCTTATATTTATCCACCTGCCCCAAATCCAATTCAGCCTTTGCCTTTTTCGATGCCCTGAAAAGCGTTGAAGAAGAAGCAAGCCCTGAGGTTCCCAATCATCTTCGCGATGGAAATCGTGATAAAAAGGGTTTTGGTCATGGAGAGGGCTATTTATACCCCCATGCTTACAAGGACCACTGGGTAGCCCAGAATTATCTACCCAGCGGGCTACAGGGCCGGGTTTTTTACAGGCCTGGAGGCCAGGGCTATGAAGCGGAAATTGAAGAGCGCGTGAATCAGCGCCGTGAGCTTCAACTGACTTTGGCCCTTGAGGAAGAAAGCCAGGAAGTGCTCACTTACAGCGGCGATCAAAAGGAGCGAAATGTATGGATAAGCCGGGCTCTGGGTAAAACTGCCGCTGGTTTGAGCGACCTGCGTCAGGATTTTTTTGAACTCCTTGATGTGGGCCGTCACCACACTGTGCTGGATTTACATTGCCGGAGTGGTTTGCTGCTTTGGGAAGCCTTGAGGCGCGCGCCTGAAGGTGGTGTCTACGGTTTTGAACCCAGGGCTGAAAACCGTGAAACAATGATGCACTTTGTGAGTGAGCTGGGTAAGCTGGAAAAGCCCATGCTTTACGCAAATAATATAGAAGATATTGATTCTGTTTTGTCTGAAGTTTGGCCCCAGGATTTACGTTTTGACCGTATTATGGGCTTCAGGGTGTTTCTGGAGCTTCAGGATGTTTCTCGGGCTGCTCTGAAAATCAGGGAGCTTTTAGGCCCCCAAGGCCTTTTTGTGCTGGCCGAGTTTTTGCCCTCACGCTCACCCCGGTTAAGCCAGTTTGTGCTTGAGGAAAGGCTTCCTGCTGCTTTGGGTGATCTGGAGGCAGCTGAATGCGAGATATACAGTGATCCGGAAAACCTCCGGACCGCTCTTAGTGCTGACTTGCTGCTCCAGTGGCTTGAGACTGCCCAGTTTACCGGGCTTTCCTCGGTGGAGAAAAAATACGCCAGCCGTAAATGGATTTCACCTGAGCAGGTAAACCAATGGTTTGGTTCCGAAGCTGTGGGTAAGCATTATGGCTCATGGCTCAAGGCCCGACTTGGAGAAAAGACCCATGAGGCTTGGCGTCATTTTTTTATTCACGCTTTGGGTAACAGGGAAGTGCCTTGGGAGCGGACTGTTGTTTTTGTTAAAGCCTTAAAAGCCTGAAGCAAGGTCTCAGGGCACTTGGGTCCTGGGCTCAGCTAATATTGGGCAACGCGTTAGGGATTGCAAGGGCAAGGTCTGGTTTTTTCAAAAACCAGACCTTGAAGCCTTTTGGCGCGATTTTTCCGCGCCAAAAGCTTTGGTAACCCTGGAAAGCCCGGCCTGCCATGCTCCCGGCAAGCCATTTGGTTTGGGTCTGTACTATTTGAATTGTAATTGTGAAGTATAATGGCAGGCAACGCCCAAAAATTGTAATCCAAATAAATTTCTTTACTTTGTCAAATTTCACTTAAAGCCATTTTAAAAACCGAAAATTTCAAATAAAATATGCTGTTTTAGTAACAATTTTACCGGGTCTTATTGTTTTATTTATTGAATGGAAAGGTGAATCTTTGAAAATCAATGTAGAAGAGTTGTACAAAAAATATGGTCCCATGGTCCTCCGCCGTTGTCGTCAATTGATGAATAATAATGAAGAAGCGGCCCTGGACGCGATGCAAGAGACTTTTGTTCGACTGTTGAAGTACAAGGAAAGGTTAAAGGCATATGCTCCTTCGAGTTTGCTTTATACCATGGCCACTAATGTTTGTCTGAATCTGATTCGCTCTAAAAAGAGGTATCAGGATCATTGTGACGACGAGGTGCTGCTCCGTATTGCTGTTTCTGACAGCACTGAAGAAAGGGTCTGGGCCGAGGACATGCTGGACCGTATTTTCAGTAAGGAGAAGGCTTCAACGCGAACTATTGCCGTGCTCTATTACATCGACAAGATGACTTTAGAAGAGGTCTCTGCCGAGGTCGGGCTGTCCATTTCGGGCGTTAGAAAGCGCTTGCGCAGCTTAAAGCAGAAGGTCTCTGAGTCCGAGGAGGTGATGATATGAAGTGGGAACATTCTATAAGCCGGTTAAAATTGGAGCAGCATGTTTTAGGGGAATTACCAGCAAAGGAATCCAGGGATATTGAACTTAAAATCGGTTCTGATAAATCTCTTGCCAGGGAATATGAGGATATTTTGGCATCGAACAAAGCTATTTTAGAGGCTTATCCTATAGAGTCCATGGTCAGGGCCATAGAGGATCGTTTAGACCGGGAAAGGGTGATTGATAAAAACAGCCTGGCTTTTGGCCGGATTGTCAAAAAATCGGTTCCCTTTGTTGGAGCTTTGGCTGTGGCTGCCATGGGGCTTTTTGTAATTGGTCCTGTTTATTTTAGTAAAGCCCCGGTTTTGAATCATGACAATCAAGTTGTTTATGCTAAAGGCGCGGAATCTCGGTTACTCTTGTATTTGAAGGAAGATGGTGAAACCCGGCTTGTCAGTGACGGTGAAAAATTAAAACAGGGCGATCGTTTAAGAATGGCCTATTTTTCCGGTGAAGCGCCCTATGGTGTGCTATTATCTATAGATGGAAGAGGCGCTGTTACCTTGCATTTTCCTGATAACGCGAATCAGCTGCCCTTGATAACCACAGGAGAGGAAAGCTTGCTTGATTTTTCCTATGAATTGGACGATGCCCCCTTTTTTGAGAAGTTTTATTTTATCACTTCAGCGAATTCCTTTAACGCGGGTCTTGTCGTGTCCAGGGCTGAAGATGTGCTGGGCAAAATCAAGCAAGGGGGCTTGCCTGGGAACCTTCATTTAGGCAAGGAATTTAATGAATATTCTGTTCTGATTCAAAAGGAGGGGCAACCATGACTGCCCGTAATTTTTATTTAAAACTGATGATACTGATTTTTATTGTGCTTTCTTCTTCTGTTTTTGGAGAAATGGGGCTCAAGCGATACGCGATTATTGTTGGCGCGAATGACGGCGGAGAGGATAGGGTTATTTTGCGTTACGCGGTGCGTGATGCCAAGGCCTTTAATAAGGTGATGGTGGATATGGGTGCTTTGGATAATGAAGAAACCATGCTTTTGCTTAATCCAGACCGCTTTCGTATTGACCAGGCCTTTGTTAATATGCAGCAAAAAATCCTGTCTGATTCCCCTGTATCCCGTAAAGAACTGGTTTTTTATTATTCCGGCCATTCTGATGAAGAAGGCATCATGCTTCAGAATGAAACCTACAGTTATAAAGAGCTGCGCGATAAAATTGCCAGCATGGATACGGATGTGCGCATTGCCATTCTTGATTCCTGTGCTTCCGGCGCCTTTACCAGGACAAAGGGGGGGGTGAGGAAACCGCCTTTTCAAATTGATGAATCGGTTCAGATGAAGGGCTATGCTTTTTTAACCTCCAGTTCTGAAACAGAGGCAGCCCAGGAGTCGGATAAAATTCAGGCTTCCTTTTTTACCTATTATCTGGTTTCAGGATTGCGCGGCGCGGCTGACACCACTGAAGATGGTATGGTGACATTGAACGAGGCCTATTCCTATGCTTACAAGGAAACCCTGGAAAAAACCCAGAAAACCCAATACGGCCCCCAACACCCGGGTTATGACATTCAGCTCACAGGAACTGGTGATCTGGTACTCACCGATTTACGCACAACCAATTCCCTTTTGGTTTTGAATGAAGAGTTTAAGGGGCGTTTTTATATACGGGACACAAGCGGTAATCTCATAGCCGAAGTTAATAAGGCAGCGGGTCGTAATCTGGAAATAGGTTTGTCTCCTGATTATTATCAGATTTTATGGGACGACAATGGGGTGCTTCGGGAAGCACGAATCAATTTGATACAGGATGCTTCGGTGAAGCTCAAGGCTTCTCAGTTTCAGGCAATTGAAACACAGCCGACCATCGCCCGGGGTGATAATGATGAGAGCAAACCCCTGGTGCCTGATGATAAGGAAGAAGCCATTGATGATTTTTTTGAAACCATTTTTGATGGTGAAGAAGCTGAAGATTCCGATGATAAAATTTTTGATAACAATGTTTTTGATGATCCCTTTTTCAAGGATTCCCAGGGTGAGGAACCAGCCTTGGATGAGGATCTAGAATGGGATACTGAAGAGACCGCCTATGTAGAACCCTTTTTCTCTTTTTTACAACCCGAAGAACTTGAAGCAGACCAAATAAGGTATCTCCCTGTGGAAGTGACACTTTTACCGAGCCTTGGAAGCGAAAGCTTTTTGAAATGGAACAATTCCAGCAACTTGTCGCTTAATTTGACCGCAGGGGCAGGCTACAGTGTGGAGGGAATACAGCTTTCCCTTTTCCTGAATTTCCTGATAAAAGAGCTCGATGGAGTTCAGATTTGCGCTTTTGTTAACGCGGTTTTGGGTAACACCGATGGTGCTCAAATGAGTTCCCTGGCCAATCTGTCTGTGGGAAACCTGGATGGAGCACAAGCTTCAGGACTTGTTAATTTTGCTTTGGAAAATGTTTCGGGAGTTCAAGCCGCGGGAATCGGTAACTTGAGTGGTAAAAGCCTTGATGGTTTTCAGGCTGCTGGTGTTGCCAACGCGGTTCTTGGAGAGCTGAATGGTTTTCAAGCCTCAGGATTGGCCAACCTGTCCCTTGGCATGGCAACAGGCTTTCAGGCTGCTGGTTTGGGCAATTTTGCTGGCCAGGGCATGGATGGTTTTCAGGCTTCCGGAGTGGTCAACATCGCCCTTGGCCCCTTTGCGGGGCTCCAGGTAGCTGGAATTACCAATATTACAGGCACGATGACAGGTCTTCAGGTTTCGGGAATTTTTAATTGTGCTGATGACCTGGATGGTGCCCAGATCGGAATTGTTAACAGGGGTAAAAATATAGCCGGAATCCAGCTTGGATTGATCAATATTTCTGATAGTTATGAAATTGGTTTTCCCATAGGGTTGATCAATATTGTCCGTGATGGAATTTTTACGATTGATTGGTGGACCTCTCAAAGGAATGTCAATCATGTCAGCTTGCGCGTTGGCTCGGAAAATTTTTACACTCTTTTTACTGGTTCGGCGAGTTGGGAAAATGAAGTGACAAGCTGGAGTTATGGTATGGGCTATGGTGTGAATCTTCCCTTTGCCATATTTTTTGTTTCAGCCGATGCGTGTATGAATGTCCTTTATCCCCAGGGAGCTGATTGGTTTCAATTTTCACCAGAAAATCTTATGCCCACAGCACGTACCCTTGCTGGAATCGATTTGGGCTGGCTGGGTGCTTTCTGCGGTTTTAAATACGATTTTCATGTTCCAGGTTTGTATAATGACTATCCTGACAGCTATAATGTGACTGTTTTGAATGAATTTATCTTTGGAATTCAGTTGTCTTTGAATAACTGACAGGGGGCCGGCCTTTTCGCTGCAACTCCTTGGGCTGATTCAAAGGCCGAGCCGTCGCTGTTTCCTTGGTCAAAACCTGTAAACACGGCCAGGGCTTTTCGGGGTTTCTGCTTCAATCCCCAACACGGAGAAGAAGCAGAATATTCTTATTTGTTTAGCTTACATACTTTCTGGACGTTACCCGCCTCCGGCAGGTCGGGCTATCCGGCACTTCGCTGTCGCTCCGAAGGTTTT
>JAFGWI010000147.1 GCA_016937215.1 Spirochaetales bacterium | reverse complement strand
TGTTCAAAGGATGCTAAGGACAAACGGTACCGCTTAAACCACCTTGAAAAGGATTACAGGAAAATAAGCCGATCAGTAGAGAAAGAACTTACCAGGCGATCTATTCCTTTTACTCCGTTTGATTCAACCAAAGTAATACCCGATTTCTAATGCCCATTATTTTCAAAAATATCCGACGAAAACTGGCCGCTCAAAACAGAGCAGCGGCTTACATCCGCTATGCCCTTGGTGAAATAGTACTTGTGGTCATCGGAATTTTAATTGCCCTGCAGGTAAACAATTGGAATCAGGAACGAAAAGACAAGCAGCATTTAAATAATATTCTCCAGGAAATTCAGGGTGATCTTTTATCTGATATTCACCATATTAACCTGTTTTTACCCGGCGGAAAAAGACTTGATTCCCTGGCAACCAGAATTATAGATGGGAAGATTACGGAAGAAGAGTACAAAGACCCCAAAAAATATTATTTATTTTGGGTAGGATTAACATACACACCCTTCTACCAACAGAACAATGCCTATAAAAAAATAGAGGATTTTTCCGGCAATATCCCTGACAGCTACGACCTGCTGTTATCAAGATTGAACGATTTCTATGTTACCGAAAGCAACACCCTAAATGATGTGGAGAAAACTTTTAACAACACGATTGAAGCCCGGCATCAGTATTTAAGCAGAACCTATTCCTGGTATCATTTATTACGAAACCATAAATATAACCACGCAATGCTGGAATGGTATCTGCACAGCGATCAATACAAGAACTTTGTTTCCCGTTATAAAGCAGATCAAATCGCAAAGCCAGATGGGCTGCTTTTTAGTTATCAATTACATGCAGCTGCATTATATATCAGAATCTCTGACTTCCTGGGAATTAAAAAAATTCCCCCTGAAATTCCCGCGCTGGGATTGATACATTCCCATGACTCGACTGAATATTCGGGGAATCCCAATTATCTGAAAAAGTATAATGGAACTTACCAGGGTCCGGAGAAGTACCAGATTATTATCAAGGCCGAACATGGTTTTTTATTAATTCACACAAGCAATGCAGGAAGTATTAGTTTGATTTTCAGACATATTAAAGAAGACACTTTCAAATGGATTACCAATAATTATGATTACTCCATTACTTTTACTTATGATAACAAGCATCATGTCAATGGCTTTCAGGATCACAACAGTGGAGGAAAAAGCGATTTTCACAAAAAAATAAAATAATTATGCCCATCATTTTCAAAAATATCCGCCGAAAACTGGCCGCTCAAAACAGGGCAACGGCTTACATCCGCTATGCCTTTGGGGAAATTTTACTCGTTGTCATTGGCATTTTAATTGCCTTACAGGTAAATAACTGGAATACCAAGCGCTTAGATTATCAAAAATCGATACAATACCATGAACGGATTATTCAGGATCTGGATCGTTTTATCCAACGTACAGATTACGTAAAAACCGTCTCCAAACGTACCCTTCGTGTCATGAGCATCGCCCTTAGTTGCCTGGAAAAAGGAAACTTGCCCAAGGATAAGGTACAGGATTTTAATGATGCGATCGCCCGGTTTTACCGTTTCGACAACCTGAACCCTGATTTTTCTACGCTGGAAGAAATGAAAAGTGCCGGGGACCTGGGGCTGATTTATAACATCAAACTAAGAAACGAGATTGTGGATCTTGAAAACGAGAGTAAAGCCTTCAACGATATCCTCCAGGCGTTGGGGAAAACTACATATGCAAAGTTTCCCGTTTTTGATAAATACATCCGCTCCCATGTGGATACCACCACCTACCAAATGACCTTTACTTCAGATTTCAAAAAAATGGCTGCCGACAAGGATTTTATTAACAATTTTTCCAGGATAGAAACGCATTGGCGTGGCAGTGTATTTTTCTGTCTGAGCCTAAATAAACGGGCGCGCAAAGTAAGACAAGACTTTCAGAATGAATTAAATAAAATGAAAAAATAATGCCTGTAATTTTCAAAAATATCCGCCGCAAACTCGCAGCCCAAAACAAAGCCGCGGCCTACATCCGTTATGCCATTGGCGAAATTCTTTTGATAGTCATAGGGATTTTGATTGCACTGGCCATTAACAAATGGAGAGCCCAACAAAAACAAAACACCCTGGAGCTTACCATTCTTAGTCAAATAAAAGACAGGGTACAATCAGACAGCCTGGATCTTCAGAGAGTGATTCTGGATATGGAAGAAATCAACCGGACGGCTCTTAATTTGAAACGTTACATGAAAGAAGGTAAACCTTACACGGATACCCTGAAAACAAGCTTCAGCAGGATTTCATTCTTCCCCGATTTTCATCCTGATCAAACACCCTTTGATCGACTTCTTGATGCCGGAATTAACATCGTGAAAAATGATTCACTTCGAAGTTTAATTCCCAGGTATTTCAGGAGTATTATCCATTATGAAAAGGTATTTCAAACATTTCCGATAGATGTATATTTCCGAAATAAAATTTACCCAAAATATTTTAAATCTTTTAGCTGGGATCCTCAGAAAGGCTGTGTTCCGAAAGACTATAGGGCTCTTACACATTCTGATAACTTTTTTGTAGCACTTGACTATGTTATCAACGACAGCAGATTTTACAAATCGGTGTATTTGCAGGTGGCACGTCGTAACGCCAGGTTACTGAAATTATTGAAGAAAGAATTAAGAAAAAGAAAAGAATAATTATGCCCATTATCTTCAAAAATATACGCCGAAAACTGGCTGCGCAAAACAAAGCGATGGCATATTTACGCTATGCTATTGGTGAAATTCTCCTGGTAGTTATCGGAATTTTAATTGCCCTGCAGGTAAACAACTGGAATGAAGGGCGAAAAGACCTGATCCAGGAAAGAAAATTCCTCAACAGCCTGGAAGCCGAACTGAAAACAGATCTTCATAATATTTCATCTGCGATATCAGCCAACCAAAGCCGCAAGGAAAGAGCAGAATTTTTACTAAAAACAAAAGATCATCCTCAGCTGGCTGAAGATTCTTCCAGTTACTTTGTGCAAAGTATTGAATATGCGGGCTATACCTATAATCCGGTAATTTCTAACAACACCTTTGAGGAAATAAAATCCAGCGGGAAACTTTCGCTCATCCGAAACGACACCCTAAGAGCTGAACTCCAACAATATTATTCATGGTCGTCAGACCGGGGACAATATAATTTTATCAAGCAGGATATTGAGCTCCGTTATCTGCATGCACAGCAGGGAATTCTCTCCCCGCGCCAACAAATAAATATGGGAAGCTACAGTGGGGATACAGTGAAATATAGTCCTGCTGAAGCAGAAAAAGCCTACGAAAGGATGATGAAAAAACCCGCCTTTCTGTCTATCATGCCGAATATCATTCAAAGTCAGATACGGTTCAGCGAAAATGAAAAATACACCAAAGGGAGGGCAATTCATTTGATTTCCATGATTGAGGACGAGTTAGGCGAGCCAAAAACATACAAGACTACTTCAAAAATGAACAAGAAACAATGAAGCGACTCATTTTACTCTTATCTATCTTATTTTCGGTAACGGTTTCCTTTGCAAAGAAAACCGGTTACAAGAAGTATTCCTACACAGAATTTTTCCATTTAATTGCCCAAGAAAAAGATTCTGTATTTCGATTAAAGAATGTGATTATCAAATACAATGCAAAAACCGATTCTTTGTTCCGGTATTCTTCGACTCACTCGGCCGCAGCCTTCGAGATGGTGATTCACCCGGTCAGGAAAGATACCCTCAATATTTACAAAGAAATTATATTGAACAATGTGCAATTTTTAAATGAAGCCGGAGAGAAGCGAGCCGGAGCCGGCCTTTGTCTTATTCATTTTCATAATAAAGTAACTATTAAAAACACCTTGGAAATGACCGTTGACGAATGTGTTTTTGATAGCCTGGTACAAAATTCGAACGATAAAACATTAGTAAGCCCCACCGAAATAGACTCATCGGGTAATTATCGGGCGAATGTATTTTCTTCCTGTATTTTTAAAAAGGGAATCGACTGCTCCAGTTTGGGCAGCGATGAAAAAGCAATACGTGCCCAGGAAGCTTATTATCATTGTACATTTTATCCGGTTAATAATTACGGCTATCACAGTAGCTTTATGTTCACTCATTCTGAGTTTCTTACAATTGATAACTGCAAATTTGTCGGTAAAGGACGGGTTTTTATTTTTTTTGTAGATGGAGATTTTTTCTATCTCCACAATAATTCCTTCCCGGAACAAACATTGCAAATAAGACTATACCCCAGAGGAAATATCGGCGCTTACACTAATATAACGGGAAACCTGTTTCAAAACACAGTATTAGCTGATATTGATATTAACTCAGATAAAATCGGTTTCGACTGGAATCAATTGCATCGGGGCATTATAGATAATATGCAATACGCAATAATGATAAATTCCATGGACATTGATGACGATAATCAATTCGATGAAGAATTTGCCGCTCAGAAAAACATGGATCTGTACTTAAATAAATATTGCATTGAAAACGCAGCCGATTTCAGAAGCGAGTCAAAATTGTTGGGGCAGTTTCATCGAAAATATATTAACGATGAGGATATAGAAAGTGCGAATAAAGTATATATAAAACTAAAAAACCTTCAGACTTCCCGGTTAGCCTATCTGTATTCCCGGAATCCAAATTTCAAAACCTTTTTTACCTGGAAGATCAACCAGTTTCTGAAAATATTTTCAGCCTACGGAACTCAACCGGCCCGTGCCATTATTTTTTCGCTGTATGTTATTTTGATTTTTGCCTTCATCTACCTGTTTTTCCCTAACAGCTGGGACAGCCACGGTAAACACCGGATCATCCACCGCTATACTTTTTTTATGAAGTATTTAAACCGCCGCCAGGGAATTCATGAAGTTTATCTGGAAGACAAACAATCGGATTTGCTGGCCTATGAAGAGTTTAAACGCTTTATTGAAGGAAGCTCAAAAAAGGTCCCTCAATTTTTTATTGCCACTGCCCTTCCTTTGTATAAATGGGCCTTGTCGGGGACCCGCTTTACCGCAACTGTTTTGAGTAAAGTGGATGTACTCAAAGGAACCTGGCAGGATGTGCCGCCCGGTAGTCGCTGGTGGAAAATGATTTTAGTGATCGGCGCTTTTAGTATTGCCATTGTATATGATCTTATGGTCAAAATACTCAACGCGCTGATGCTCTCCATCAACACCTTTACCACACTGGGTTTTGGTGAAATTCCCATGAAAGG
>JAFGWI010000146.1 GCA_016937215.1 Spirochaetales bacterium | reverse complement strand
TGCTCGCGAATGCAACCAAAGGATTTCGAAGCAAAGCGGAGTTATGGAAAGCCTGGCCTGCTGTAATGAAATGAAAGCAGGAAACGCTCAACATAACAACCAGCTAAACAAATACCATAATTTTTTGCTATAATTAAAGTAAAAAGTGTTCAAACCCAGCAACAGAAAAATCTAAACAAAAGAGAATCATTACTTTAACTCAAAACAACATCAAAAAATCAATAAAACTCGGTATTGTGAAATATTCAAATCACTTATGTTATATTACTATTATTACTCTCCCATTTTTGCCATAAGCCATCTCAGCTTTGAAGTCTGAGATGCTTTGATATTTAAAATAAGATTTTTCACTCATATCAAATTGGACATATCAATTATAAACTAAGATAAAATAAAATTGTTTATAAAAAAATGCTTTTATTTTTATATACCTCTGATATAATAATTGTATAACAAATTTTAATGGAGGCAAGAATGAATAAAAAATGCATACTACTCATTATTCTTCTTTTGTTGTTATGCGCTTTAATGTTCGCGCAAAATATCAAAGTAGAATACATGTGCGGGGACAAGGGTATTGATTCTGATAATCAGATTAAGCCCTGTTTAGAAGTAATTAATGATGGGCACAACCGTATTAATTTGAACCAAGTAACACTCCGCTATTATTACACCAAAGAAGGTAGATCACAGGAAAAATTTTTCGTGGATTACGCCAAGCTTGGAAAGACCAATATAAAAGGCTCATTCATGAAAGACTATGTTGAAGTTTCCTTTCGTCAAGCAGGGGTATTGAATCCCGGAAACTCAACAGGGCCTATCTGTATCCGTATTCAAAAAAATAATCGGTCCAGTTATGATGAAAATAATGATTATTCCTATGGCAAACAATTCGATTATAAGCTATGGGAAAAGATTACTTGCTACTATCGCGGTAAACTGGTTTGGGGCATTGAGCCCGGTTCACTCTTACCAGATAAAACACCAAAGCCTGTTGTGACAAAAGAACCAAGCGAAATACCAACAGATATTCCAACACCAACAATCATGCCTTGTGTTATTGGCGATGTCAATGATGATAAGGTGGTAAACATCGTCGATGCCTTAATAATTTGTCAGTACTATACTGGCTTGAAAATCCAGGGTTTTGATTTTAACCTGTCTATGGCCGATGTTAACCTTGACAATGTAATTGATCTAAGAGATGTTTTACTTATCACCCAGTACTATGTTTCCCTTAACAATGATATTTCAACAGCTATTCTTCCACCTGGGGATTATGATTCCTACTATACTATTGATGAAGGTAAGGTCTCTCTTCAGGTAAAGGAAAATTTTCATGGTGGCGGAAAAGGTTCGATTGGCGTTGAATTTATTCCTGGCAAAAAAGCCATTGCTGGTTATCGATTCAATCTCTATTACGACCCAACACTTCTGAAGCCTGATCATAGCATTGGAATCAATGGTGTCAAAGCCAATGCCGGTTTTGTAATGAGCACCAATGCCTCCAAACCAGGGGTTATCACTGTCGCTGGTTTTGATGTTCTTGGTGTCGGCTCCGAAGGAGTTTTAGATTTTCTTGAAGTTTGTTTTACGGTCCTTGCCCTTGGTGACACAAGGGTCCGCATTGAAGTAGACGCCTTAATAGACCAATACTGTTTGCCCATTGGCAGAACCCAGATCGCGGATCTGAATTTTCAGATAAACACCCCCTATCATCCCACTCCTTATGTATCACCGGAACCCGCAATTTCACCAGTTCCATCTGAAGGGGTTGTATCATTATTTCCGAAAATCACAAAAGTGGAAACAGGAGAAAATTTTGTTATTCAATGCCATGTCAATTCCAGCTTGCACCCCTTGGCTGCTTATACCTTTTCCATGACCTATGACGCAAACATTATCGCGCCCAATCACTCCATAGGCACCGACTCTGTTTCTGTTGGCATAGATGGTTTTATAGCCGCGGTTAATTCCAAACCAGGACTCCTTCGGGTAGGCGGTTTTGACATTTTTGGCAAAGGGCCGAGTGAGAATCTCCATTTACTGGACTTCAATTTTACAGCCATGACAGCAGGAGAAACCGACATTAATATTGTTATTGACGATCTCCTGAATCCCAATGGTGACCAAATTGGCGCGAAGCTTGGATTAGGCTGCTCTATCTATGTAAAAGCACAAAGCCCGGAACCGCGCGAACCGGGTCAATTCTGGTTTGAACCGTCAACACTATCCCTGACCTCGGGCAACTGTTTTGACACGGACATTCATTTGAATTCCGGAGACCAAACAGTGGCAGCCTATTCAATCACTATAAAATATAATGATACCTTATTAAAACCCGATTTTTCATACGGCGACAAAGGTGTTGAAGCAGGTCCGGATGGTTATGTCATTGCTGTCAATGCCCTAAACGGCATAATAAAGATTGCAGGTTTCAGCCTTGATCCTGAAATAAAAGGTGAGAATCTAAATTTTCTTAAAATCCACTGGATCGCCAAAAAACAAGGTCTCACAGAAATGCAAATCGCTTCCCCTTTATTAAGTACACCCAATTATGAAACCATAGGAAAACCCGAGGGTGATGCTATCAAGATATACATTCTTTCCAAAGACCTCGATGATCCTGAAACTCCCCGACCAAACGAAACACCAACAAACACTCCAACAGCGACGCCTAGTGTTGAACCAAAACCAAGTTTAACCCCGACAGATCCTGGTGAATACAAACCAGGTACTGTTTTACTTACGCCCCCAGAAAAACGAGTCAAAATAGGCGACAGCTTTTTCCTTGAATGCAGTGTTGCCACAGGTGACCAATTACTGGCTGCTTATACCATGAATATCACCTTTGATCCTGAGATATTGAGTCTTGATAAAAATATCGGAGAAAATGGCATAGTTATTACCCCCGATGGATTTATGGCAGCCCATCGTGTTGCCAAGGGATTACTCGTGATCTCAGGTTTTGATGTTAACGGCAAGGGTGCTGATTCACTGTTTCATCTGCTCGACTTGAATTTTTTAGCCTTAAAACCCGGAGAATCGGAGATTACTCTTGAAGTAAACACTTTGGCTGATGTTAACACAAAAACACTGGTGAACCCCAAAGGTATCGGAGCCAAGGTATATGTCACTGATTCGACAGTGACAACTGAGGTCGGCAAAGCCTGGTTTGAACCTTCGGAAATATTACTTACAAGCGGAACAACTTTTCAAACCGATGTTTATCTGAATGCAGGCAAATATGATTTGGGGGCCTTTGATGTTACCATAGAATATAATCCAACCATTATCTATCCGAACACAAAAATTGGAGTTGACAGTGTTACCGGCCCCGATGGTGTTATCATTATGGCCAATCCGGAATTTAAAAAACCCGGGGTGCTTAAAATCGCCGGATACAGAACTGATCCTGATGTGATTATTAGTGGCGATAAAATCAAACTCTTAACCATTAATTGGCTTGTTAAGAACAATGGTTTCTGCAATTTAATCATGACTCTGCCTATTCTGGCTGATATAAAAGGTGAAACCATAGGCACACCAAGGGGTGATTCAATAAATGTAAATATCAAAGTGCCAGAACCCACAGCAACTCCCGATGCGAATGCCGGTCTGGTTTGGCTCTCTGGCGATGATTCTCCCAATTATAGTGTGGGTGATTCATTCAAGATGACACTTAATGTTAATACTGGAACCCAAGTACTGGCAGGTTACGGAATCAAACTTTTTTTTGATCCTTCTGTAATTATTCCTGATTCTTCTGTCGGCGACAAAGGTGTGACTGCCGGTGCTGATGGATATGTTACAGCGGTTAATTTGAAAGCCGACCAATTATTTATTTCAGGTTTTGATCCATTTGAAAAACAGGTAAGCAACAAATATCAATTGGTAGACATTGCCTGGAAAGCGGTTGGAGCTGGACAAAGCCCCATCAAAATCGTGATTGATAAATTAGTAGATCCGGTATATGCGCCTATTGGCAAGCCCCAGACTCCAACATCCGATTCAATGATTACCGTAAAGGAAGTACTGGTCAAAGAGGTTGGCAATGTTTTCTTTGTTCCTTCAGAAGTAAAACTCACATCGGGAAATAAATTTCAGACCCAAGTGCATGTAAACACAGGCAAAGAAAGCCTTGGCGCTTTTGGCATTGATATAATCTATGATCCAACCCTTGTCTATCCAGATATTGAGACAGGTGTTCAGGGGGTTGTATGCATCGATGAGTTTTTCGTATCTGCCAATCCGAATTTTAAACCGGGTTTTTTACGTATCGGCGGTCATAAACTTAAAACAAATATTATTACAGGCGGAGAGGATTTGAATCTTCTGACAATCAATTGGGTGGCCAGAGCAAATGGTTCTGCTAAGCTTGAAATGCTAGTACCGATCTTAGTTGCTGATTCAACCGCAACGATTGGCGATCCTCAAGGCGACAGAATGGTGATTTTAATAGATAGTCCGGAACTCACGGGAACACCAACACCAGCGGTAACACCGACTCCCCTTCCCATAGCTGAAACTGGCGTGTGGTTTGAACCAGAGATGATCCATCTTACCGAGGGCACCAGCTTTCAAACATCCATTCATCTTGATACAGCCAATTACGATCTGGGTGCCTTTGATATTGAAATAGAATATGACCCTGAACTGGTTTATCCTGATTTCAAAGACGGTCTGAAAATTATAGACGAAATGTACGCGGCCTTTAATCCGGATTTCAAGCCTGGTGTATTAAAAATCGCGGGTTATAAAAAAATCACCAATGCTGTGATCATGGGTAAGAATATAGATTTTATGACAATCAATTGGAAAGCCAAAGATAATGGAGCTGCGACGCTGTTACTACAAAAAGCAACCTTAACCAGTGACGATTTGATCAGTGTTGAAGCAAAAAAGGGAATACCATTGAAACTTTTGATTAACAGTCCTGAGCTTGATCCTGTCACTCCCATTGATCCCACAAGACCTGGTACAATATGGATGACACCAAAAGAGGCGTCAATCAAGGTGGGCGACAGCTTCACGGGAACCATTCACGTTAACACCGGAACACAGATTCTCGCCGCCTATCAAATTCGGGTGCTTTATGATGCTGCAATATTGGCATTACAGGATTTGACAGGCCAACATGGCGTTTTGCCTGGCACTGATGGTTATGTAGCGTCAGTTAATTCACTACCAGGAGAACTGGTCATCAATGGCTATAATGCCCTGGCTGATAAAGCTGGAATCGATTTTAAACTGGTGGATATTGCCTGGAAAGCCCTGGGCGCCGGCAAAAGTGAAATTAAAATAATAGTAGAAGATCTTATTGATGAAGGCTATAAAACCGTGGGAAACCCCAATCCTCTGACAAGCATGATCACTGTTCAGAAAAACGCTGAAAAACCAGTTGGTCAGGTTTGGTTTGATAATTACTATATATACCCGGCTATAAACTCCAATTTTGATACGGAAATCCACGTTAACACAGGAACCGAACAATTGGGCTCCTATCAATTTGAAATACACTATGATCCTTCGATTATTGCTGTTGATACAACACTGGGAAACAATGGTGTTGACCCCGGAAAAGAGGGTTTTCTCGCAGCAGTGAATTCCATGAAACCTGGTATTCTCATATTTAATGGTTTCAACGCCTTTGGCAGTACCCCTAGCGAAAATCTGCATCTTGCAACTGTGCATTGGCATGCTCTTTCATCAGGCAATAGTGACGTTGAAATCATTGTGGAATCGCTAACATCATTAAAATTCACTGATATTGGAAATAGCCAAGGGGAAACCATCAAGATTACACCTAGTTATGTAGATTAAGCTAATAAGCTTTCACTCCGCCTGGAGATACTCTTCAGGCGGCTTTTTTAAAGTCTCAGCTGCTTATCCCAATCTGGCTTTTTAAGGGCACCTCTAAAAACTATCTTTTTTACTTATTTCAATAATAATAAATTATTAGTTAACTATAAAGTTTTAATAAGGCTAATTATAATTATCTGTATATAAAAAAGATAGTTTTTCTCCTTAGGCGCCCTTGATGTTTTAAGGAAATTTTCTATATTCTAAAAACTCATTTTCATGGGTTTTTAGAGGTGCCATTAAGAAATTTGACATCCTTTGGGTCAAAAAGCGAATTAAACTATAAAACAAGTAAATTTCTAATATTATCTTCTTCTTTTAGTAAAACATCCACCACCGCCGGATCAAAATCGCTCCCGGAACCTTCATTCAGTAAAAAATAGGCCTGCTTAAACGAATGGGCCGCGCGATAAGGTTTTGGCGACAGGATGGCAAGAAATGCGTCAACCACATGAAGAATCCTTGCTTCCAGGGGGATATTTTCCTTGAAAAGCTTGTGAGGATAGCCCTTTCCGTCCCAGCGTTCATGATGGTATAATACAAGGTGCGTGCATACCTCATCTATGTCACGGCACATATTGGCACCAATGGCCACATGTTGTTCCATTATTTGACGATCCAGAGCGGAAAACTCACTTGGCTTGCTTAACAACTCCCCGGGCAAGACAGATTCACCAATATCGCACAATGGCGCGTAAATTTCCATTTTTTTGACTATATCGCTTTTTAACCCCATTTTTTTACTGATAAAAACCGATAACTCAGAAAGCCTTTGGTGGATTTCCTTTTTTTCATCCAGATTTGTGTTTGAGCTGGAGCTGATAGAGGAAGAATGCATTTCAGTATCTCTGGTATATTGCCCCAAATGGTTTTTGAGCTGTTCCTCTTTTTGAAGCAATAACTGATTCTTGAATTTCAATTCATCCATCAGATTTTTAATACGCAAATGGGTGTTGATCCGCGCGAGAAGCTCCTGCTTTTGAAAGGGCTTGGATATATAATCAACCCCGCCGGCCTCAAAAGCCTTCATTTTGCTGTCTTCATCGGTCAAGGCGGTGATAAAAATAATGGGGACGCCTTTGGTGTGTTCTCTGGCTTGAAGAATAGCCGCCAGATGAAACCCATTAATCTTGGGCATAAGAATGTCCAGAAGAATCAAATCGGGCGGATCCTTTTCAATCAATTCAAATTGATTGATTACATCCTGACCGCTTTTGGCCGTGAGCACTTCCAGATCAGAGTTTTCCTTGATAATGGTCGCGAGCAGCTTGCGGTTTTCAAGAACATCGTCAACAATTAATATTCTATTCATAATACAACTCTCTTAATTGGGATAACATACTGCTTATTCTCTGGTCATCAAAATCAACTAAGGTTTGCTTAATAGGTTTAACCAGCTTTTGAGCAATATCTTCAGGAAATTCATATTGAACCATTGAAACCAGATCCTTCAATGCTGAGGGGCTGAAAAGCCCTTCCATCTCGGACAGCTTCTTAATTAATACTAAAAATTGGGGTTTAAAGGCAATAATTTTTTTTTTACTTATCATGCCAAGTTCGTATAGCGGAAGAGACCTGCTAAGAACATCAATTTTCTGCTCCACCTTTATCCCCGGATTTTCAGTCTTACTAATAGTATCAGCCACATTATCAGGAAAAGGAATCCAAACTGTAAAACAAGAGCCCACATCAAGTTGGCTATCCACAGAAATATCACCGCCTAATAAAAAAACCAGTTGCTGGGTAATGGATAAACCAAGACCAGTACCCTTGCTCTTAAGTCCTTTTTCCTGGTTAACCTGGGCAAAGGCTTTAAATATTTTATTAAATTCCTCCTGAGGAATTCCAATCCCTGAATCTTTTATATGAAAAAAAATGCCCCTGTCTGTTGGTTGACATTCCAAAATAACAAAGCCCTTTAAAGTGAATTTAACAGCATTGCCTATCAAATTCACTAAAATCTGCTGAATCATTTTTAAATCGCCTAAAAACCATTCAGGTCCATTGTTATTGATAATTGAAAAATCCAGATTTTTTTCCTTAGCCTTTAGCTGAAAAATGGAGTGAATATCATCGAGCAGGCGCTTTAACTGAAGAGGTTGATATTGAGGTTTCAGCACACCCGCTTCTATACGGCTCAAATTCAACAAGTCTGAAGTCAAATTCATCAGCATTCTGCCCGAAGCCAGAATATTCTTAAGCCACTCTGTTTTACGCGCATCAGCTTCATCATCGAGCACCAGAGTTGTGTAAGCTATCATGGCATTCAGGGGCGTTCGAATCTCATGACTTATATTGGCCAGAAAAGCGCTTTTAGCCTGATTGGCCTCTTCAGCCTGCTCTCGCGCCTTGATAAGCTCCTTTTCAGTGCATTTCCCCTTGTGAAACATGTCGGAATACCATCCAGCCATCATACCCAAAAGGGTAATCAAAAAATTGATGCTAATCCCCACAAAATTGTGGATATAATCATGGTCAGGAGTCAGAATCCCCTTCATAACACCAATATAAACCGTTAAAAGCAAACCAGTGAGCAAAGCAGAATAAGGCCCCAAAAGAATTCCCGAAAACACAATGGGAACAGAGCAAATTACAAAAACCCAGTCGTCCCGCACAAATTGCAATAAAAACATCTGAACAACAATATAGATGCCGATGATAATCCAGTTTAAAATAAAATGAGCCTTTTTTTGCCTGGGGGTGAGAAAAGGACCTATTTTAAAAAAATCTCTCCAGTTCATAAAATCGCCTTTGAGCAGAGAACACCCTTTCATTTCTATTTTTTATAAAACTCTTGTTAACAACAAAAGACTAAAACAAGCTTGGAATATTTTTTCGAAAAACCTACACTATTATAAATAATGACCCCTTTACAGAAAAATTGCAATTTGCTTTTTTTGCATATCTTCAGCAACAATCAGAAGGTGTTGAGTGAAAAGTCCGAAGGCTTTCTGGCCGGGCTATACACCTCTTCGGCCATCACCTCCAAAGGTTTTCCGAGTGGTCATAATTACTCCCTATTTATTGCTCGCTGAAGGAGCTGTCCCAAAAGTCATCAATACCTAAAAAATAGGAGCTTTTTTTCCAAAATCCTAAGAAACACAGGATATATGGATTCAAAATATAAAAACCCGGTTTCCGCACAAAAATAGAAACTCCTTATATAATTGAGAAATAGAAAAGGCGATTTTGCGAATCTCGATTTCTTAACTCTAAATAATATAAAAAATTACAAAAACTCACTTACGGAATGTGGGTAAAAAAGCGGCTTTTTGGACAGCCCCATAAACCTCACTATCAAAATAGACATTAACATAAATAAACAGACCTGTCCTATAGTTAAAATTAATGATTTTTTAATTTTCAGCCATACAGATGGCACAGAAAAACAAGCTAATTACAAAAGTTCTGGCATTGGCAATCAGCAGGAAACTGTAAATTAATAAGTGATTATTCGCCAATAAGATAACTTAAGCGCAATTATTATGATCCTTGCGAACAAACATGAAAAGCTTATCGCGCGATCATATCAATATCATACACTCAAAATAATATGAATGTATAAAAAAACATACCATTTAAACCGAATGAGGATCGGGTAAAAAGGAATGGTTATTATATTTTGTTTATACATAATGAATTAAAAAAAATTAAAACTAATTTTTCAACTTGGCACAACAATTGCAATAATATAAGCGGAGGTTGCAAAATGGAAAAGGAACTTGCTAAACAAGAAAAAGATACAGACAGCTTACGGGCTTACTTCAATCAGATTAAGGATACGCCCTTATTAACATTCGAACAAGAGATGGAATTGTCACGAGATATTCAGGGGGGAAACGAAGACGCTCGTATGGAATTAATTCAATCAAACTTGAAATTAGTCGTCAAAATCGCCAAGGCGTTCAAGACTACCGATATGTCATTACTGGATTTGATTCAGGAAGGAAACCTGGGATTAATGAAAGCAGCCGATAAATTCGATTACCGAAAAAACGTGCGCTTTTCAACCTATGCCTCCTGGTGGATCAAACAGGCCATCGTCCGGGCCCTTTCAAACAAACGCCGGACCATACGTCTACCGCACCGCAAGGAAGAAAAACTGCGGAAAATCAACAAAGCCAAAGCCTATCTGTCACAAAAACTGATGCGCGATCCGGAAATCCATGAAATCGCCCAGGAAATCCGACTATCCTGCGAAGAGATTGAGGAAATCCTCCGGGTATCCAGCCACATCGTCTCTCTTGACTCCGAAGGCCAGGAAGACCAGGGCTCCCTTCAGGAAGTACTCGAAGATGATTCATACGATCCCAACGAGGAACTTATGAAAAAAAGCCTGCGTGAAGAAACCATGAAGTTTCTCGACAGCCTCCGCGAAAAGGAAAGGAAAATCCTGATGTACCGCTTCTCCTTTATGGGCGGTGAAAAATACACACTGAAAAAAATCGGATCTGAAATGGGCATCTCGCCCGAGACAGTCCGCCAAATAGAACTTAGGGCCATAAACAAATTAAAAGAGCTTGCCTCGGACCTCAAGGTTTACTGGTCCAATTAGTCATCCCTCTATTTCTCCTATGAAGAGACTGTTCCTCGCAGTCTCTTTTTTTTTTGCATTCTGGGCGTTGCCTCCGCTCCGCTTTGGCCGGGCTTTCTGCCACTCCGCCTTTCGGCTCCGAAGGTTTTTGCCGCTTAAAAGCGCGGCAAAAACGCTTTGGTTTGGCATTTTTGAAAAAATGCCAAACCATGGCTCCAATCCCTAACGCGGATACAGCCGGTTGTAAAGCAAGTTCCGCGGCCTTTTTCTCAACAGGAAAATCACTTCTTCATCCCTTCATTGCCAGTATCAGCCCCCAATTGCAGCAAATCATTCTCTACCAAATGCTCAATAGCCAGGGACAGACCTCTTTTGTCAGTACGAGCCAGATCGATCAGCTGCTTCAATTCCTGTTTGTTGTCCAGTATTCGCAAAGCCGGGTTCTGGTGTTTCAGGAAGTTGAAATAAAAAGGCGCGTTCAGCTTGTAGGATGCCTTACGGGAGTCGCCGGCTGGGCCGCTTTCGATGGATTTAAGCCGTTTGTACTCCTTGTCCAGGGCTTTTGAATAGCCCTTGCCAGCCAGCTGGCGCACCACCTCGGCTTTGATTTGCTCGGCCAGGCGGTCTGTGTTGCTTTTGGATTTAAAGCTCACCGGCAACCGGACAGCAATAAGGGGTTCGCCGTCAGCAGTGTAGGAAGTAAAATTCTGGGTGTAAAAACCCTTTTCCAGAACCATAGGAAAGGCCCGGGGCATAAGAATCAGTTCCTTAAGAATTTCGGTTTTCTTTTCGATATAATCGATTTTTTTTATCAGTTCTTCGTTACCAGGGTCTTGCTTTAGCTCTTCCCGGTATTGTGGCAGAATCTCCTGTTCATAATAATGAATGGCCTGTTGCCTGGGCAGCATAATTTTTTCTACAGACAAAATAATTTCCTCTTCCTCATCAGGGATTCCATAGGGCGGCGCTATGGGGTCGTCGGGCGCGAATAGGGGCAAAAAAAAGTTCACCAGTTTTTTCAGTAATTTGGGCAGCTTCCGCGGCCAAATCAGGGGGTAATACCCGTCATCGGGCCCTGCGAACTTGAGCACTGCTTTTTTCAGTGTCCCTGTCAGTTTATCGGTTTTTCGCGGGTCCCAGTACCCTCCGGAAAGGAGGTCGCCTCCGCCCAATTCCAGCACCTTATCCATCCATAAAAAAGCCTGTTTTAAAGCCGGGTCCTGGCCCAGTTCCTTTTTTTGATCCAGCGAAATATTCAATTGGGCAAAATCCTCCATAAGGCCCAGAGCCTCTATAGCCCTGTTTTGGGCCAGGTTCCTGCGCTTTATCTTGATTTTAGGATCTTCTTCAGCCTCCACTAATGCCTGGTACGCGACTTCCCATTTCAAATTGATAATGGAAAACAGCTGGTCCAGATCCTTGATACCACCTTGAGCCAGGCTTTTGGCTTCCTGGGATTTGAGTAGTTCCTCCTCTTGTTTGAGCAGGGTCATCAAGGGTGTTTGAAATATTTTCAGGTTTTTCATTTTGTTTCCTTTACTTTTTCTATGATTTCCTTGATCAGCATCGAAGTTTTTTCCTTTCAGCATCTTGCTATTTATAAGTTAAGGTTTTCCCCAGGGGAAAGGTCAAGGCAATAAATGAAAAAATTAAGTTTTTTTGTATTTGTTTTACAAAATCCACCCGAGTGCTTTTTCCATTTTTGGGATAGAAGCCATGTATAGTTTTTGGGATGATAATTTTCAACAAGGACGCAGAGCTTGCTCTGCAACAATTTTATAGACATACAATCAAAAAATAAAAAGACTACCAGATTTTTATTCCAGAACCTTGACTTTTTCAATCCATATCGTTAATATACGATATGGATTTTAGATCAGCTATGATAATGGTAAAGGCTTGTTTATTGTGATAAAAAGGAATCTCGATTTCATAAATCAGGCTGGTCATGAATCTTTGGCAAAACAAATACAAAAAATGGAGAAAGAATATGTGGAAAATATTATCCTACCTGCAAAAAAAATTGATCTGGGCCATTCCTGTTGCCATGATCATCGGTCTTGCCTCGGGAGTGATTATGAATACATCATTTTTAAAAAACGCGATTATGCCCCTTACTTTTTTAATGGTTTACCCCATGATGGTAAATCTACAAATAAAAAAAATTTTTAGCGGAGGTGACAGCAAAGTACAGATTTTCACCCAGTTCATCAATTTCCTGATCATCCCCTTTGTGGCCTATTTGATCGGCCGCCTGTTTTTCACCAATGCGCCTTTTCTGGCCCTTGGAATTTTACTCGCAGCCTTGTTACCTACCAGCGGAATGACCATTTCGTGGACAGGTTTTGCCAAAGGAAATATCAATGCGGCTGTAAAAATGACAGTAGTCGGCTTGCTTATTGGTTCGATCGCTACCCCAATCTATATTCAAGTGCTTATGGGCGAAAGCGTGAGTGTTCCCCTGATCAGCATTTTCCAGCAGATTCTGCTGGTTGTTTTTATTCCCATGATAGCCGGGCAAATGACCCAGTTTATTATTATTAAAAAAGTCGGTGAGCAAAAATACAATAAGGATATCAAGCAAAAATTTCCCCTAATATCAACACTTGGTGTTCTGGGAATCGTGATGGTGGCCATGTCACTCAAGGCAAAAACAATTCTGGCCGACCCGTTGATGCTGATCAACATCATCATCCCTCTGGTCCTGATGTATTTCCTGAATTTCATTATTTCCACTATGATTGCCCGGAGATTTTTTAATCGGGAAGATGGAATCGCCCTGATTTACGGAAGTGTGATGCGAAATCTCTCCATTGCCCTGGCTATTGCCATGACCGCCTTTGGCCCCAGAGGATCAGATATCGCTCTGGTTATCGCTATCGCCTATATCATCCAGGTGCAATCAGCAGCCTTATATGTCACATTTTCCGGGAAAATTTTCAGCTGGAATAAAGGCGAGAACAAAGTGGCAACTGAAGCAGAAAGCAACTAAATACATTGCATTTGTTTAGCAAAATCGAATTTCGGGTAAAATCGCGTTAGGGATAGGAGGCATGGCTGACTATTTTTTCAAAAATAGTCAGCTAAAGCGTTTTCCTGTGGATAATTTCCACAGGAAAACCTTCGAAGCGATAGCGAAGTTAGGTTGCAGACTCGAGCAGCAAATGCGAAGCATTTGTGACCAGAGGCCGAATAGCCCGGGCCTATCAGGCAACGCCCAAAATACTTATGCTGAACAAATACAAATAAGCAAGGAGAAAACTATGAACTGCCTTTCATGCTCATCCAAAGCCTGTAAAAAGGAAGCCAAAGACTGCAACCAGCTAAAAGGGGAAATCCTGCCGCTTTACCACCAGAGCGGAGAGCAAAGGGATTATCAGATCGCTGACAATCTTGTTTCAGGGGGAAAAGCCGGCAAACTGACACGGGTTGAAGAGCTTCTTTTATATATTCAACAGCAGGAATACAAGAGTGTTGCTATTGCCTATTGTTATTCCATGGAAGAACAGGCAAAACAATTCATGAACTACCTTAAACAAAACGCTATAAAAACCTCCTCCTTCCGCTGCACCATAAACGGTATTCAGGAAAAGGAAATAGGCATTAGCCAAAAGGAAAGCGTGAATTGCAACCCCATCGGCCAGGCAGAAGCCATTAACCGGTCAAAAGCCGAAATGGTGATAGAAATGGGCCTTTGCCTGGGCCATGACATCCTGTTCCACCAGTATCTGAAAAAACCCTTTACTGTCCTGGCAGTGAAAGACAGGGTTTTAAAACACAAGCCCCTGGAGTTCTTCGATAAAAGCCCTTCGACGATGACCTCATTCATCTCTTCATTGAACGATACTTTCAACATGCTCTCAATCGAAGCCTTTAACAAAATGCAGGATGAAAATCCAGCACTTTTCATCCTGGACCTCAGGCAACCCCAGGCTTTCAACAGCAGCCACATCCCCGGAAGCATCAATATCCCCCTCAAGGAGCTGCCGGAAAGCCGTGACAAACTGCCTCAGGATATAAACACAACTATAGTAGTTTATTGCAGCGGCAGTGTTCAATCTGCCTATGCCCTGGCTTTTTTATTTGAACAGGGTTACCAAAGGGCGGTTAACCTGTCGGGAGGCTATTCCAAATGGCAGGAACTGGAAATAAGAAAATAAAATCGGGCAAATTTGAAATTACTATTTTATTTCAGCTTGAAATGTTATAAACTAAAAGGGTTAAACAAAACCCTGACAGCGGAAAGTGAGGATTCATGGCTGAAAGAATCACCAATTTTGAAGACGACATCTTTTTTCTGCACATACAAATCGATGCTTTATTCAAGGGGTTGAAACTCAACATAGACAAACGCTTTTTTCAGGAAAAAATATCCCGCGATCTGGATTATTTTGAAAAGATTTCCGCGGAACTGTACAATGCCCTGACTAATTCCACCCTGATGCTGAAAAAAACCGATTATCTGAAAAACCTCAGCCGTTTGCTCAAACTCTTTAACGAACTCATGGAGCACCTGATGGATAAAAAATTTCCCATCAATAAAACCGTTGTTTTTTCCATTCCCCGGCTGGAACAAATTCGAGAAAAAAACAAAAAATGCATGGCTGAAATCAAACGCCTTATACCGGACCCCAGTGATGATTTTTTCCAGGATGAAAATATGGTATCCGAAGAGGAGTATAAATTCCTTTTTACCGAAACAGAAGAAACTGTTTAAATCTGCCGTCAATCTTCTTATTAAAAAATGATTTCCCAGAAGGTCTGATTAGTTTTTTAAGAACTGTCCGCCCATAAACCAATTTGTATTTGTTTAGCTGGTTGTACGTTGGGCGTTTCCTGCTTTCATTTCATTACAGCAGGCCAGGCTTTCCATAACTCCACTTCGCTTC
>JAFGWI010000145.1 GCA_016937215.1 Spirochaetales bacterium | reverse complement strand
GAAGCGAAGTGGAGTTATGGAAAGCCTGGCCTGCTGTAATGAAATGAAAGCAGGAAACGCCCAACGTACAACCAGCTAAACAAATACTCTCAATTATATCAATAGTCGCTTGTTATGCAAAAACCCGGATATATACAAATTTATTCCTGATTTTAGATAAGTTTTTATTGAAAGCTGATCTGAAATGCATATACTTTAAAAGGAATCTTTAGCTTTATGTTGAAAATTTAAAATTCTTCGGGGGAATATGAATGTCTAGAATAAATAAAAAGCAAGCATTTAGCCTTACCATAATTATTGCCATCGCGTTTATCGCATTAACAGGTACCGCGTTGCTGATTTCAAGTGTTTTCCAACTTGCGTCCTTTTCCAAAACCGAAAGAGAATCGATTATTGATAAGCAAATCCTCATCGCCAAAGATGCTTCCCGAACTGTTAGCGACTACATATCAGCTAAAATTGATTCGATCCGTAATGTGATGAGAGCTATCCATATGGCAGAAGCCAGCAGGGCACTGAACGAGCAGACGATAAACAGCCTCCTTGGCCTGGATCTGGCATACAGGCAAATTGTAATCCTGGATACCAATGGCGCTACTAATTTGCGTGCCTCCCGTATTCCTCTGGATAAAGCGGAAGAAATTACACGAAGTTATATAAGCGATCTCATGTCCACCGAGAGCGAGAATGATATAAATTATACAGCCGTATATATCGATGAATATACCAATGAACCTCTCATGTATATGTCCATTCCTATTACCAATCTTTACCAGGAAGTCACCGGTTATCTTGCTGTTGAAATTTATCTCAAATTCATGTGGGAAATTATGGGGGCTATAAAAGTAGGTGAAACCGGATATGCTTATGTTGTGGATAATCGGGGTTATATTATCGCTTCCCATGATTCAGCCCGTGTGTTGGGGAATGAAAACCTTAAACATATTATTTCCGTGGAAAAGTTCATGAACAACGAACTTGAAATTAATACATTCATTTACAAGGGGTTAGAAGGGAATCAGGTGATCGGTTCGGTTATCGCGCTGGATTTTCTGAATTGGGCTGTTATAACTGAATTACCCCTGGCTGAAGCTGACGCTCCCATTAATCAAAGCATATTCTGGTCCATTATTTTTGTGATCATAATCGCTTTAGTAGCAGGAGGGTTTGGAATTTTTCTTGCCTGGCAACTTTCCATCCCCATCATTAAATTAACAAAAACTGCTACTCGTATCGCCCAGGGAGAAATGGGCTTGCAAGCCGATGTAAGCGGCGCAAAGGAAGTGGCTGTGCTGGCCGAAGTTTTTAATCAGTCTCATCAATATTTGATGGAGATCATCACCAAAGCCAAGGAATTAACAATCCACTTGAACTCATCAACCCAGCAGATACAATCAGCCACTCAGGAACAGACCAGCGCGGCCAATCAAAGCGCAAGCGGAACCACCGAAGTCAGCGCGACCATGGAGGAATTATCCATCACAGCCAAGCAAATAACTCATAATGTCGGGGAGCTTGTGGTTTCCAGTCAGGAATCAATTAAAGCTCTTCAGGAAATCGGCAACCAGCTGAGACGAGTCACTGATCAGCTCACAGAAGTAACAGGTATCAGTCAAAAAAACACTAAGGAAATTGAAGAACTAGGAAAACGATCGGTTATCATAAATGAAATGGTCGAATTAATTAAAGAAGTTGCCAGTAAAACAAATATTTTATCAATCAATGCTTCCATCGAAGCTTCGCGTCACTCTCAAAGAGGTTCGGGTTTTTCCGTGGTTGCCTCAGAGATTCGTGATTTATCAAAAGAAACAATCGACTCAGCAAAGAAAGCGGAACAAGCCGGCAGGGATATTCAGGATTTTCTCGATTCGATCATTATTTCCTCTGCCAGTGAATCGGATAAGGTGGCCAGAAGCTCAGAAATCACAAATGGAATATTTAAAAATATTGAAGAGGTTATCGGTAAAATCAATCTTAATTACAACTTCACTCAGAAAATCGATATTTCCATCAAACAGCAGGAAAAAGGTTCCATAGAAGCTGCTGAGACCATGAGGCAGATGTCTGAAGTGGCGCGGCAGTCAGCCCAAACTTCCCAGCAAATCCAGGTCGCTATTAAGGATATCACAAACCTGAGTAAAACTCTGGAAAAAATTGTAAACCGATAAGCTGACAGGCTTCCTAATCAGAGAATAAAACCGATTGAGTGTTTATTGAACTTAAGAGTTAAGAATAAAGGATCTATCTTGGCAAGGGGTTTTGTATAGCGGTGAAACTTTTTTAGAACCCCCTGCAATATTCTATCTTGTTAAGTTAATTCTATATGGTTTGTCCCTTGTTCCTGATTGAAAACAATTATTTGTAAAAACTGAAATTTTCGATTCTATCCCAAGGGCGCCCACGGAGAAAAATTATCTTTTTTATGTATAGATAATTAATATACAAAAGTTAACAACTAATTTAATGCTATGAAAATCTGCAAAAAAGAAAGTTTATAGAGGCGTCTTCAAAAGATTTTTGCTTTCATTTATCTATAATTTTTGAATAAAAATCAAAATAAGAGTTTTTTGCGTTGTTGCATATCCTCTATTCACAATGTTCTTAATGATGACAAAACGCCAGATTGACACAAAACCAACGACTGAGGGAAATCACTTCCCGGTCAGCCCCGACCCTTTTCAGAGCCGGAGCGCGCTTCGGAACACATAAAAAACATCAGGGTGATTTAATGAAGAACATTAGTTGCCTGAAGCATTAAGGATTTGGGTATCTCAACGCCTAAGGTTTCGGCAGCCCTTGTGTGAATTTCGATCACCAGCTCTGAGGTAACAACCGGTATGGAACCAGCGTCCACGGCGGCAAAGGCAAAAACAACAGGAATATCTGTTCCGGTTACAGCTTTTTTGGCTTCTATTGTTGGTTCTGTAGGAAAAGTAAAAATCATATCGACTTTATCAGCCACAAACTGGTCGAGAATTTTTTTATAATTGGCAAAGTCAATAACCGATTCCTTGATATCATAGCTTATATTCTCTCCTTCCTTGTATCCCAGGTCATCCATGGTCTGAATAAAGTTCGCGGTTAGCGCTTTGAAACTTGGAATGCCTAGCAGAATTCCAAGCCTGAAACTTTTCTTTTCATCCTGCTTCGCGCAACCGGAAAATAAAAATACAATCAGAAGAACTCCTTAAAGTAATCCCTGGCTATTTTTTTCATTCCATTATTTCTTGTCATGACTATAAACTTCCATATGGCATAGTTCTTAATGTAAGCAAATAAGAAAAAAAATTATTTTCAAGGATGATTTTTACAATAATCATTTTAGCTATAAACAATATTATCCTGTTTCTGAAATGTTTTATTTATATTGTTGATAATGCTGGCAAAATACATATACTTTTAATTATTGCCATGTGTTTATTGAAATTGCAAATTCAGGCAGGGAGGTTTTTTAAGTATGGATTTTTTCAAAGGTAAATTCAGCTTGACCATTATTCTTGCCATCACCTTTTTCCTGCTTGCAGCTGTAGCGCTTTTTATTTCGAGCGCGCTTCAATTGGCTTCTTACTCAGATACAGTCAGAATCTCCATTGAAGCAAAACAGGAAGCCATTGCCCAGGAGGCGGCGAATACGGTCTCCGCATTTTTCAGAGAACGGATAAATGCCATTCAATCGATTATTAAAATCAACAATCTGGCTGAACTGGATAAGGATTCCATGGAAGACCTTGCCAGCAGCATACTGGGTTCTGATCTCGCCTACAGGCAAATCCTTATTCTGGGCATAGATGGAGAGGATTTGGAAAGGGCCGCGCGAATATCCCTTTATACAGCAGAAACAATAACCAATATTTATGAAAGCGATTTAATCAACAATACCAGCAAGAACCATATTGCCTATAGCGAAGTCTATATTGATGAAGTTACAAACGAACCTCTGGTACTTATTTCAATACCCATATTGAACATCTATTCCGATTTGACAAGGTATTTATTTTTGGAAATCAACCTTAAATTCATGTGGGAAATAATGGAACAAATTAAAATCGGAAAAACAGGTTACGCCTATGTTGTGGATGAACAGGGCTACTTAATAGCTTTTAAGGATTCGGCACGGGTACTGGTACATGAAAGTTTGAATCACATTGTTTCGGTCAGCGAATTTTTAGACAACCTTGAAACTATGGAAAAAAATACCAAAGACTATGAAGGTCTATTAAACCAAAATGTGATTGGCACAACTATTTCATTAAAAAGCCCGCAATGGGCTGTTATTGTTGAAATGCCCCTTAGCGAAGCAAATGAACCAGTCACCAATAACATATTCCGAAGTCTATTAATTGCCTCTTTTATCTCCTTGCTGGCAGGCGGTCTTGGAATTTTCATTGCCAGGTTCTTAGTCAGACCTTTGATCGACCTTACTAAAATAGCAAGTAAAATTTCACAAGGCGATTTGAAACAAAAAGCGAAGCTCACCGGAGCCAAGGAAATATCAACCTTGGCTGCCGTATTTAACAACTCCAATGGTTTTTTAACAGAAATCATATCCAATGCTAAAAATTTGACTGAGAATTTAAATGCTTCAACCCTGCAAATTCAGTCCTCGACCAAAGAACAAAGCGCTGCCTCAAGCCAAACTGCTTCCAGCATTACTGAAATAAGCGCGACCATGGAAGAACTCTCCATTACGGCAAAACAAATAACCAGCAATCTCGGTGAATTGGTTATTTCCAGTCAGGATTCGATGAAGCTGTTGAAAAAAATTGAAACCAAACTCAGGCGAATAACAGGAGAGTTATCGGAAATTACCGATATCAGCCATAAAAACACACAGGAAATGGAAGAGCTGGGAAAAAGATCAGGCATGATCACCGAAATGGTAGAGCTCATCAAGGACGTTGCCAGCAAAACCAATATCCTTTCCATTAATGCGGCCATCGAAGCTTCCCGACAATCCAGCGAAAACTCGGGATTCATGGTTGTGGCATCTGAGATAAGAAGCCTTTCAAAAGAGACAATCGAATCCGCTAAAAAAGCCGAACAAGCTGGTCGTGATATTCAGGAGTTTTTAAACTCAATCATAAAGTCATCAGCCAGCGAATCCGATAAAGTGGCCCAAAGTTCGGAAATATCCAAGGAAATATTCACAGATATAGAAACCATGATTACCAAACTAAATCAAAACCATGACTTTACTCAGAAAATCAATACATCCATCAAACAACAGGAAAAAGCTTCAGTTGAAGCCGCTGAAACCATGCGTCAGATGACTGAAGTGGCTCGTCAGTCGGCCGAGGCATCACGACTTATTTTGAAGGCCATAGAAGAAATACTCACCTTGAATGAAAATCTTAAAAAAGCGGTTAACCGTTAAGGAAACAAACCCGGAACCCGAAACTCGAAACCCCTGTTAATACTTGTAATTCCTGTTTACCTGATCAAATAGCTTAACCAGTTTGGGCTTGTCAATCAGATCAATAAGCCTGGCTTCCACAAAACTTTGGGCACCCTCGGTGAACTCGCCGGCGGTAATACAAAAACCACGGCCAGCGCGAAGTTCCTTGCATCGGGCATAAAGCTCCCGTGTTACCAACTCTCCGATGACTCCGGTAGAACGAATAAAGCGAAAAAGAATAATATCTTCCCATTTTTTGGTATTTATCTCGGTCAAAATATCGGTGAATTCATCTTTGATAATGGTAATATCAATAATCTTTGTCCGCGACTTTGGGAAAAAACCGCTTACCAGTTTGCGGCACAGAGTAATAAATTCGCTGGTCGGAGCAATAAGATAAACCTGAAGGTTTTTATTGGAACTTAATTCCTGATACTTCTGGATCTGGTCATTCACATCCTTGTAATTGGGGCGGTCCACAGCAATTTCCCGGAACAAAGTCAGAGCCCTGTCAATATTCTGTGTTTTCAGATAAGCCGACCCAAGGCGATATTTCAACTCGGTCAATACATCGGCCGGAATATTTACATGACGCAAACCAATCTCGTAATCCATAATGGCCTTGTTATACTGACGCGTGTTAAAATTAATGGTGCCCGAAATCAAAGCCGCGCTGGCCCCTATTTTTGGGTCAGTGCGAAGGTGAGAAAAAATCAGAATCGCCTTTTCATTACTGCCCACCTCATAATAAGCCTGGGCCAAGGCAAAAAGGGATTCCTTGTCATCGGGCTCATACTCAACCGCTTTTTCAAGCGAAGCAATGGCATCTTTGCATTTTTTGATCTTTAGAAGGCTATGCCCCAGAAGCCGGGTGGTTTGAATATGATCAGGCTGAATTGTATTGGCCTGGCTTAATAAAAGGGCGGCTTTATCATAATTTTTCTTGTTGAATTCCAGCATCCCCAGATTATAATTCACCTGGAAATCCTCGGCATTAATGTTTCTGGCAATAAACAGACTTTTGTAAGCCTCTTCATACTGCTTCAACTTCAGAGCGCACAAACCGTAATTCAGGTTCACCTCGAATTCATTGAGCTCCGGATAAGCAGCCACCAGATCGATCAAAATCGAATAATGCTTGATCGCCTTTTCATAATTGCCTTCCTTGAAAAACAATTCAGCCAATGCCGCTATCGCCTCCGGGTCACGAGGATTCTGCGCCAGTTTTCGATTGGCCATGGCCAAAATTTTATTTCTGTCCTTTGCCTTGTATTTGGTCTTCTTCTTTTTTTCCTCCACAATATTTTTTGGAAAAAAAATGGTGAAAAGCAATAGCACAATAAACACCACAATTCCGGCAACGATGTAGCCACTATACTCCATAATTTAATTATCAGTAGTGAAGACAAGAAAGTCAAGAAACTGAACAAAACCAGGCAATTTTTTTTTCATTATCGCAAAAAAAGTCACAGCATATCGAAATTTAGGCGCTTTTTGTGGAGCCCTTGGGCGTTACCCCGGCCATCCCCAGTGGGAAAAGGCCGGGGCCGGGCTTTGCGCAGCTCCGCTTCGCTTCGACCACCCTTGCTCTGAAATTATCAGAGCAAGGGTGTTGGCCCTTTCATTTTTGAAAAAATGAAAGGCCCTGCTCCAATCCCTAACGCGGAACAGGCTGGGAAGCGATTAAAAGTGAATCAAGCTGCCCCCATAAACTCTGTCAATAAAGACAAGGGGCGGCCTTAAGAATCCTGTAAAAGCAGATAATTTCCCTAAAGGGATTTTTCCTTTTTCAAACGCTGGATCCGTTGAGCATCCAGCTTGATATGCAGATTCTTTTCCTGAGTCGGCAGAACCAAGCCGGTTTTCCCGTCGCGAGGGCGTCGGAGGTATTTCACCTGGGTGTAGTAAATATCCGCCTGCCCCGACTGTTTGGCCTTGGAATAAAGCAAAGCCAGGTTTCCCGCGTCAAGCATGACTTCCAGAGGCAGGGTTTTTCCAGGCTGGGTCCTCACAAAAACATAAGCCCCAGGATAATCCCGGCAGTGAAACCAGAAATCATTTCCCCTGGCCTGCCTGCGTAAAAGATAATCGTTTTCCTTGGCTGTTCTTCCCACCCGTAATTGATAAGTTCCCGAGAAAAAAAGCAAACCCGGCAGAGCCTCTGATTTATCTTTTAGCCCGGTTTTTGGTTTATCCAGAAGCAGAAGAAGCTCTTTTAATTCGCTGATGGATGACCGGGTATCCAGTTTGCTTCTTTCCTCCTGTACCCAGACCAGTTGTGATTCCAGATTTACCAATTTCTCCGAGCTGTTTTTTCGGTTTCCCAGTTCCTTTTTGTAATCGCTGTAATATTTTTCCGCGTTTTCCATGGGCGAGAGCAAGGGGTTTAGTTTGATTAGGATTGTCCGGTTGTCATTAAAATAATCGCTGAGTTCAATCTCCTTAGCACCCTTTTTAATCTGGTAGAGATTGTTTTTAATCAGATCACCCCGTTGAAGAAGCTCCTCGGCACCTTTTTCATCATCCAGTTTTTTCCGGATTGTGCTGATATGAGCTTTTAAGTAATTTTCTTTTTCCTGAAGTAGATTGGCCGCTTGTTGGTGTAAAGCTTCCAATTCCCTGCTGAAGCGCTTTTCATCGTAGCTCTCTTCGATAAATTGGTTGAAACTCATGTTTTCAGGATAGTCACGAATTGTAAAATCCTTTTTTGGAGCATTCTGTCCCAGGTTTTCCTTTTCCGGGTTATAAAAACCGCCGCTGATCTCTCCCCGCTGCGGCCGACGATAGGCCGCGTCCAGAATGTTGCCTTCCATATCGGTAACAATCATATTGGCGGCGTTGGACCAAAGGCGAAGCCAAATAATCAATTCCCTCTCATCCACAGCCACATGGATTTTTACAATACGTTCCGTTCCTAGTTGCCGGGCCTCGAGAATCCTGGCCCCGCGCAAATTGGCCTTTAAAAACCCGGCAAAACGCTGTGGACGGCTGGGGTTTTTCATTTTGCGGTTTAATCGGTGCATTCGGCACAAGCCGGTTTCCAGACTGATCATCAGGGAAAAAGGATCAGAAGGCCGGTAAAGATTAAAAATAACAAGCGGCGGTTTGGGTTGATGGCAATCCTGAATCATGGCATTTTGTAATGCCAGTTCTTCAAGAATCAAATCGATTTCCTTCCAGTTAAGACTCATCTATCATTCCTTTAATTGATTCCAGAAATATATCCATGTCACTTTGCTTGAAAAATAGCAGCCTCGCTTTCTGAGGCCTTTGATACAGGGAAAAAAAGTGGCGTAAGCTTTTAAAAACTATAGGGGCAGCCCTGTCTTTAGGAAATCCATAAACACCGGTGGAAATAGCCGGAAAAGCAATTGTTTGAAGGCCCAAGTCCCGGGCGATGCTCAAAGAATTGATATAAGCATTTGCCAGCAATTCATCCATCCGGGAATCCTCTTTTTTGAAAATCGGCCCTACTGTATGAATAATATAGCGGGCCTTCATGTTGCCGGCCCCAGTAGCCACAGCCTCGCCAGTGGGAAGCCCCTGGGGAAATTGCCTTTGGCGGATTATCCTGCACTCTCTGAGGATTTCAGGCCCGCCTGCCCTGTGTATGGCCCCGTCAACTCCGCCTCCGCCCATAAGGCTTGAATTAGCGGCATTTACAATCGCGTCCACATGAAGCTGAGTTATGTCGCCTGTTTCAAGAATGATTCTGCCATTTTCAAGCTCAATCAAGTTTCATCCTCCTGGTATTTGATCTCAAGAATATCGCCCAGGCCAATTCCCAGTTCCTTGGCCGCATTGCTGTTTCGACAAGCTATTTCCAGGAAGCCCGAGCTCCCCCAATAGCTTAAAAAATCGCCTTCACTTACCTGGCTGTAATGGTCGTGAAGCTGAATAAACCGATGTTGCAGAATCAGACCCTCGAGAGAGTGGTCTTTTCGTTGATCCATTTTTACATTGGTTATGATATTGCCGAAATGGTCTATATGAATGACATGGCACTGGTCCGCGAAACCCTGAGGGTCCACTGGCTCAAGATGGGCCAGGCGAACCGGGTTTTCCAAGCTTGAAAAAGATGGGTGTTCAATGCCCTTTTCAATGATCCACCCGCAGAGCGGGGTAAAAATATCCCGGCCGTGAAAAGTCGTGCTTTTTCCTATCTTTACTTTTTCAACAAGCGCGTCAGAGGGTTCATAGAGGCTATATTGTTTGAGTCGTGAAAGGAGCAAGCCCGAAATTCCATTATCAGGGCATACCAGAACGCGGCCAGAGCATTCAAGCACAGAAATTCGGCGCTCTGTACCGACTCCAGGGTCAACAAGAGCCAAAACCAGGCAGTTTTCCGGTAAATAGTCCCAGGCGGCATAAAGAAGATAGGCTGCCGAACTGATGCTTTGGGGCGGCACTTCATGGCTAATGTCAATAAAGAAAACCCCGGGGATATGGGACAAAAACCAGGATTTCATCACAGCCACATAATGGTCTTGGGTGCCGAAATCAGTGAGCATGGCCAAGTATTTCATGATTTTCAGGCTAACCCTGAGTCTGCAAAATGTCAAGCTCCATGTTTTTTCCAGGCTGGACTTTGCAAGATGGAATTTTTGGGCTATACTTTATTTGTCAGGAGGAATGATTGTGGGAGCCTTAAAAAAAGAGGATCATGTTTTTACCTATGCCGATTATCTTCGCTGGAATGATGACCAGAGATGGGAAATTCTTGAAGGCTGCGCTTATAACATGTCGCCAGCCCCATCGCGAAATCATCAAAAAATTTCAGGCAGTATTTTCAACAGGTTTTTTAATTATTTGAATGATAAAACCTGTGAAGTCTATGCCGCGCCTATTGATGTCCGGCTTTGTGAACCTGGTCAACAGGATGAAGACATCATCACTGTTGTTCAGCCCGATATTCTTGTGTGCTGTGATTCTTCCAAGCTCGATGATAAAGGCATAAAGGGAAGTCCTGACCTTATTATTGAAATCACATCGCCTTCAACAGCTTCTCTGGATTTAAAAACCAAGTATCAGCTATACCAAAAATATGGTGTAAAGGAATACTGGATTGTGAATCCCCTTGAGGAAAGTATTATGCTCAACTTTTTGGGAGCAGATGGATTGTATGCCAAGCCGGAATTCTTTGCCGGCGAAGACAGTATCCAGCCCCGTTTGTTTCACGAGCTCTTAATCGACTTAAATGAAATATTCAGCCGGCCTGAAAAATCCACAGAAAAACAGCCTCCCAGGCTGCCCTAGTTTTTTTGAAACAAAATGACCTGCTATTAAAAAAATAATGGTCCCGCTTTTTCGGAGAATGAGTCAAAAAGCCATTTTTACAGGCTTTTACACAGACTAAAATGATAATACAGCTTTAAACCTGAATCATTTTCTAGTATATTATGACCATGATGAATCCTATTAGCACCATGGCCTCCATCACATCACTTAAAGTGTTGCCCGAAGAATTTATTCTTCAGCCCGATGAAAGGGAATTTTTCAGAAACCAGAGGTCAGGGGATCTGGCTTTTCGAACCACGGCCTATTATTTTTCCCTGATAAATATAAAGAATCCTGATGACCCTATTCGAAAGCAATGCCTTCCCAGCAGCAGGGAGCATAACAAGCTTTCTGTGGAAAGCTCTGACCCTCTGGCTGAAAAACTGTACAGCCCATTACCCCGGTTGATTCACCGCTATCCCTCGCGGGTGCTGATTCGATTAACCGGAGTTTGTGCCATGCATTGCCGCTTCTGTTATCGCAGGGAATTGCTTGATCATGAAACCGCTCCCCTTGAACGGGAGGATTTTCAGAATATATTAAAGTACATTCAAAATCAGCAGGAAATAAATGAAGTCTTGATATCCGGAGGTGATCCGCTTACTTTACCGAATGATGTTCTGGAGTATTACTTTTCAACATTGAGAAAAGCCGCGCCCCATGTGGTGATACGCCTTTGCACGCGGATTCCTGTTGTTCAACCCCTGCGAATAGACGCTGATCTGGTTGGTATGCTTAAAAAAATAAAGGGGCTCTGGGTCGTGACCCATTATAACCATCCGAGGGAACTGACGGATATTAGCTGTGAAAAAATTGCCTTACTAAAGGAAGCGGGCATTACGATTTTAAACCAAAGCGTTCTGTTAAAAGGCATTAATGACAGAGAGGAAATCCTGCTGCAGCTTTTCAGAAAATTAAGCCATCAGGGTATAAAACCCTATTATCTGTTCCAGACCGATCTGGCCAGAGGAACGACCCATTTCAGGGTTGATCTGAAAAGAGGCATCAATTTATATGGCGCATTGCAGAAAAAATTATCCCAGTTGATGCTGCCTGTTTATGCGCTTGACCTTCCTCAGGGGGGTGGAAAAATACAATTAAACCAAAATTCGATTATTGGTAAGGAAAATGATTTTTATTTATTGTCAGATCAACAGGGAAGAAGCTACTGCTACCCTGTGGCTGAACAGCTTCTTTAAATTCAGCATACTCCGATTATTGCTTTTGAAAATCAGGAAGCCCTGTCATCGATGAGCTGATAAAAAATAACCTCTTCAGGTGCGTGTGATCTTTGGTTAATCACATCCCGTGTAAGATGGTAGGGATGGTCTGAAAATTTCAACACAATATTGTCAGTATGGTCCGACCAACCTGCTGTTTTAATCGAGCGGATTGCTTTTATGGCCAGTTCAAAGGATAAGGCAAAATCGTCTACAGTGATGAACAAAAAGGCATCGTCGCTGTTCGCGTAGGCTTTGAGCATCCATGTAAAACCCAGTTTCATTTTAATGGGTTCGTCTTTTTGACCGTATAGCAAAAAACCACTGTGATCAGGCTTAAAATGAATCTGTGTGTCCCAGGCGTAATTATCTTTATTATCATGCCAGATTCTGTGGGTGATCAGATCAAGAATGCGTTTTGTATTTTCCAGTTTTTCGGTAACCACATATTCACAGTCAGATACTTCACCCAGTTGGTATTCCCAGGATTCGGTGTATAAAAAGTCCCAGATTTTGATCAGTAGATCACGGGCTTCGTTTTGATCAGGCATCTGGATGTAGATTGCTTCCTGTACAAACTGGTGCACGGGAAAATCATTTTGGTTTAATATATAGCGAAGAGCGTCCTTGACATCCTGAAGGCGGCTGTCAAGGGACATGGCTTTTGACATGGCCCTGAGGGAATTTTCCAGTTCAGATTCAAACAAAATATGGCTGTAGGAATCAATCTCCGGGTACATATCTTTAATATCTTCTAATTTCCATAAAAAGGCGGCTAAGTATTCTTTTAAGTATTTGATTTTAATTTTTTGTTTCATTTGGGTACCCCCATACATTCGGATTTTTCTTTTTAATTTTACAAGTATAATATATGAGCAAAAAAACAAGAAATCAAGTTTTTTTATTCTTTTTCATGTGAGTTTTTATATTGTTTTCGTATTTTTATCATTATTTTTTGATTAGTACCCGCTTTTCGCGCTAAATTTTCAATTTTTTGAATGATAGCGAAATGGAAAAAATGATTTTTTAAATCGCGATTTCTTAACAGAGCAGATGGCGGAAGTCCTGGTATTTGCCAATTGCAACAGCTTTAAAACACTAATTTGTAATCCTCTAATATGATTACTGATTCGCGATTTTGATGATTCTTGCATAACCCTCCCTATTCATGAATTATTTTTATTATAGAGCATGATTGATTTATTAAAGTATTTGAACATTTTCATTGCCTCCTGTACAATATGTCATTATATTTGAAATGAAAACGGAGATGGGAGAGGTGATGAAAGTGGAAATTAATATCCGAGGAAATGGGGCTTGCCCTATGTGTCAAAAAAGATTCATTTGCCCTATTCAAAAACGTATTAACAATGCCCTTGCTGAGTTGAAATCAGAACGAAAGGATCCTTTCGAAATGGTGGTTTATACCTGTCCTTCCTTTAAGGAAGAATAATATTTATAGGTTTTTCGGCAATTTAATTCTTAATGCATTTGACGGTGCATAGAATAATCATTTTTTCTGTTTAGTTGGCAGGAAAAATGATGAGTGAAGAAACAAGAATCTTTTGATAGGCGGGAACCGGAGTATCCGAAATCCAGGCCCGCGGTAAAGCCTGGCAGTTTTTACATCAAGGTAGGATGAAACTAGACTTTTTTTTGCTGTCAGGCTTTTCCAGGGGCCTGTGTTTTTCAGAAATGGCAAGTTTATGAAGAAGCCTTTGGGATAAACTTTTTTACTGCCTGAATTATCACCAATACCAAGAGCACCACGACAATGATAAACCAAACATAAAGAAAAAGCATTTTTAAACAGCTAAAAATGCCTGAAGCTGCTCCCAAAAGCACAATTTTCTGCGGAAAAATCAGAATTGATATGTCGATGGATAGATTTTCCAGAATATCCATGATTGCTGACACAAAAGGCAGTAGGCAAAGAAAGCCCAATTTTTCAGGCGCGTTGAGCTTTTTTAAAAACAGTCGAATCACAAGCGCAAAAAACAGGTAAAACCGCGTGATAAACAGATAATCCAGTAAATGGAGGTATAAATAGGCTTGTCGGCCGGTTTCTCCCTGGGCGTCGATATTATTGAAAAAAGTGTCGCTGGAATAATAAAAAAGCGGGTCCATGGTCGCCTTAGGTTCCAGCTTTAGCAGCCCGAAAAATTGTGTCAAAATTGCCGCAGCCAAAAAGGCGCTGGTCAGAAACAGCAACAATGTGCTTTTCCAGTTTAACTTTTTATCAAGAAACGGAATAATTTTCATGAGGCCCCCATGTCAGCAGTTTTTTACAAAGCTCGTATAATTATATAATAAAAGTAACCGTTTTCAAAGCGTTAGGGATCGGAGCGGCAGGTGGTGGTTTTTTCAAAAACCACCACCTGGATCCCGCAGCCTGCCAAACAAGCAGGCGAGGAGGCCGGAGCCGCCGAGAGCCCGGCCCGGGCCGATGGGGTCAGAGCCTATGGCTAAGCTAAAAGGCCAAGGAACAGGGACAGAGCTCCCGGGCAACGCCCGAAAAAGCAAAAAAAAGCCCCGAACCATGATAGGCCGGGGCGATAATTGATAATGAGCTGGACTATTTTCGGGCCCAGGAAGAATAACCGCGTTCCTGAATAATCTGATCAGTGACAGCTTTATTCATTCGGTCGGCCTGTGCCACGATTTCCCTCATGATTTCAATTTCCTGTTCCTGCTGAATGGTGTCAGCCAGTTTGAGGAGGAATTTGATCATCAGTTCGTCGCGTTGTTCAACCATGATTTTACCGTTGGTAATGGCGATTTCGATGGCTCGTGAAAAACCGTCGATATCAACACGGGCTTTGGCTCGGTAAAAACCGCTTTTTCCGCCTTCTCGTGAACGTGAAGAAGAACCGGCTGTGTTTTGTGGAATTCGGTAAAGAGTAGGAATTTCCGGTGTGTAAACAAAGCTTTTTCCACCGGAAGAATAACGCATCCAGGCGTGTGAATCTTCAGATACCTTTTCCGCGGGGAAGGGGTATTTGAATGCCAGATCGGTTTTAACAACTGTGGCTGAAGTCAGGTTGGTGTAACCCTTTTCAGTACCGATTTCGATCCAGGCATTGGGGCCCTGTGGCGGATTGTGTTTGTGACCATCGGTGATTTCAATAATGGAAGGTGACAATTTGTTGTCAGGAACCAGGTTGGAGTTTTCGTCGATAACCTTGAAAGTAGAGTAAACAACACTGGCTTCAGGATTTGAAACAAAGATTTTTCGGGCTACTTCGATTCTTTTAGGATCTGAAAGGTCGTCCGCGTCCAGAAAGGCCACAAAGGGAGACTTGTTTTCATAAGCCCATCTGATACCGAGGTTTCGGCAGTGTCCGGGGCCATCGTTGGTTGTTTTTTTGATAATGTGAATTTTTTCAGGGTGCTTGGCCTTAACTTCATCGAGGTAGTCAACCGCTTCCTTGCAGGGAGACATGTCGTCTACGATAACCAGCTGCCAGTTACTGTCAGTCTGATTGAAAATTGTGGCCAATGTTTCATCAAGATACTTTTTGGTGATGTTATTTTCATCACGCCAATGGGGCATTACAAATGTAGCTGTACCATTTTTAAAATCCATTATAAATTCCTCCAGATATTTAATCTATTTAATTGAGTTTGATCTTTAAGGTTCTGTTTCAGGAGAAACGAAGCGTCTCGAAGTCTGAAAACAGCATTAAGCTCAGTGTACATTATCAATTAATTCTCAAAAAATCAAGAGCGCGGCTCTTAAATTTCATACAAATATTGGGGAAATGGCGTATCAGAACCATAGGTTTTTCACCTTAAGCCTGGGGGTTTTTATGGAAGAGTAAGCTCTGGCCATGCCCCAGCCCGGGATATTTTCACAAACAATCAAGAGTGTTCACAAAACCGGGCCGGGTTGGGTTTTCCGTTACTCCGCCTTCCGGCTCCGACCAATTTTTCCGCGCCGAGGATTTCGAAGCGAAGCGGAGTTATGGAAAGCCTGGCCTGCTGTAATGAAATGAAAGCAGGAAACGTTCAACGTACAACCAGCTAAACAAATACTATTTATCAAATACGCTAAAATTTCAGTATTCATTTTAAGAATATCATGGTTTTAAAAATCTGGACAGGTATTCTCTTGATCAAATAGGCTAATTGCAAAAGTCCTGTCATACGCAATTAGCAGGCAGCTGTAAACTAATAAGTGATTATCGGACAATAAGCTAACTTATCGGCGATTTTTATGATTCTGGCAAAACCTCAGTTTTGTAAGAGCTTTAAATATCTTGTAATCTTCAGCCGTTCTGAGGAGGAGCGACGAAAAATCTATCTATGTTTCAAATGATCGCGTATTTATTTTCCATGTAAACCCTTTGTAAGCAAAGCAACTTGCCTTATTCCAAGTGAGATCCTTCACTCCACTTCGCTTTGTTCAGGATGACAAGAGCAATACTAATATTCATATATTATCAATAAAGGTAGTATGGCCTCTTTGTTCTTGCTGTGGGTTTTTCATTTTCCGCAAAAAAATCTTTACAATAACATTTAAACAACAGGGCTTTGATTATATATCCGGTAGAAAACCACGGGGGATTTCATTCTTTTTCACGCGGGATTGGCCCTGATTATTGATTTTGGCTTGACCCGGCAAAACAGGAAAGATATAGTGCTGTCTATCCTGTTTTAGCAAGGGGTCGCGTTAAATGTAATATGAGAAGGCCTTGAATTTCTCAACCAGGAAAAGGAGGCGAAATTTTCATGCTTGGCTTGTATATCATTATCATTATTTTTACCTTGATTGGAGTGGCTCTGGGCCGTGTCCCGTTTTTTAAAATGAACAGAGCGAGCTTCGCGTTGATCGGGGCGACCTCGCTCATTCTGGTGGGAGCAATTTCCCTGGAAAAAGCATACCTGTCAATAGATGCCAACACTCTTGTGCTGCTCTTTGCCATGATGGTGCTGAACGCCAATCTGCGGCTGGCTGGTTTCTTTGACAGCATCGCTTACAAGTTGACCTGTTGGGCCGGCACGCCCAAACAGTTGCTGGCTGTTATCATTTTTTCCTCAGGGGTTCTTTCAGCCATTTTTCTAAATGACACGATTGTGCTCATGTTTACACCGCTGGTCATTGCCATCACCACTAGCTTGAAGCGAAACCCTGTTCCCTATTTGATCGGGCTTATGACTTCTGCCAATATCGGTTCGGCTGCAACCTTGACCGGCAATCCCCAGAACATGATTATAGGGATTGCTTCGGGTATTCCCTATGGAGCATTCGCGTCCCGGCTCGCGCCAGCGGCCTTTGCCGGACTCATTATCAGTTTCATAGTTATTTTGTTATTATATCCAAAAGAATTCAGAAAAGAAAGGTTTCAGACTCCGGCCGAATGCACTGTGGTCATCATTAAGCCTCTTTTTTATAAAAGCATAGCTGCCACAAGCGGCTTGCTTATTGTTCTTTTTCTTGGAGCACCCATAGCCTTGTCTGCTCTGGGCGCGGCTGCTCTTCTTCTTTTTACCCGAAGAGTGGAACCGCAAAAAATATTCAGTGAAATCGATTTTACCCTTCTGGTTTTCTTTTCTGGGCTTTTTGTTACCACAGGTGCCATTGAAGCCATTGGTTTGAGCGATTTTTTCTTTAACCATTTTAAATCGATTGCTGAAGCAGGGCCAATCAATTTGTCGGCTGTTTCTGTTTTGCTTAGTAACCTGATTTCCAATGTTCCGGCAGTGTTATTATTCAAACCCCTTATTGGCGGTTTCAGTTCTCCTGTTGAAGCGTGGCTGACTCTGGCCTTATCCACAACTTTTGCCGGTAATCTTACCCTCCTGGGGTCGGTTGCCAACCTGATCGTGGCAGAATCCGCGGCCAAAAAGGGTATTAGAATTTCATTTGGCGAATACCTTAAGGCTGGTGTACCCATAACTTTATTGAGTTTATTGGCGGGAATGGCATTGCTTATTTTGTGGTCTTGATTTTTTACCTGGCATTTCTCTGTAAAACATCTTGTCTTTACGTAAAGGATTCTCTGAATAATATTGAAGCTTTTTATAAAAAAGGATAATATGGGCCTCTGGATTAGATGAAAAATGAGAAAATACTCCTTTGTTTTAATGTTTGTTCTCCTTTCGTGTTTGGGAATTGTTGCCCAGACATTGGTAGATACGAAATCTCTTCTTAAGGGTGATGAAATCGCACCGGATTTGTCGATTTTTCCAGCCGGTTTTATTCCTGGCAGGCTTTTGCCGCCCTCTTTGAGCCCTTTTTTGCTTTTTGCGGATACGGGCAACATGGAATTTGTTTTATTGGATCATCACATGGAAATTATTCATAAAATTCCCGCGGGTGACAACGACCTTATTCAACTTTTACTGCTTATTGGTGAAGATATAAAGATAAACAGCCATATGGAAATTGTCGGTGTTATTCCTAATGGGCCTCTGGTTTGTATAACGCCTGAGGGAAAAATCAAATTCGAGATTGATGCTGATATTCTTGATGAGAAACTGGAGAGTGCGGAATTCTGGCTTTATCGGGATTGCATTGTGTTTAATAACGGTTCACCCGGGATTATTGATAGCCAGGGCCGTTTATTGAGCGGAAAGGCCCTGGAACAGAAGAAACTGGAATTTTTAAGCGAAAGCATTCATATGAAGAATGAAGATGTCCGTATAAAACTATTACCGCTGATTGAAAGCCAGCATGGTCTTTTATGCGGTGACTTTTATTTGCCACCTAATCCCCGAGCTTTAGGCCAGGATAATTTTTATCATTATTTTCATGTATTGAGAACCTTATATAATATTGAAGATAATGGCCAAATTGATCTTTTGAAAAATTCTCTTGAATTTCTGAATTATGATATCCATGGGAACTCATATTTTAAAAAAATAAATCCGCTCTTTAATGTTATTGGCAATACAATATATATCTTTGACAAGTATGGCAAATTCCTTAAGGAAATAGAATGTAAGGGTTTTGTTTCGGCTGTTGGTTCCTCATATCAGCTTGAGTTTAGGGGAGAAGATAAAGAATATTTAATGACAATTTATCCAAATACCTGGGATCCAATAAAGGATGATTTTGTAAAAAACTGGTTAAAAAATCAGAGTTCCGAAATTCAGAACTTGATTCCCTTTGTTTTGCCCAGTGAAATTAAAACAATCAAAAGTTCATCAGTTTTAAAAGGGCATAATAAGCTCCATGCCTATCATCCAGTATTTGCTTTTGACGGTGATCCAAAAACCATGTGGATAGAAGGTGACAGAAATTTCGGACAGGACCACTGGATCGAGATCGAGTTTGTTGAACCAATAAAAATTGACCGTATTGATTTTCAGCCCGGTTGCTTTTGGGACATTTACTGGGATCAGAATAACCGAGTAAGGCAAATGACCCTTCTGCTTGATAATGATCAGTTTACAGTCAATTTCAAGGACATCATGAAAGTACAGGGAATTAGCTTTCCCGAAGCCCGGGAAATTTCCAAAGCACGTTTTATCATAAATAGTGTTTATAAATCAAAGGCCTGGAATGATACAGCGATGAGTGGAATTAGCTTTGTTTGTGATGAAGAGCCTGTGTTGCTGAATTTTGGTGAATATTCCAATTTCCTTGAAAGGGTGGAATAAAGAAATGGGTTTTGCCCGAAGTTTCTATAAGTGTTGGGATAATAGGGCAGGGCTGGTCACAAATTTTCGATTTGCTCCATGTATGCCGTGAATCTTCAATGGGGTTCACTGTGTAAAAGCGGCCTAATCGCCCGGCCTGCCAAGCCCCGGGGCGGCAATGCCCAACAAATCTGGAGGATGATTTGTTGATGTCTGTACGCATAAAGCTTGCACAGAACAGTGAAATGTATTATACCTGAACCAGAAAAAAATACAACTTTTGTATAAAAGGAGATTTATAAATGGATATTAAATGGACAAGCGAGGACTTTAAACAGGACAAAATAGTTCTGGCCGGAGATATTGGCGGTACTAACACCAATCTAGCTTTTGTTGGAGTTAAAGGCGGGCAGTTTACCATTCTGGTAGAGTGTGTGTTCCGCTCCAATGAGATAGCCGGTTTAAATGAGCCCATTGCCAAGACAATTGCGACTTTAAAAGAAAAAGCGCCTAATGCCAAGGTTGAACTTTGCTGCATCAGCGCGGCAGGTCCGGTGGCCAATAACTACTGTCAACTGACAAATTGCTCATGGGCTATTGACGGCGCGGCGATTGAAAAGGAAACCGGTATCAAGACCTTGATCATCAACGATTTCATGGCAATTGGTTACGGTATCCCGACACTGGATGTGAACAATCCGGCTCAAATTACGGCATTGGCAAACACCGACGGCAAAAAACCGGCCCCTGAAGGGACCATCAAGGCGGTTGTTGGCGCAGGTACTGGGTTGGGCGTAGGTTTTTTAACACAGCACCAAGGCACATGGTGGGCGAATCCTTCCGAAGGCGGGCATTCCGGTTTTGCTGCTTTTGACGAAGAAACACGGGCGTTAAAGGATTTTGTGGCCGAGAAATACAAAGCTGCACCTGGAACAGAACCCTTTGTTTCCGGCCAGGGAATAACCAATATTTTCAAGTTTTTCAAAGCCAGCAAAAACATTTCTCTGGATGGAGTTTTGGCCCAAATCGACGCGGCCAAGGATGATGAAAAACCGGCTTTGATTTCAAAGAATGCCACTTCAAACGCGGTTTGTAAGGAAATAATGCAGCTTTTCATAAAGATGTACGGCCGTTTTGCCGGTTCCTGCTCAGTTATTTTTATGCCAACCAGCGGTATGTATCTGGCCGGCGGGATTGTGACCAAAAATGAAGCTTTGTTTCTGGAAAACAATCTTTTCATGAAGAACTTTGAAGAAAACTACAATCCTAATATTAAGCCTTTCCTGAAAAAGGTTCCGGTTTATATTATCAAGGATTATTCTATTTCATTGTATGGCGCGGCTAACGCGGCTGTTACTCTGATGTAGGCTGTTTGTGTTGAATAAAAGCGGGGGTCCTGTGGGGCCCCTTTTTTTTGGCAAATTTCATCTTCAGTAGAGTCCATCTTTATTTTTCGTGAAATAAACGAAGGATGATATTCAAGCCGGGAGGCAATGGAAGGGATACGTTCTCCATTTCGTACTCTGATTATAATTTCACCCCGTTCTTCAGGACTTAAAAAAGGGTGCTTTCACCTATCTTTCGTGATAATTATTGAATTCATTTAGGCGGCTCCTTTTCCAATGCTTTTTGAGTTAAACATAGGATATCAAAGGAAGGCTGCCTTTTTATATTTTTACGCCTTCTGAGGGCAGGCTGTTATCCTCAGAAGTGTTGCTTTTTAGACTATAATTCGGGACTGCGGGATACGGGATTTGAGCACAAAAAAGGCCATTACCCCTTTACAGGATAATGGCCCGAATAGGAAAAATTATTAGTTAGGGTCGTTTTAATCCGGAAATATCAATCAGCTGCTGAGGACAAGTAGTTTCCCTGTAAATCAGGTTTGGATTATCCGCTGCTTCATACCAATTGATAAACCAGTCAAGACCTTCAGCTAGTTGGGTCAAACCGCGGGCCTTAAAAATAGATTCATTTTTCTCACGCAAACAACTCTTCAAAGCCGCGTGATCATAGTAACCATACTGTTCCATACATGCCGTTAAAAGCCCGCCGTAGGTCGCGCCCATTTGACTATTTGAAACATTCCACTGGGTTGAGCAACCGTTAAACGCGCCAACTCCACCGCCAGGAATGAGAATATCAAACTGACCGCCGCTAACATCATAACCGATATTGACTGCCATTAAAATCATTCTTTTTCCCTTAAGGGCAACAGCGCCGGGAGTGTTTGAATAATGACCTTCACCTGTAAACTGGACTTCAAAACATTTTCCGCAAATATCACCGCTGCTGGTTGCGGCAAATCCATATGACAGGTACTCATCAACCTCAAACGGAATAAGGTCGTAACACACATAAGAAGGCCCGCCTTCACAGGAGCTCTTGGCATCAACATCAGTATTCCAGGTCTGACCATCAATATTGCAGGTTTTCAAAGGCTCCATGCCAGCTGGCACATTGGCAGACCAACTGCAATGGGGCTTGCAGCAATCCCAGAAACGAGTCGCGTAACCACGGCTTCCGGTCACAATCATAGGAGGCGCGGTTGCAACAGGCGGAGGTGTCAAATTGGGATCACAACTTCCAAGAAGAGTCCAAACCTTACCTGTGCCATTATTTTGTTCGGGATTTTCACCATTGGCATACCAGTTACTCTGATACACTTTGCCATTATACACAACCTTGGTTCCTGTTGTAGGATACTGGGCAGAAGCGGACCAGATTTGAATACTGGAACAATCATATGATCCGGGAACGCTTGTTTCTACCGGTGTTGGAGTAATGTATTCAGTTGGCGTGGCCTCCTGAGCACAATTTAAAACCGCGTTAGGTAATTTAACGTAAAACTGGGCTATTAACAGAGCATCAACAATGTCAACCACATTGTTATTGTTAACATCAGCGACTGAGGAATCAAAAGCGCCGACTTCCATGCCTACGTATTTTTTAGCTACTAACAGGGAATCCACAATATTTATGGTACCGTTTGAATCAACATCTCCACATTCAGCTGCAAATATTTGACCGAAGCAAAATAAAAGCAGCAGTAAAATAAACCATTTGCTTTTCTTCATTTTTCTTCCTTTATATAGATTTTTAAAATTTACCATGAATAAACCATAGCATTCTCTTCTCTAATTTTTACTATAGCTGATTATATCATTAATTTGAAGATACTAGACCAAAGTATTTGGGAAAATTCTTAGAATTTCAAAGCTGAAAAAATGGAAAAACAAGCTGCAATACAGAATTGTAGTTTTTTAGGCGAGCCCATTCTGGTAAAAACCTTGGCAGGAATATGATGTGAGGAATGTTGAGCTCTTTAAGTAATTTATTCTCGATTCTGCTTGGTCATAGGCCTGTCATTACCTAATTATTACCCTCAAGTAAAAACTATCGTACTTGTTTAGCTGAATCACAATATGACTGCAAATGCGTTAGGGATAGGAGGCATGGTTTGCAATTTTATCAAAAATTGCAAACCAAAGCGTTTTTTGCCGGATAATTTCCGGATAGG
>JAFGWI010000144.1 GCA_016937215.1 Spirochaetales bacterium | reverse complement strand
TTTGAATTCATTTAGGCGGCTCCTTTTCTTATGCTTTTTTGGTTAAACATAGGATATCAAAGGAAGACCGCCTTTTTAATATTTTTTCCGCCCCCAGGGGCTACCCATTGGGGGCGGACTGTTACCCTCAAAAGTGTTGCTTTTCAGACTTGAATTCGGGCGCGGAAAGTGGGCAAGATGTTTTTTTTGCTTTTAAAAGATCCTGGGCTATGATACACTTGTCACTATCAAGCAATGAAACTATATTGGCAAAGGCTTTCAGGGGTGAAGCTTAGCCGTGCAATGTCCTGTTTTTTAGGATAAAGCGGAAGCTTCTGACACCCCGTGTAATATAACAAAATTAATAAAAAGGATTTATATCCTCAGGAAAAACTTATGAATGAAACGTCGAATTTGTTATCACGGTTAAGCTCTCTGGGTATTCGTTTGACCCCCGCGCGGGAAGAGGTTGTTAACATCCTCACCGCCACAGATGAGCATTTAAGCGCGGAGGATATTTTTTTTAGGATTCATTCCAAGGACCCTTCCATTGGTTTAACCACGGTTTATCGTACATTGGAGTTGTTTGAGCAAAATAACATTGTTACCAAATTTGAATTCGGCCACGGCCGGGCCAAATTTGAATTATCGGAAGAATTCAGCCATAAAAAACATCACCATCATCTGGTTTGCACAAAATGCCGAAAAATTATCGATTATTCCGATTTTTTAAATGAAGAACAGGAATACGTGGAAAAAACCGAGCGTGGTTTGGAAAATAAATATGCTTTTAAAATCAATTGTCATATTATTCATTTTTATGGAATTTGCGGCGATTGTGTGTAATCATTCTGCTTTAATGGCTTACTCTGGCGGGTCTTGATGTCGCGCTCTCTCTGGAAAAGAAGTGCTTTGACAAGGTTCTGGTCGTAAAACGCCCTGATTAATTCGCTGTTTCTGGCTGATCGAGGTCTCTTTTTGACCAGGGTTTTTGGTTAATTCCCCAAAAAATTTTTATATTTTCTCATTTTACTATCAGCTGAATGTGTGTATTGTCCGATAATGAAATGTAGAAGCAAGGAGGGGATACACATGAAAAGGTCTTTAATTATTTTGCTGTTTTTGGGCATGGCCATGGGGCTCGCGGCAAATACTTTGTTTTTGTACAGTTATGAACTACTTGAAGGCGAGACTCAGTCATTTTCAACCTCGATTAATGAGGGGATGATGGAAGAGCTTTTTGAAACACCCTATATAGCCTATGATAATGTGGCACAAAATAACAGCGAGGCTTTTGATCCAGCCATGGATTTGAATGATTTTCTGGTTATGGCCAAAACCGGCGGGGCGCATTATTTTTTGGCGGTAAACAGTGTATCTCATGAAAATGAACTGAACGAGGGTGCTGGTGAGCTGGATTCGGAAATACACTATTTTCTTTATAATGCCAAAACATCGGAATTATTGGGTGCAGGAAGGCTATTGAAACGGATTGTTTTTGAAAAAAAGACCCAGATGGAGAAGGCCTTTGTCGAGATTGGCCATGAGCTTGTTCACACAGTGATGGACTTTTTCCCTGGTGATTAAGAGACTGGCCTTTGGGGCGGATTTTGTGTTTGCCCATTGTTTGGCTTAAATAAGCTTGTAAAATTAAAGAGCCCTTTATTTTTGTCGATAATTATCATAAGGAGGCATCTTGCGAGGATTTGGATTAAAAACCAGTATCATTATACTCTTACTTGCATTTACTCTATTACTGTTTGCTGATGATGCCTGGCAGGGAAGCGCGGCTGTTATCCGCCGCGGTGAATTTGATTCTGCTGGTATGTATGCTGCTTCCAATTCCTTTACACCTAATTCAAAGGTGAGGGTAGTTAATCACCGTACAAGCCAAAGTGTTGAGGTGACAATCTTAAAGCGGATAGAGAATGGCGGTAATGTGCTTCTGCTTTTATCTGAAGAAGCAGCGAGTGTTATTGGCATGAACACTAACGATATCGTGAATGTTGATGTTTATTTGATCAGCTATGGTTATGACGAGATTGTCGGTTTGCCCGATGATCTGCCTTTTAATCCTGATCCTGATGTGTATCCGCTTTTTGAGGAAGAACCCGCCTATACACCCATGATGACTCCGGTTCCGACAGCTGAAATAAGTGCTGCTCCTACTATAGAACCAAGCCCTGAGCCAACACCTGATATAACACAGGAGCCTTTGCCGATTGTAACAGAAGAGCCCAGTCCGGAGCCTGTTCCGGAAATCACGCCTCAGGCAACTCCCGAGATGACGGTTGAACCGACGATAGAGCCCTCACAGGAGCCGACAGTTGAACCGACACTGGAACCCACGATGGAGCCCACTCCCGAGCTAAGCCCGGAAACAACTCTTGAACCCCAAGAAACCCCTGAAACAAGCATTGAGCCGCTTATCGGTCCATCTCCTGAAATAAATGAGGGTGCCACAATGGAACCGACTCCTGTGATGTCTCCTATGCCCAGTCTGGAACCTGTTCCTGAGCCGACTTTGATTCCTTTTGAAAACCCTGAGGTCATGACTCAGCGTAGTCCTCAGAAGAATTTCTTTTTACCCCCACGTGAGGATGAAAGTTATTTTTTGTCTGATTTGTTTGTTGTTGATAATAACGCGAGTGATGACTTTCCCGTGAATGAGGCTGGTCTTGAAGATAAGGACAATGGCCTTTCAACATCGATGGACAGGGTTTTTCCCGACAAACAAGATTATGTTTTTAATATGGGATCACCCATTGTGGAAAAACCTTTAGCCAATAGTTATGACACACCTGCGAGCAAAGAAAAAGCCTTAAACTTCGCGAATCTCGATGTTCCTACTATTGAATTGCGAAAAACCGATAAGCCTGAGGTTTTGTTGGATAGTATTCGGGCTACCGCGGCTGAGCATAATTTTAATGTTCTTGAGCCTATATTGCCGGGTGAAAAAACATCTACTATGGAAGCCACTCCGGTTTATGTGGTGAACGCGGAAAATAACCAAGGCTTCAGAGTCGAAGAGCCCAGGCTGTTAAATGTTAATGACCAAACATCGGAATTGCAGGAAGTAGCCGGTATTTATATGCGCGCTGACGAAGCAAAGGTTTCGATTTTACCATCAGAACCTTTGCCTCCTCAGGAAAGAACCTCCTCCAAGCCCGAAGTGTATGCTGATTTTCCGATGAATAATCCCGAGGACCATAGTTTTATTGTTAGTGGGCCAGATATTCCGCCTGAAAAAGCCAGTGATAAGCCCATAGCCACAGAGGAAATTCCCCTCAAAGAGGAAAGTTATATTGCCTTTAATACCTCCGAACCCTCTGTGCCGGAAAAGGACACTGGAGGAGTCATCGATATCACCAATGACATACCTGATCCTGATTACGCGGGTGAGATAGATGTTGTGCTTGAACCCAGTGAACCGAAACCCCCAAAAGGAACAGAGGAAAATGTCGCGGTGGTGGATGCTGAAAAACCTGATGATGTCGGACCAGACCAAACCGACAGCTCCACAGTTGTTCTGGTTGAAGATGAAAACCGGCCCCCTGTTAATGTGGTTGATAACCTTGAACAGGGTTTTTACTATGTTCAGTTAGGCGCGTATACAGATAAAAAGCGGGCCCAGGTTTTGGTCAATGAATTCGGAAAAATTTATCCAGTAAAAATTGTTTCAACCAATACAATGAAGCTGGAGGTTTACAAAGTTCTGCTTGGTCCTTTATCCCGCGATGAAAGTGATACCCTTTTGTACCGCTTTAAGTCTTTGGGATATGGCGATGCCTTTGTGAAATTCGTGAAATAATTTTCCTGTATTTGTGTTCACGGTCCTTTGATAAAATACCATCACCATCATCTTTTTTTTAAACCCTTGTGAAAATTTATTGGGGCGTTGCCTGCCGCCCATAAACAACAATTCGTAATATTTGAGTACAAATATTACGAATTGCGCTTAATTTCAATTCGTTGCAGTTACAATTCCAAATATAAACGATTATTAATGCAGTTTTATACCATCGGTTAATTTGGAATTGTTGTACCGGGGGCATGGCAGGCCGGGCTTTCCAGGGCTCCGCTGATCGCTTTGACCAAAAAGGCGTCGGCTTGTCGCCGCCTTTTTGTTGGCTGGTCCAATTTTGAAAAATTGGCCCAGCCCCCTTCCAATCCCTAACGCGAAAAGCGAACAAGCCGATTTAACAAAAAAGAACAATAAAAAAAGCCTGTCCCCAGCTCAGCCCAGCCAAGGGAACAGGCCTGTAATTATAAAAAAGAATCAAAAGACATCATTACCTGCTTTTGTTTAGCCAAATCAGCAATCAAGATTCGGTAAAATACCGACATAATACTGAGCGATCAAAAGGGCGTCAACGATGTTCACAACATTATCGCAATTCACATCAGCGCATTCAAGATTCTCCTCCAGCTGAATTAAACCAACGTAGTGCTGGGCAATTAGCAAGGAATCGACAATATTTACTGTTTCGTCGCCATTAATGTCGCCTGGTTTGCAGCCAGCTGAAATGGTAAAATCAGCTTTGTTAATGGTGACCACGGAAATGTTTTGCGCGGCCTCGCTTACAAGGCTGTCGACTGTCAGGGTGATTTCACCATTGCCTGTTGGAACCATGCTCTGGAAAGAGAGCTCGCAAAGTGAAACCTCTCCTGGGCCCTTGCCGTTAATATCAAAGCCAGTTACAAAAACAACACCCGGTGAAGCCATGTTGGCTGCTGAAAGAAAGCCGTTGCTTCCGGCTGTGATTTGAGTGACATCAATTGACAAAAGATCGTCGGGAAAATGGATTTTAAATCCATATGCACCTACCAATTGGTTTTCGGTCACGATCTGAACATTCAACGGAAATGTTTGCCCCTCTGAAACCCTATTGCTTGCGGGAAGAAGATTAATCACAGCACCTTCGATAGTGGGTGTTGGTGTCGGGCCTGTATTGCCCTTGAAATGCTGGTCAAGATAAAAACCGACCCATGCCAAAGGTGCGTTCCAGTTGATGGTGATTTCGTTAGTCGCGTAGGATTCAATATGGTCCACATACCATTTTTGCACCGGTGTGCTGGAAGAAAGCAGGGCAGAGGCAATAGGATCGTCGGCTGTGCTGTTGGGGCCGCCGGACAAACAACCTGCTGGTGGTTTTGGGTAGGCCGGGTTGGCTTGATAAGCCCAAAAACGGTGATGGGGGTTTTCGAGGGGGCGTGTGCCGTAACCTGAGACATAGGATTTGTCCATGGCATTTCGACCCAGAATATAATCCATGCCCAGGATCATTCCCTCAAGATAACTCTGGTTTTGAGTAAAATCATGGGCAAGCCCCATGGTTAAAAGCAGATTGATGATAATGGAATTGGAACCCCAAACATAATTGCCTTTGGAATCAAATGGGAAGCGGTAACCCTGTGTCTGGGTATAGCTGAGCCATTTGTCAGCCGCATTGGTAATAGCTGTTTGGGCTTTCGCGATTTCGCTTGCTGGCAGATTGTTGGGAACCAATGCCAGAGAAATGGTACCAAGAGCATTGAGTGTCCCCCAGTCAAAGGCAAAGGAGCATGATTTTCCCCCCAGTTGAGTGGGTACTGTCAGGTAGTGCGTGGATTGGTTTAAATAGTTTTGATATTCACTTTGACCTGTGCTGATGAACAGTTCACAGGCAGCCCAGTAAAACTCATCAGTAACATTATTGTCGCCGTAAGCACCGCCGCCGCCATTTATTATCTGGTGGTAAACCGAGGGGTTTGCCAAAGCTGCCTGCCAGGCTTTTTCCGCGGCGCTCAAACAGGTCGCTGCGTAAGCTGGGTCAGAATCAGCAAAAACACGGTAAGCCTGGGCCGCTGTTGCAGCCAGGTTCAGGGTGGCAGCAGTGGTTGGAGGGGCCAGGTATCGGGTTTGTGTGTCCTGGTCTGGCCGCGTGGGAATGGCGGTCCAGTTCTGATCATGGATTTTATGATGGACCATGCCGGCTTTAGATGAATCTTCGGAAGCGGTAATCTGCATGCTTAATAGAAAATCCATTTCCCACTTGATTTCATCGAGCAGGTCGGACATGCTGTTTCCGGCTTCAGGAATATTCATGGAACCGTCATTAACCGGCCCGGTGTTGCCCAGAACATTAACCTGGCGTTCATAAAGATTCATCAAGGTCCAGACAGAAACACCACCGTTTACCACGTATTTACCATGGTCACCGGCATCATACCAGCCTCCGGTTACGTCTTTGGTGTAATTTTTTTGGTTGGTGTTGGGCCAGGTTGCGGCAATTTCCGGTAAGTGACCCGCGGGGCGTGTCAAATCGCTTCGACCAGCATAGGGCATGGTGATTTCAATACCGCTTCGGTTGTGGTAAAAATAAGCCATGGCATCGTATTTTAATGTACTGTAAATATCATTGGAAATTGAAAAGGGATGGCTGAAATTGCTTTCACTGGCAACATTGGGTAGTTCTATGTGGAAGTTGGAGCCAGGAATTGTATAGCTTGAAAAATCAATTTGGTGAACATAGTCACCGGAATCGCTATCATGACCAAATACCCTTGTCATGCCGCTGGTAACAACCTGGCCGTTTCCGTTTACAAGCTGCCAGGCTAGGGGTGATGTTGAAGAATTAACCACTGTGGCCAGTTTTGGTGCTTCCGGAAAATAGCCGATCTGGTTAACCCGCACATCAGCGATGGGGGCCTTTTCTCCATCAGGATCAACAAAATCAGGATCATCGAGGTAGATATCGTCAAAAATGATATCATAAGGTGGATTACCAGCATAGGAGCCTCCCATGTGAAAGGCTAATTCCACGCCGTGCACTGTATCGCCAGTATGGGTAAAGCTTTCATTTACTGTTGTCCATACATTGGGGCGAAGTGAAAAGGCTGTCCAGTTATTGTTCCAGTACTCTGAATAGGGAGCATCAGCGTCACCAATCTTCGCGTAAACCTGGCAATTGGCTGTGGCTGTGATTCGGAATTTCACGGTGTAGCTATGGCCTTGTTCAAGGCTGATTTCACGGTGGCGGAGCTGAATACCCCAATTCTGGGACCCAGCTTTTGTGATGTGCATCACCAGTTGCTGATTGACCACTTCGTTCCTGGCCCCGGCATCGGGTTCCATGTAGGTGCCCCATGGATAGGCTTTTCCGTCATTAAAGGTGTTTTGACCAAGAAGGTCGGCGGCAGAAAGCCCTGTGGTTGAAATGAAGATAAGGCAGAGTAAAAAGCCTAAAAACAGAAAACTCTTTTTCATTGGATTTCTCCTTTTTTTTATTTTGTTTTTATTTTTTTTCCTGGGCTGAATAAAAAAGACCCATTGATGCTTGGGTATTATTATTCAACGCCATGTTTTTTTTCTGCTTGTCTGAAATCATTGAGCTGCTTACAAAAATTCCGGGTTCGTCAATAAGGGTGAGGGTGGTGACATTCTAAGCCTTAAAGGACGATTTGTTCGTTTTTTTTCTTCTGTTTTTGCGCAAGCTTCAATTTATAATCGTTATTTAGAATTTAATTTTATAGGATGATTGACTGTAATAAATAGAGAAACTTTCCTGATGGTTGTCATGAAAAATATCTAGATTTTTTTTAGTAAATTATCCTGATAGTATTGTAAGCTAATTTTTGAAAATCGTAAAGTACTTGTAGGGAAAAATTGCGCAAAAGATGCAATATCGCGAAACTTCGAGGCCTGGTCATAAATGCCCCTTTTTTAAGGCTATCTCAGGGTAAAGGAGCCTGGGGGTTTGGGGGCAAGAGCCCCCAGGAGAGGGGGTAGCGGAATAGACCAAAGCGGTCTGGATATTGAGTTGTTTTGGTGATTTCCATGAGCTGCTTTTACATTTAACAATGCCCAGAGATTTTGGCTGTGTTGTTTTACAGTGGTTCGGTAACAAATGATTCAAATGTAAAAGTAGGGCTTTGCTGGCGGCTTTGGTCTATGGAGCGAGGGGGAGACTTCCCCCACCAGAAATGATAACACCAGGGATTTTTCGATGAATTTCCGTGGATTGACAAAAGTTCTGTGGAGAATTATATTTAAACTATCTTAATGTTCAAGGAGGCTGAATGCAACCTATTGTCATATTCCCTATGAATGGAATTGTTCGATAAGTCATAGAGGATAGGAAGGTTTAGCACTAAGCTCAACTAAAATTTCTTTTTTTTTAAAAACATATCCTGCCTCTATGACTATTTTTTCGCTGAAAAATAAGTTCTGGAGGACAATAATGAACAAAAATTTATATAAACTCGCGTGGAACAGCCAATGGCAAAAAAAATATGATTCCAAAGGGGAGGGTCTGGATGGTTCAGGCTTTTTTCCGGCGCGGATTTCTAGCAAGCTCAAAAACAGCTTTATGGTTTCCCATGAAAAGGGCGAATGCCTTTGCGAATATTCGGGAAAGTTCCGACATCACTATCTTGAAAGCCGTAATTTTCACCTGGCCCCGGGAGACTGGGTGATTATCCGCCAGCAAAGTGAGCATGATTTTCCCTTGATACATGATTATCTGGAAAGGGAGAATGATTTTTCCCGAAAAAAGGCGGGGAAATCCTCCCAGGACCAGCTGCTTTCGGCCAATCTGGATTTTCTTTTGATCGTATCCACCTTTGACCGGGATTTCAGGGCGCGCCGCTTTGAACGCTATCTGTCTTTGGTGAACACCCCTTTGATAAAACCGGTGATTGTGTTGAACAAGGTCGACCTGGTGGAAAGCCCTCAGTCCTTTATCAGCCAGCTGGCAGCATCGGGGATTCAGGCTGAAATGGTGGTGACCAGTACGGTAACAGGCCAGGGCATTGAAGAGCTTGGGCAGTACATAAGCGCGGGTAAAACCGCCTGTCTGGTGGGTTCTTCGGGTGTGGGTAAAAGCAGTTTGCTCAACCGACTCATGGGCGAGGATGTTCAGACGACCAGGGAGATTCGCCTTAAAGATAAACGTGGCCGCCACACTACCTGTACCAGGCAGCTCTTTCAGCTTCCCGGCGGAGGAGTGATTATCGATAATCCCGGAATCAAGGAAATTGCCATGACAGGGAATGAAGCGGGCCTTGAGGAGAACTTTGAAGATATTATCGCTCTGGCGGCCAGCTGCAAGTTCAGGGATTGCCGCCATGAAGGAGAACCAGGCTGCGCGGTACAGGCGGCTTTATCTGAGGGTTTGCTGGGGCATGAGCGTTATTCAATCTATCTGGAGCTGCGGAATGAAAGCCGGAATGTAAAGGCTGACAAAGCCAAATGGCAAAAACAGCTGGGCAAGTTACAGAAGCAGCTGAAAAAGGAGAGGGAAAAACGCTATTTTTAGCTGTCTGGCATAGTTATAAAAAAAGATATTGGCCTTTCCTGCCAAGCCCTGGGCTTATCAGGAGGGGCTATTTTTTTCTCCGGCTATCGCCTTTGAAGGTTTATTGTTCTGGTGATAGAGGGGAGGATTTACGGCTCCTGGATGCAAAAATTGTAGCATAAGCATTTTTCTGGGTATATCACCTTGCTCACCGGGTTTATAAAGGGTTTAGAGGATTCATTCATGATTAACAATTTTGTATTTTGAGCTTGTGCAACACGCTTCGCTCTTTGACCTGAATTTATCACCTCAAAGGCGCTTCGTCTGCCTGGTTTCGAACCATCTGATGGGTGCATTTTGAGAGCAGCCATCTTGGCATTTATTCCTGATTGATTGACAGTTCAGAAGAAAACTCTTATATTTAACATATGAACAAGTGATCATATATAAAGGAGTGATGATGTTAAATACCGGCGATTGCCAAACTCATTTTGTCCACCAGAAAACCATTGATAGGGTCAAAGAATCCATTCCCAAAGAGGAAAACCTTTACGACCTGGCCGATTTTTTCAAAATGTTCGGCGATACCAGCCGGATCAAGATTTTGAAGGCCCTTTCGATTTCTGAATTGTGTGTCTGTGATTTGTCGGAACTGCTGAATATCAGCCAGTCGGCCATGTCCCATCAATTGCGTACCTTAAGGCAGGTCAATCTGGTGAAATTCCGGAAACAGGGAAAAATCGCCTTTTACTCCCTGAAAGATGATCATGTAAAACAGATTTTGGATATTGGCATTCAGCACATTGAAGAAGCCCTTTGAAAAGCGAGGCAACCATGAAAAGCTATGAATTGAAAAACCTGGATTGCGCCAATTGCGCTTTAAAAATCGAGTCGGCCTTGAAAAAAAGCCCGGAAGTGAGTGATGTGTCCATTAATTTTGCCACAGCTAGCATGAAGATAAGCACCCGTGATTTTAAAAAGAGCCGGGCCTTGATCCGGGAAATAGAGCCTGGAATCGAGGTTATTGATGCAGAGGCTGATGAGGATGAGCGGCCTCAGTTTGTGAAACAAATAGTCTATTTATCTGTGATGCTGGTTCTCTATTTTACCGGTGTTTTTTTTCAGGATTTTCTTCACAGCACTTTTTTCGAAATCCCCGAGTATGTATATTTTATAACCCTTTATTTGATTACCGGCTGGCCGGTGTTAAAGGCCGCGGGCCGGAATATTTTGCGGGGAGATTTTTTTGACGAGAACTTTCTCATGAGCCTGGCCACCATCGGAGCCTTTGTGATCCATGCCATACCTGAAGCAGTGGGCGTCATGATTTTCTACGAGATCGGCCGCTTTTTTGAAGACCTGGCCTTGAGCCGCTCGCGCAATTCGATTAAAAGCCTTATGGACCTGCGGCCCGATTTCGCCTGGAAGCTTGATGGCGGCGAGGCATTAAAAACAGTCCCTGCTGCGATCAAAGTGGGCGATATGATTTTAGTAAAACCCGGCGAGCGTGTGCCTCTTGACGGTGTTGTGCAAAAGGGCGAGTTGCGTGTTGATTCCTCGGCTATTACCGGCGAATCAGTACCGCGGCGCTTGAAGGCTGGCGATGAAATCCTGGCAGGTATGATTGTGCTGGACGCGGCCATTGAAATCAAAGTGACCCGGATTTTCAGCCAGTCATCGGTGAGCCGGATACTGGAGCTGGTGGAATCAGCGGTACAGAAAAAAGCCAAAACCGAGAAGTTTATCACCCGCTTTGCCAAAATCTACACACCTGTTGTGGTGTTTATGGCCCTAGGCCTGGCCCTGATACCTCCCTTTGTTCTTCAAATAGGTGATTTTACTCAGTGGCTTTACCGGGCCTTTGTGATTCTGGTGATCTCCTGCCCCTGTGCTTTGGTGATCAGCATTCCCCTGGGATATTTCAGCGGCA
>JAFGWI010000143.1 GCA_016937215.1 Spirochaetales bacterium | reverse complement strand
CCCAACAACTGCCACAATTCCACCCTGATTGTTTCACCAAGAATCGCCAAGGAATGCTTCGGATTTCGGGCGGCCGTTTACCGGGAAAAAAAGGCCTTGGTGTTCATAACCGGATTGCTAAACAAAGCCTTTAATCACTCATAGGCGGATGCTCGGGGTGGTTTTTCTGCCATTCGTTATAATAGTTTTTAAGCGTATCCAGAAGCCATGCAAGGCTCGGGGGCATGATGCGTTTGGATAGGTCTTTCAGGGGAAACATTAGATTAGGCCATTGGAGGCTTGCAAAATCACCTTCATCGCTTTCTGCATATTCAACACCAAAGCGCAATTCTGTTATAATAAATCCCCTTTCATCAATATACACAGAAGAAAACAATCTTATATCATCAATAAATTTTTCATAATAACCTTCATTATAATCATTACAAAAAAATGCTTTTGTAATTAAACCAATAAAATCTGGAATATATTGCATGGGTAAAACTATATTGTCCATTTGCTCTTCCGGGAAGGAAACATCATTATGATCTTCATCAAATTTTAATACAAGGTTATCATCAGAATTATCGATTATAAATCGATGATATTCTTTTGTATTTGATGTCTTACGGATGCCTGTTAAAATTCTGTTTTCAATTCGTTTCATCTTCTATTTCTTCCTTATAAAATCGCTTAATTTATAATTTTCGCCATTTGCCTTCTTGATAATTCTGTATCCGCCATGCATGGTTTTTGTTTTTGGGTCAAATGATTCGTGCATTTGCCATTCGGGAAAACCCTTATTCCCCAAGGTGGTTAAAGTATACCCATTATTGGTATATTGAGCATAGACACCAAATCGTTTATTAAGCATATCCAACAAAATATATACAGGATCTTGTTTGTATTTTTTTCCCTTTTTATCCAAACTATCTTTATATAATTCAATTCGTCCACCTATCAATTCAGGTTCATTCAAATCATTTAGCACATAATTGGCTTCCGGTGGAAAATCCTTCATGAATGATGGTGAAAATACATATTCTATCAGCTCTTTTACCTTGTCACTTATTTGTTTTTCGGTGAATCCCTTTTTATATTCATATATCAATGCGTTTTTAAGTTTTTTATAATCTCCATCAAAATCCTTTATTACTTTCATGGCATGATCCTTTGCATTTTGTATTAATCCTGCCTTTTTTAGATCACTTTCCGACGCATTTTTACGCTTAACCATTTCATCAAAAGCCTTATGAATACTTTCCACCGAAGGCTCCATTAAAATACCCGGTTCCAGAATTTCAAAGATATAAACCATATGAAAGTCGGTATTATCCAGAATGTTTTTTTTGTTATAGCCAATGTTGATCATCACATCTTTTCTACTGGTCATGCGTATCAATTCAATAGGGTCTGTCAAATAGGTCATGGGCCCTTTTGCGAAGTCATACTGTGTGCCATCACTCCATTGCACTCTTATTCCGAATTTGGGCGGTTTATCCATCAACCTTAAAATCCGGCGCAACTCAAGGGCCTGGGGTTCGCTGAGGTTGGCCAAAGGATGGTTAAAATTACGGGTGTTCATATCAAGCTGTTTAAGGATTTTATCCAGTCCGCCTTCAAGAAGTTTCAGATATTCTGCCACATTGGTGGCCAGCTCAACACTGATCGCTCCCCCAAACCAGTCATACTCCCGTGCCAAATCCGGCAGGGGCACTTCCGGCGCGAACCCGGCCATTGTGCCGTCGCCGAATTCATCAAGCACCGTTATCTCGTCAACAATCTCCCTTGTTTCTTTATCAACAAGAACCATGCTCGTGGTTCCGGTAAAATCCCCGTCCATGCCGGAATACTTTTTACTGCCCATGATTACGTCATAATTGGACAACAGGCTTTCGATTTGCGGTTGTTTTTCAATCAGGGCTGGTATACGACCCATATACAGGTTTTTACTGACATTCAGCTGGGCCAGACAATTGGCGTTGCCCCTGCCGAATATTTTATTGTCAATTTCCACGGCCAGACCATAGCGGGGCGGGTTCCTGAATTCCGAGCGGCGGATCAGGGCCTCAACCTGATCAAGGCTCTGGTCAACTGTCAATAGCTCGTTAAAATCAGTAACATCGGGGTACAGCTGGTTCCGGCTCAGCCGGACTTGCAGCTTGGTCAGTTCCCGGCGAAGGTCTTTGACCCCTTTGTTCAAGGCTCTTAGTTTGTCCAGAAGCTCGGTGTTCTGTTGCATCAATTCATCATAGGCACTGCGTTCAACCTTGATAGTAGTTCCGTATTTCCGGTTCAATTCCGAATAGAGGCGGCTGGTTTCGTCAATTTTGGCCTGCAATTCCGTGAGCTTTGATTGCAATTGATAGGCTTTGTACTTCCTGATGATGGTGGGTAAAAGATGCTCGACACTCACGGCCAAAGCGGAAAAGGCCCCGCCAATCAAGGCGCTCATTACTAGAAAGCCCACCCATTCTTCAGCATCGGGGAGCCTGTTGTAGGTCATGGCAATGCGGTAAAGAAAACCCGGCGCGCTGCAAACAATGGTAGCCAGGGTCATGGTGGCGATTTTGGCCGGGATCATCAAGGCCTGTTTGAGTTTCAATAGCTGGATCTGGCGAAAGGTGGTCGGGAGCCTTCCCAGCCCGGCGGTGGATTCGGCCAGGGTAAAAAACTTGCCCAGATAATTAAACACGCCGATAAACATCAAATTGGTGATGAACCCTTCCATGACATGAGTAAAGCTCATGTTCCTTCGTTGTATCAATGCGCTCATGGCTTCAAAGGCCACGGCCATGGCATAGGCTTCGGTTGCCACAACAATCACCATTTGGGTGGTTGTCAGACTGGCCCCGAGAGTGCCCAAGCCCCCGGCCAGAACAGCCCCGGCCCCGCCTGTGCAAACCGTTACAACTACAATCACCGCGATAGCGATAACCAGAGTCACCACGGTAAGAATGGTGTCGAAAATCCTGTCGGACTTCATCAGGTCGTCATACAAGTCCTGAAACTGCTGATAATTTTGATAGATTTCGGTCAAGGCTTCTCTGGCTTCCTTGGACAGGGGATTTTCCGATGCCTGCTTCAGTTTGTCAAAGAACAATCCGGCTTGTTCGATCAGCTCCTCTTCACTCATCCATAATTTTTGCAAGCCCGATATTTCATCATTTACAATAGCCGCTGTACAGAAAATGGAAATAGCAAGGTGGAATATTTCCATTCGAGCATCCATCATGTCGATTTTGTCCGCCGCGTCGGCGCTGTAGGTAGAACGGCTTCGTGTCCGTTCCGCCGCCTTTATGGCCTGTTCGGCCTGTTGCTGAAAGCGGGACAGAAAACCCGGTTTAAAGCTTTGGTTGAAACGCCTGTGCTGGCTGGTGAACTGGTTCATATCACTTTTCAGGCGTGTAAAAAAATTTTTGACCTCGGGGATGTGGTAGGAATAATATTGGGTGGTGGCTTCCTTGTTCCGGTCGTTATATTCATCATAAACCTTTTGGGTGCTGTCCCGGTAGTTTTTGCTGATCTCGTCACGAAGCGCGTTGATTTTGTCATTGGCTTTCAGGCTTTCGTAATTTTTGCCAAAATCAAACAGGTCTTCATCAAAAATCTTTCCCTTGCCCCGGCTCAGGCGGTAAGTCAAACGGCCAGCAGTAAAATTGATAAAATCATCATTTCGCGCGTAGGTTAAATCCACCGGGTTCACAAGGTAATCGAGCTTTTCATTTACCCTGCCTGTTGCTTTGAAGTTTTTGTTCACAAGGGGAAAAAAGCCATTGCATATATCGGTCATGTTTTGAAGCAAGGTGTAATCGCCATAATTGCCTGTGAGCATCCGGTAGTTAAGTGACAGAAAATTGAGTACTTCGCCCAGACGGCTGAGGCAGGGAATCAGGAATTTATAGGCGTATTCCAGAGCGTGGCGTAATTTGGTGGCGTCTGTTTGTTTGAATTCGCACAACCGGTTATTGTGGCTCAGATGGTAAAGGTAAACCATGTTCCGGTGAAAAAGCCCCAGTTGAACCAGAGCGTCGAAATAATCTTTATAGATTTTCTTTTTGTATTCCTTGTAAGCACTGTCGGCTTCCTTGATAAAGGTGGTTTCGCATTCATTATAGGGCTGAAAAAACACATGAATATGGGTGGGTAACAGAACTTTCTGCTCTGAATAAACATCCTTCACCAGCTCCCGTGTGGTGATTTCAAAATTGCGGAGGGCGTGCAAAACCTCACGTATAAAAGGCCGGATTTTTTTCAGCCTTGCTTCAATAACAGGAAAATTCATGTGAGGAATATTCATGGATGTTAAATAGGTAATGGGTATGATTAAAGAGCGGCCCATAACAGAATCGTTTATGGATTCAAGCCCCAGGTGCCTGTTCAAATTGAGCAGTTGATTGGGGTCGTAACCCCGGGTTTCGGCGTAGCTTTGCAGTGAAACAGGTTCCCAAATAATTTGCGTTCGTGTAGCGTCATAATTTTCAACATATCCCCGGTCGCTCATGGTTACTCCTCGAATACGCCTGCGGCAGTGCCGTTGTTTTCTTCGTAAACCGGGGCAATTTCGAACTTGCCCGGAGGAAGGTCTTTTTCCTTGACTTTCCCGTCACTATCGCTAGTGCCTTCCCGCGCAAAATCAGTACCCGGAATGGTCAATTTATATTTATGATCAGCCAGAATTCCATGGAACGGGTCTTGCAGCAGGGTTTCAAATTTGGCACCCATCTCAACCAATCCACTCTTCACCTTCTCACACCGGAACGCCCAGGCCTCAAAAAAGAACTTCGGCTTTTCCGTCAAAGGCTCATCCCCTGGAATATACTGATAGCGCCACTTCACCTCGGCCAGCCCCTTGTCCTTCCGCACCGACTTTGTCGCCACGGGCGGGTCTATCTTGGGGTCAGCGCCATCAGCATAAATCTTGAACTGTACTCCGCCCCGAAGGCCCTGCTGGCTCTGAATATTCACCGACAAAGTCACCTCTTCGCCAACCGTGGCCTTGTCGCTCGACCACTTT
>JAFGWI010000015.1 GCA_016937215.1 Spirochaetales bacterium | reverse complement strand
TTTTCCGGTAAAAAACCTTCGAAGCGACAGCGGAGTGGCGCATAGCCCGGCCTGAAAATCCTGAAAGGTTTTCAGGCAACGCCCAAATATTCATGAGCTGAACATATACAAAAAAACAAATCAATCAATCAGAAGCATATAACAGTCCATCACATTTGTGCCGGTCGGCCCTGTCCTGACCAACTGATTCAAGGGTTCAAAAAAATGATAGGAATCGTTCCGCTCCAAAAAATCATACGGATTTAACCCAGCCGCCTTGGCCTTGGCCAAAGTATTGGTCTCACACCAGGCCCCTGCCGCGTCGGTTGGGCCATCGGTTCCGTCAGTGCCGGCTGAAAAAAACAGAGCCCCTGGAATCTCGGCAATATTCTTTACCGCGGCCAGGGCTGCTTCCTGATTACGACCGCCCAGGCCATTACCTTTTACAGTAACAGTCAATTCACCGCCTGCCAGTAAACACGCCGGCCTTTGAAAAGGTTGCCCGGAAGCCGCAATTTCCCGCGCGACAGAGAGAAATAACTGAGCGAATTGGGATGCTTCTCCGCTAAATGATGAGGATAAAATCATGGAATGGTAACCCCATTTCCCGGCCCGGGCCTGGGCCTCGCTTAAAAACAAACTGTTCGAAGCAATGATCCATTCATCCACACGGTCAAAACAAGGGTCTCCGGGTTTTGGTGTCTCATCCAGAAGCCCCCGGGCGCCGGTATTTAGATGCTCAAGCAGATTGTGAGGCATGGAAGCCTCCAAGCCATAATTCCGTATCACTGCAAGGGCAGTTTCAAAAGTAGAGATATCAGCTGAAAAAGGACCCGAGGCAATCACACCCGGCGAGTCGCCGATCACATCGGAAAGCATGAGATTCACTACCCTGGCTGGAAAAGCCGCCCGGGCCAGAAGCCCCCCCTTGACACGGGACAGGTGTTTTCTAACGCTATTTATTTCATGAATACCAGCCCCCGAAGCCAGAAGCAAATCTGTGGCGCGTTTTAAATCATCAAGGGTCAAAGCCCCTGCTGGGCAAGGTAAAAGGCTCGAACCACCGCCTGACATAAGAGAAACGACCAATGTTTCCTCACCGCAATTCTGCAAATCAGATAAAATTGATTCAGAGGCCTCAAGCCCCCGATAATCCGGCACCGGATGGGCTGCTTCGGTGATTTTTATATGCCTCAAGGGCACACTGTGTCCATCCTTAACAACAACATGACCAAGCCAGGGCAAGGATTGTTTTTCCAGTAAAAGCTCCAAAGCACGAGCCATGTGAGCCGAGGCTTTACCCGCCCCCAGAACATAGATTTGCTTAAAACCGGAAAGAGCGATTTTAAGGCCTCCTGCCGCAAGTGTGTTGTTCTTAACAGAAAGATGATTCATTACCGCTTTTTCCGGCGAAACAGCTAAAAGCCCTGCTTTAAAAATGTCCATGGCCTTGGTAATAGCTTCCTTCATCATCCCTCCTTTTTTTAAAAAAGCCGGTGATAGTATTTTCTGGTAGTAATAAACATCCAAAAGTCGTCCGAATTTCTGACCAAGCTCGACAGGTCATTCACTTCAAGGCGAATTCAATTGTCATGAAGTCACCCCTATTTACCGACTGATTCCGAAAATCAAATAAATCCCAGTACAAATAATTTTCTTTTCAAAGGGTTTTAATTATGATACAGTAATCAGTAGAAAAGGAAAAGAGCCACTATCAAGAAAGCAGCTCTTTCAAATGAGAACCATTTGTGCATTAACATAAAGCGGCTGATACTGTAATACAAAGGACAGATATTCCCATTTTAAATCCCATCAGCTGTTTTTGAAAGAAAAGCACGATTTTCAAAGTCAACACTTGAATACAGGATTGCTTTAAAGACAACCCTGGTGAAATCAAAAAATAAGGATAAAAAATGAATGAACTTCGTCGTTTTCCAAGAGTCAAGCTATCAGGGCGGGTCAAATTGGGCGATGATCAAACTTGCAAAACAAAGGATATTAGCCAGACAGGCATAAACCTCATCAGCGATCTTCCTTTGCACAAAAGCTCCCCTCTTTTAATGGAAATTCCCTTTTCCCGAAACAAGATCATTAAAACAGCCGGAATTATCCTCTGGTCACAACTCACAGACACAAGCCAATGGGAAAATGGCATAAAATTCTTCTCCATCGATCAGGACGGAAGGCTGGAATTAAAAAATTATATTGATAAATGCCTTTTTGGCAAAAGCGAACGCCGCACACGCATACGTCACAACCTGGACATACACGTTCGATACTCTATAAAAACAAAATGCCGTACCAAAGACATTACCCAACAGGGCATGCGCATTCTGACAAAAAAAGCGCTGCCCGAAGGACAAATCATACAGCTTTCCATCAGATTATCCAAAAGCAAAATCAACACCACCGGCCGCGTTATCTGGACAAAAGCCCTGAAACCAAGGCTTTTCGAACAGGGCATTGAATTCTGGGATATCGAAGAAGAGAGTATAAAAGCCCTTGCTGAATACTTTGACAAAAAAGCCACCGGCATACCATCGATTGAAGAAATCCGGCTTCAAGCCTGATCCTTGTTTAAGTAGCTTAATTTCAGAGTCAGTATTTTTGACCATCCCTTTCCAGTAACAAGCTTGTCTGTTTATGATATAAAGGCGCCTCCAAAAACCATCTTTTTTACCAAAGAAAGGCCATCCATTTTTCGGGTAAAGCTCTGAAATAAATCTCCGCACAAAAGAAAAGCGCATCAAAAAAACACAAACATATCAATACAGATGTTTTAATAAAGCCAAAATTCCAATAAAAAAAGCTTCAAAATACAAAAGCTTCCACCCTGTACTAGAATCCGGAGAAAGAATTAGGCTATTCATCCTATACCATTAATAAATCGACCAGGATATGATGATCAAAAGAATCTCAAACGTCAATAAAGTAATTTTTCGGAGGAAACAATCAGCATGTTAAAAAAAACCTGCATTGTCATTATTCTTCTAGTAATTGCCATTTCATTATTCGGGAACATGGACACTAGCCCGATTCGTGTAAACCAGGTGGGTTATTTTCCCTTTGGCAATAAAATAGCGACTATTGTGTCAACATCAAACAACCCCTTAACATGGGAGCTCAGAAATTCCTCCAACCGCGCCGTCCTCTCAGGAGCTAGCCGAATCTACGGATATGACCAAGCCTCAGGGGACACCATTCACAAAGCCGATTTTTCAGCCTACACCACACAAGGAAAGGGCTTTAAATTATACGTAACAGGAATAGGCAGCTCAGTTGCCTTTGATATTTCCAGCGGCATCTACAGCGGCCTTGAAAAAGATGCCATGTCCTATTTTTATTTTCACCGTATGGGCGAAGCTCTCTTAAGCCAGTATTTATCAAACCCATCCCATGCCCGGGATGCCCTTCACACTGAAACATCGGTGGGTGCCTACAATAACTGGACCACTTTTCGCTTTGACGTGAGAAAATCCTGGGCCGATGCCGGGGATTTCGGTATTTACACAGTTAATCATGCCATCAGCGCCTGGACCTTGTTAAACCTTTACGAACGCTACCCCGAAGCCTTTGGCGACGCTTCACTTCGAATACCTGAGGCCGGAAACGGAATTCCCGATATTCTGGATGAAGTAAAATTCGGTTCCACCTTTGTTTACAATATGCTCCCCTCAACAGGAGGCTTGGCCAGCCACAAGGTTCATAACGAAGAATGGAGCAGCCCCTGGGGCTATGGTAATTTTGTTAATTCCGAAAACAACCTGTCCCGATACGCCCAACCGCCATCCACCAATGCCACCTATGGTGTTGCCAGAACCCTGGCCCAGATCGCCAGAACATATAAAAGCATCGATCCCACTTACACATCCCGGTTATGGTCCCAGGCCAAACTCGCCTGGCAGCGAGCTGAAGCCCAGCCCAATTTGGATTATGATGGCAGTAATGACAATAATGGCGGCGGCGATTACAGCGATCTGGACCAAAGTGACGATCGCTACACCGCGGCTTGTGAAATGTATCTTACAGCCTATGCCTTACAGGACAGTTCCATGACAAGTTATAAAAACCAGATTGTTTCCGACAGCAAGTACTTTGGCTTAATCAGACAATTCGACTGGATGGATGTAGCTGCCGCCGGAAATATCTCGCTCATATCAGCACCTAATGATTTAAGCCAAGCGCAAATAGGACATATCAACAACAGTCTTGTCTCTTTTTGCGATAACTCCATATTGCCTTTTTTGACCTCAGGTTCATCCATGGAAGAAGGTTATCCCGCCCCATGGTCGGGCAAATACCCCTGGGGCTCCAATTCCTTTTTTGCCAACCGCATGATCATGCTTTGCATTGCCTACGATATCACAAAGGATGTCACTTATCTCAAAGGAGCGGCTACGGTAATGGATTATCTTTTAGGTGTCAACGCCATGCGGCTTTCCTATATCACAGGATGGGGAGAATTCGCCGAGGAAGATCTCCATGACCGCTGGGCCTGGGCAAATCTGAACGACCGTGGCACGGCTTACCCTGCCGGCTGGCTTTCCGGCGGCCCGAACAATGAGCTGATTAACGACTCTGCCACCCCATCAGGACAACCGGCCGCAAAATCCTACGCCGCACCAGGCTCCGCGCCCGATGCCTGGTGCTCCAAGGAAAACACCATTAACTGGAACGCGCCATTAGCCTGGGTTGCCTGGTACCTTAATTCCCGTTCAGCAGTGTTGTCACAGGAAGAGCCAACCCCCAGCCCGACTCCTGAAGCGAACCAGACAATCCTTGGGGATGTTAATAATGACACAAAAGTCAATATTGTCGATGCCCTTTTAATCGCGCAGTATTACGTGGGGATGCCGCCAAGTGTATTTAACACAGAAGCAGCCAATGTTGACCATAACAACAGCATTAATATAGTGGACGCCTTGTTAATCGCCCAATACTATGTTGGATTGATAAGCGAATTCCCCTGACAGGCTTAAACGCTTTATTTTCATATCATAAACAGGCAAAAGAAGAAGTGAGTTTCAAACTTCTGAATTGCTTGAATTATAACTTTTTTTACTCCTGTAAGCCCCTGCCGTTGGCAGGGGTCATTTTTTTTATCGGCCGACTCTTCCATGGGTAATTGAAAAATTTCATTTGTCAAATTTCTGCTCTCAAATCTTCTGATCTATTGAATTTCATTCAAAATTACCTATGATTAATAGTAATTCTGAAAGAAAAACAGAATTCTCTGACAATAAAATTGAATCATACTTTACGCGGAAGGCTGTAGAATTCAAGCATATTTTACCATGGCCTGATCTGACAAAGGAGACATTATGTCGAGATCAATCATTATGATATCCCTCTTTCTTTTAATCATTTCACCGATTTACAGCTTAACCAAAATAAGCGATCCGATTCAACGCACCCCTCTTAAAGGCTATTATATAATGACTTCAGCCGTGCAGCCGGGAAAATTCGCTAACAGTGATATTAGCAAATTCACCCCCTTTGAGGCTGAAAAACAAAATCCTGAAACCCTTATCAAATCCGCGAGCAAGGGCAGTGATATCATGTATACCCTGGCAACCCAATTCCAGCTTGAGGAAAATCTTGAAAATACAAGCCTATGCCTTATTTTAAAGCCAGCTGAGCTGCCCACGCTTATCTATCTGAATGGCGTTCAAATATATAAAATCGGCCAATTCCAGGAACGTTATTTTTCTCACAAAATATTATGCTCTCTCGTCAACCTGCCGCCTGGAATTCTTCATTACGGGCACGCTTTAAACACATTGAGCTTTGAATTGTTTCCAAAAACAGGCGATGCCAAATATTTTTCCATTCCAGAGATCAGCGGTTTTCACACCGCGAAGAATTACCAGTTCTGGAAAAACCTGATGACACGGGATCTGGTTTTGGCATCAATGGTTATTGCATTATTTATTTGCCTCTATTTTACTTTTTTGTTTTTTACCAGAACATTCAAGGACAAACGTTATATCATGTTCGCGGCCATTTGCTTTTTCTACGCCCTGTCCTATACCAATATTGGTATCACCTTTGAAGCAGCCGATCAAATTGCCATTGAAAAACTTTCACGAGCCTCTTTACCCATAACCGTGGTTTTTCTGGCCTTGTTTACCATGGAATTCACAGGTATTCTCAACAAAAACAAGATCATTCAGGCATCTCTCCTGATCGCGGGCCTTGCTTTTACATTGGCTGTTGTTACCACAGGCACCCGGGCCCAAATCCAGGATATCTTTAATTTATCCATGTACACAATAATTCTAGGTGTAATTTTGTTTTCTATCACTCTCTTGATCCTTCGTATCAGGAAAGACAGGGCAGTATCCAATTTCATCATGCTCGGCGGAATTCTATCCATCGTGATAACAGCCGCTCACGACATTATCTATTCATCCCTTCAGATGTCACCCTTTGCCTGGCTCGTACCCTATGGATTTTTGACAACAGCTCTCACCATATTTTTCGTACTGGCCAGAGAACAATCTGCTTTGGAAGAAGAATCCATACACAAAGCCGAACAACTGAACAAAAAGAACAACTCCCTTCATAATATTATGGCCAATTTGACCCAGGTAACTGAAAGCCTCTCCTCTTCCTCCTCCAAACTAGAAAAAAACGTGTCCCAGGCCGATTATGTTGCCAGTGATTACAAAACCAGCAACCAGGTCATCATTGAAAGCATTGTCCGTCAATTTGAGGATGTTGAAAACATTATTATCCAGATAGGCCAAAGCATAGAAGAAAACAGCCGCAAAATGCCGCAAGCCATTACCAGCCAAACATCAGAAGTGGAAAAAGTAACCAGCACACTTGAGGCCACGGATAATCACATAAACCAGACCGTTATTTCAGTTGAGAATTCCCGAAAAATCGCCACAAACCTGAAAGAGATTGCCAGCTCCTCCAGCGGTGTCATGAAAGAAAGCCAGAAGGCAAGCAAAAAACTCACCAATTACCTTACCTTTCTCAACGAAGTACTGGAAAACCTCGAAGACCTGGCAGAACGCACCAATCTGCTTTCGATCAATGCTTCGATTGAAGCCGCGCGCTCGGGAGCTCAGGGCAAGGGCTTTTCTGTTGTTGCCAGCGAAATCCGCAAGCTGGCCGAAGAATCCCAGAAAAACGTGGTGTTCAGTTTTGATCAACTCAAAGAGATGAAGGAAGTGATTTCACAGAGCGATGATTTTACCGAAAAAGTGGCAAAAAACCTGGGCGAGATTATCAGGGAAACCAATAATTCCGCGACCAGTGTTGAGGACATCAATTCACTTATCATTTCGCAAAAAGAGCGCTCCAAGCTGATTCTGACCTCGGCTGGAAATTTATTAAAGGACACTCTCTCCATCAAGCAGCTTTCGACCAGTGCTGAAAAGGAGAACCAGGAGCTTTTGAGCTATCTGGAGGAACTGAAAAGCTCCTTTGAGCAGATCACCACCATGCTGAAGGCCCAGGAAGAAAAGGAAGCTGGTCTGGAACAAGCCCTGGATGATATTAAGACCGTGTTGGTCGAAAATCTCAATAATGTCAATGTCTTAAACCAGACCCTGGAAAACTGATTCACTTTAAAGGGATTTATCAGCAGCAATAAAAGGCAACTGTTTTCTTCCGCCTTAGGGATTGAAAGGGGGCCGGCCAATTTTTCAAAATTGGCCGGCCAACAAAAAGGCGGCGATTAGCCGACGCCTTTTTGGTCGAAGCGCAAGCGGAGCCCTGGAAAGCCCGGCCTGCCAAGCCCCCGGGCGGCAGGCAAGGCCCTGAAAAAGAATAACAAAAAAAAAGGGACCTGCCCACAAGGAGCAAATCCCAAACCATTATATTTTTTCTGCCTTTTAATTCACAAAGGCTATTTTTACCGCCGCGCTTGATTTTTGATCATAATCGAAATGGCCCTCCTGGGGCACAATAAAGCTCACATAAAGCTCTGTCCCCGGATAGTCGGAAACACTCTGGGTTTTTTCACTGCCGAAAAAATTCTCAATGCCATAGCGGCATTCAATAAAATCAGTTTTTGATTCAGCTGAATTAAAGCTGTAATCCGATTCGTTCTGATAATACATCAGAATATTGCTGTAATCGCTTGTGAAAAACAAACGAGAAGGATTGCCTGGCTCCATGGCCCCGGACATTCCTCCGCTTAAAAAAGCGGTATTGAGCAAGTCTTTTTCCATATCAGGGTAGACCACCGAGAGGATTTCCCCGATTTTTTTCTTTCCTACCAAGCCTTTGAAAAAATGCTCTGAGGGTGAAAATTGAACAAACAATTTTTTACCTGGCACATTCTTATGAAATCTCACGATAATGTCAAACCCTTTTTTAATAATTTTAATGGTTTCACCATTTTTTACCGGAATTTCACGGCCCTGGCTTATAAAAATTTCAACCGGCCCCTGGAATGCTGCTGAAAAACCGCTGTTAAAACAGGAGGAAAGCAATAATGCCAAAAGGCCGAGACTGATTTTATTCTTCAACATAAGTGGATAATTGATCATAAACCTTTTGGGCCAGGCCCAAATTCCCGTGTTCCGCCATGCGCATGGCGTATTTTTCATAGAGCATGTCTTCGAATATTTCCTCGGCATAGCCGCCGTCGGTGAGTCCGGTTTTATGCACGGTTTTACGCATGACATCGAGCATTTGCTTGATCAAAAGGGATTCAAATTCCGTACAGGCTTTATGGAGCTTGTCTTCGCTTTCAGGATTTTCAGCCTGTGTTTCCAGCTGCTTTACCTGGCTTTTCAGGCGCTTTTCCGATGCCTGGGTATAAAGATCGGTGTTCTGAAGACCGAGTATATCCATTTTCCCCTCCTGAACCAAAGCACAAAGTTTTTACATGACAATCAAGGAGCCGTACAAAGCGCCGGAGCGTTCCACGGCCTTGAGAATGCCTATTATAACATCGGTTTTAACCCCAACCTTCTTTAGCAAATTCACAAAGTCTTCCACATTCACGGTTTCATCAAGAACAAATTGTTCCGGTGTTTCTTCATCACCCAAAAGAGAAGAGCCCACACTCATGTCGATCTGCTTGTAGCTCACCGCCACCTTGCCTATTTTCACATTCTCGCCAACGATGATCACCTCGGTTTCCGAATCAATCACCACCTTGCCGCTTACATCGGGTTCCAGGGTCAGGGCTTCCAATTCAGCGATAAAAGCCACTGGATCATTCATGCGATCCTGGGGGATTTCCACGGAAACCGAGGCCGCGTGATTGGTGAGAACAGAAATATCAGGAAAGGCAGAAAGAACCACGCTTTTCAGCTTGTCGGCAGTCACAAAATCGGGATTCCTCAGCACCACTTCGATGATGCGGCCATTGAGGTAGCGGGTTAAAACCTCCTGCTCCACAATGGCTCCCGACGCGATGGAGCCAACGGTTTTTACCGTGGAATTACGGGTGGGTATAAAGACCTTGCCCTGGGCCACAGCATAAACCCTGCTGTTGGCCGCCTGCAAATTGGTTTGAAGCAGAACGCCGCCTTCCAGACTTCGGGCATCGCCAATTGATGAAACAATCACATCCACACGGTCGCCGGGGCCGACAAAGGAAGGCAGCTCCATGGTCACCATGACAATGGCGCAGTTCTTGCTTTTGATATCATCGGGCGAGATATTCACCCCAAAATGAGCCAGCATGTTGGAAACCGATTCCTGAAGCATCACAGAACTGGAAGAATCACCCTTGCCTGTCAAACCGGTCACAATACCAATACCGGTTAATTGATTGTCCCGAACACCCTTCAGATAAGAGATATCCTTGATGCGCACTTGAGGAACAGAATAAACCATTACTGCAATAACAAGCAGTAATAAGACCAGCAGAGCTTTTTTACAATTCAATAAGGACCTCCTCATGACCGATCACACGGGCATCAAAATACTGGTCGCTGTCCTGGGGCTTAACCCGCACCGAATCCCCCCTGGCGCCGGAAGCAAAAGCCCGGCCAGGAGAACGCAATTCCATTGAATTGGCACGAAAATAGATAAAAACATCCTGGCCATTAAGGACCAGAAGCTTTTTGGTAAGGTCAGACTTTAAAACCAGTTGGCCCTTTGAAAGAGAGCGCAAGGCGGTCATGGCAGCAAGATTATCTTCAGGTGTAACGCAGGATTTTTGCCCGGGTTTAATTTCAATTTCCCTGAACTCAATAACCGAAGGGGACACTTCGCTGTCCTTGGTTAAATATTGAGTTGTATAAGCCCCTTGTTGATACTGTTTGATAAACAAAGTGATTATATCGGTTTTGGGCAGATTATCTATCGAAATATAGCTGGCCTGAACAAGATTACGCCCCAGAAGCAGATTGCCGTAGCTTTGTTTTTGATAGAAACCCAGTTTTAGATCACTTAAAAAACCCTCTAATTCAGTTGTGCCAAAAGCCAGTTCCAGGGAAAGGCGATTACCGCGGCTGGAATTTTCATTTTGCACCAATTCCAGAATCCCTGATTTCAACTTGTCCTGGCCTGAATTCTCAGAACCATGAAAAAACCTTGCCGATGTTCCAACAATCATAACCGTTTCACCAATATTCCTTAACTCATCGTAAAAATAGCGGAAAGGCAGAATATGGAGTTCATCGGATGGTAAGCGCACAGGGGCTTTTAGTATATTTTTTACCTTGGGGCTTAATGGCTCCCGGGAGATCAGGAAATCTTCCAGTCGCGCTATGGGCTCCAGGGCCTTGACCTCTTTTTTCAGATAAAAAACCAAGGCCTGGCCCTGAAGAGTAAGCCCCAACAGAAGCAGCACCAGAAGAGCATTCTTAAAATGATAAAATTGTGGCAAAAACCCTTTCATTCTCATTCATCATCGCTTCAAACTATTGGCTGTTCCCAGCATATTGTCCGATGTCTGAATCGCCTTTGAATTAAGTTCATAGGCCCTCTGGGCAACAATCATATTAACCATTTCCTGAACCACCGACACATTGGACATTTCAAGAAACTTGTGCACCATTTTACCCATGCCGTCAAAACCAGGGCGGCCTGCAATAGGATCACCCGAGGCATTGGTAACCTTGTATAAATTCCCGCCTATCGAATTCAAACCCGTGGGATTCACAAAACGGTAGATTTCCATCTGCCCCACTTCAAGGATATCATCACTTCCAGCCACTTTAACCGTAATACGGCCGTCCTCTGAAATGCTTAAGGAATCACGAAGAAAACCCTCGGGCAGAATCACTTCTGGCATCAGGCGGTAGCCGTTTGAATTTACAACCTGGCCATTGGAATCAATTTTAAAAGCACCATCACGGGTGTAACCATAGGTGCCGTCATAAAGAAGCACGCGGAAAAACCCCTCGCCTTCGATGGCCAGGTCGGTCACATTCCCGGTATTCTGCAAGTTACCCTGGGTGAAAATTTTCTGAGTGGCCGCGGGACGCACACCATGGCCCACCTGAGTACCTGTGGGAACTACCGTCACCTCAGTGGCCGGAGTACCGGCCATGCGCACGGTTTGGTAAAGCAGGTCTTCAAAATCGGGCCGGTTCTGTTTAAAACCCGTTGTGTTCACATTGGAAAGATTGTTTGAAATCGTATCAATATTGAATTGCTGGCCGATCATACCTGACGCGGCTGTCCATAAACTTCTCATCATAATCGCTTACCCCCTTATACCCTCACCGCTTCGTTAATCAGCTTGCCTAAAAGCGAATCCTCGGTCTGAATCAACTTTGAATTAGCCTCATAACTGCGGTTCACCTCAATCATTTTGACCATTTCGGTCACAGGATTCACATTAGCGCTCTCAAGAAAACCCTGGCGGATTTTAGGCCTTTTCCCATCGGTCACAATCTCGGCCTCACCAGAAAACTCGGTATCCAGCCACTGACTGTCACCCTGCTTCTGCAAATAACGGGTGCGTTTAAAATCCACAACCTTCAGCCGGTCTACCCGTTCGATGTTTTCCCACTCGTTTTCTTCCAGACTGACCAAACGGTTTTCATCCTCGGAAAAACTGGAATTCTGATAAACCACCCCATCCTCGTCGATAATAAAATTATTTTTCTTTAATTTGATGGGCCCGTTCTCACCCAGCACCAGGTCGCCGCTTTTAGTAAGCAGAAAGCCTTCCTTGCCCAGCACAAAAGAGCCGTTACGCGTATAGCGCTCGCCGTCTTCTGTCTCAACGCACAGAAAACCCTCGCCTTCCATGGCCAGATCAAAGGGATTATCGGTCTGCTTCATGGCACCCTGTTCAAAAATAGTGAACACCTCGTTCACCTCAACACCAGTGCCCAACCTACCCACAATCGGGGCAGAATCCACCGAACCCATGGGAAAATTATGCACCCCGCTATCGTTCATGCGGCGAAGCAGCATCTGGGGAAAGGCCTTTGAAACAGCCGTGTCCCGCTTGTAACCCACCAAATCGGCATTGGCCAGGTTATTGGATAAAGCATCCATGTAGTTCATCTGCGCCATCATGCCGCTGGCACCAGTATAAAGCCCTCGAATCACCCCTTATCCTCCTCGATCTCGATTATCATTGTGATTATCGGGCTGAAACCCAGGCGCCTTGAGGACCCAAAAGAGAATTTTACGCCAAAGTATTAAAACCAGGAAAATAAACAAGTATGAATTTTCAGGAAAAACATAAAACAAGCGAGCAAAGCCACCTAAAAAAATAAATTCTCAAAAAAAACTGGCAAAGCAAGAAACCGAAGAATTATAATTAAAAAAGGCTGCTTTACTACGGCAAGTAAAGCAGCCTGGCCTCTTTTTTATTATTGTTTCTACTTGAGAAGAATCAAGCCTGGGCCGCCGTGCTCAGGCTTGATTTTCAACCTTTAAGCCAATCCTTCGGGATGATCAGCCGATTGATTATCAGCAAAATTCAGAAAAGAATAAATGTGTTAGTCGTTTTTAGAAAAGATTCTTCACTTTTTTCTCCGTTTTATCATGCCCTTGAGTCTATCGCTTTTTTTTAAAAAAACCCTATACCATTTGGCATTATTCAGTCTAATTTGGGCGTTTCCCGGCTAAACAAAAAAAACCTCGGTAAAGTATGGTACACACAAACAAATAAACTGAAAACCATATAGCCGGGTCAGGCCTTTCAGGGCTCCGCTTCGCTTTGAAGGGTCATCCTGGAAAAAAATTCCAGGATGACCCTTGGCCGCGCCGGTTTTGAAAAACCGGCTTGCCCCCTTACAGTCCTTAACGCGTGACCCGCAAGGGGTATTTGTTATGCGGCGGAGGTCTGTCCCCGGCGGAGGTCTGTCCCCGGCGGAGGTCTGTCCCCGGCGGAGGTCTGTCCCCGGCGGAGGT
>JAFGWI010000142.1 GCA_016937215.1 Spirochaetales bacterium | reverse complement strand
TTAGAGTTAAGAATTTGCGATTTGCAAAATCGCCTTTTCTATTTCTCTATAATATAAGAAATTACTATTTTAGTGCGGAAAGTGGGGACAACCTTTTATTTCCAATAATCCGAAACAGAAGAGGCCCGCTGCTTACTCTCTTTCAGAAACTTAACCTTGGCCAATAAAGGTTTTGGCCAAGGGTCTATAGGCATTTTTAAACAGATAGTTGTATATAAACCGCTTTCCACACCGCGAGATAACAGCCTTGTCTTTTATTATAGAGATAATCACAAAAGCCCTGGTTTTAGAGGCTGTTTCGCTCCTAAACGTTTTACTGCATAAACAGCTAGGGCACATTTATCGCGACTGACTCGTGTTTCAAGATTGCGTAACAAGCTCATTAGCCATGAGCGAAAGGCTTTAAAATAATAACTTACTACCCGGTAAAAAGATAACTAATCCGCGATTTTCATGATTCTTGCAAAACCTCAGTTCCACAGAAGCCTCAAGTCCAAAGAATACAAGAAATTAGCTAAACCCAGAACAGAGCGCGGGTTTTACAGCCTATTTGAAATTAACCCTTTCAACCCCATCCCAGTCTGATGATACACCTTCACTCCTGAATTGTAATGAACGGTTATAATATAACCTGGCCGCCCTGTCCTGGGGATTGTTCTTTAGAATGTCATAAAATAAATTCTCGGCCATTTCAAAATCTTTTGTAAAATAAGCCTGCAAAGCCCGTTCAAAAACATCCTTTGACTGGTTTTTTAAATCTCCGTCTTCTGAAAAATCAAAAACCTCATAAATCGGGACAAAATCCCTCTTGCCCTTGACCTGAACACGACCCAAAAAACGGTAATTATAAAGACTGGGATCCTGTAATGAAAAAAAGATATTGGCGCTGATGATGATACTGCCCCCGTAAATTTTGGTGACCCCCTCCAAGCGGGAAGCCACATTCACGGTATCCGATATAACGGTTCCTTGAAGCCGGGTCTCATCACCGATTGTGCCTAAAATAATGGGGCCCAAATGAATGCCAATACCAACAAAAATGGGGTCATATCCCATTTTACCGCGAAAGGTATTGTAGGTGTTCAGTGAACGCATCATACCGAGAGCCGCTTTCAGGGCATCCTCTGGATCGCTTGGAAAAAGCGCCATAATCTCATCGCCGATATATTTATCAATATAACCATGGTTCCTGTGGATAACAGGCGACATTTTCTCAAAATAGGAATTGAGAAAATCAAAATTTTCCTTTGGGGTCAGTTTTTCCGAAAGCGTGGTAAACGAACGAATATCGCAAAAAAGAACGGTCATTTCACGAAAGGTCTGATCTCCACGGCGAACGTCAACGATGCTGTCCCGTCCCAAAAGGCGTAAAAACCCGCTGGGAACAAAGCGGCTGTAAGCCCTGCTAATCTTGGACAAACGAGTATGAGTGGTTAGGCGCGCCAACAGCTCGGCTTTAAAAATGGGTTTGGTCATAAAATCGTTAGCCCCCGAGGAAAAGCCTTCAAGTAAATCGCTCAAAAAATTTCTGGCCGACATCAAGATGATTGGAAGAGTGTTTGATTCAAATTTCTCCCTTACCTTTTTACAGACAATATGACCTGACATACCCGGCATCATGATATCCAGAAGCATGATATCAAAGCTTTCCTTGCTTAATGCTTCCAACGCGTCCTGGCCGCTGATAAAGTGAAAAGGCTCATAACCTGTATTCAACAAATAGCTGTTAATCACCTCATGGTGAGAATTTTCATCATCCACAACCATGACCCGCGTCCTTTTTTCGGGAAAGGGCTGTAAATCGGAATGACTATCGTGGACAGTCAGGAATTGATCATCCTGAAGCTCAATCAATTCAGAAACCCTATCTGTTGACTGAGGCACAGGGTTCTGATCCGCGCTGATTGGCAGAGTAAAGGTAAAGGTTGTTCCTTTTCCCACCTGGGAATCAACAAATATCTCGCCGCCATGAAGTTCAATCAGCTGCTTTGTAATAGACAAACCAAGGCCAACGCCGCCATAACGGCGGGATTCCCTGGCATCCATTTTTTCAAAGGAATCAAAAATGCGGGGCAGTTTATCCTCGGAAATCCCGAGACCAGTGTCACTTACTTCAATTCTGGCCATGTTCCGTGATTGATAAGCCCTCACCTCTACTTTACCGCTTTCAGTGAATTTTATACTATTTGATATGATATTACTGAGTATTTGCTGCAAGCGGTTTTCATCACCGCTAACCAGGGGAAATTCAGCGCCGATATTATTGATCAAATTCACTTTTTTATTGCTTAAAAGGGGCTTGGAAAAAACAAAAACAATTTCCACGACCTCCCTTAAATCAACGGGTTTACGACTGATGTCAAGTTCACCTGCTTTGGCGCGGCTGAAATCCATAATATCATTCACCAGATTATACAAGCGCCGGCCTGATGAAATCATCAAGGAAATATTCTTGGCCTGCTGAGGATTCAGGCGGCCGTAATCACCTAAATATAGGGCCTCGGCCAGACCAATAATGCCTGCCAGGGGTGTTTTAATTTCATGGGAGGTGTTGGCCAAAGCTGAATCTTTTAATTGATCCAGCGAAAGAAGTTTTTGAGTCAATTGCTCGGTTGAAGAAAAGGCCTTTGTCAGACGACGGGTTATCAAGGCTGCCTGAAATAAAATAAAAGCAAATATTCCGATTGATAAAAAATAGCCGCTTTTTATGATGTGGCTGTAATTAAGCACATCATTCACACCAACGAGAAGAAGAGCGATAAAACCGATGATAAAAATTAATGCCTCTTCATTTTTTTTCATATAAACCATAATGGCTGCCATCAGCATGGTGCCACCGGCCAATAATCCCGCTAATTGAAAAAAAGGGTAAACAAGGCTGTATTCGGTGAGTGGTAAAATCAAAACCAGTAAACCTGTCACCCCGCAAATCCCTGCAAAAACCCAATGTATATTGTTGTACCAGTTAACTTTAAAAAGATCTCGAAAATAAAACGAAAAAGCCAAAAGAGCCAGAGGCAACGAGAGGAATTCCAGCTTAAAAAGCCATTGATAACCCAATCCTCCGAAAAGCAGGTAAAAAAAACGCTCGCCCATGAGAATCATCCTAAAACTGAAAACCAAACTGAAAAGCGAAAAAAACAATAGCTCCCGATTTTTGGGCCTCAAAAAATAAAGAATGAAATAATAGAAAGCCATTAAAATCAACCCACCGAAAATCAGCAAGTCCAGAGCCAAGCTCATGTCCCTTTGCCGCGAAACAAGTTCTGATTTGCCCAAAAGCACCTCGTCCATTCCGCCGCTGGTATCATCAAAATTGGCTAGCTGGATGACCAGTTCATTGACCCACCCGGCAGAAACCACATCTATGATCCGGGGTTGATTATTCGGTATATAGGCCTCTTTCCTATCAGCAACACGGCCATTTTCAAAACAAAGCCTGCCGTTAAAATAAAGCTTATAAGAGGCGTATGCATCGGCCATTTTTATGGAAAAACTCTTGCCACCAGGAAGATTTTTCAGTTTCAAACGATAAGTCGCAAAACCATAAGCTCCATAATCGAATTGCTGATTCCACCGCCGGGGAAGGGTAATCAATTGTTTTTGAGCGTCAAAAGCATCAAAATCACCTGGCTGGATTAATAGATTCCAGTAAAATTCCCATTGGCCTTGCAGAGAAAAAATGCCTTTCTCTATATTTTCATCCTGAAAATCGATTTCACCATTACGGGCCACCGGAGCTCCCTCACCAAAGCCGTTTACAAATGAAAAGAGGGCTAAAAAGAGAATGAAAAACATTTTTATCATATGATCCTGCTATATAAAAATCTATTGGGCTTTAATGCTTTTTGCAATAAAAAATTTTAAAATTCATCAATAAAGAATAATTCGTATCTGTTTAACTGGTTGTTCCGTTGGACGTTTCCTGCTTTCATTTCATTACAGCAGGCCAGGCTTTCCATAACTCCGCTTCGCTTCGAAATCCTTTGGTTGCATTCG
>JAFGWI010000141.1 GCA_016937215.1 Spirochaetales bacterium | reverse complement strand
TAACGCGGCAGAGAAGCTGGCCAAGGATATTCTGGTGCGGAATGCCCGGGAATTTGTCAGGGCTACAGGTGAAAGCGAAGGGAATATCGAAATCCGGGCCGGGAGTATTCTGCGAATTGAAGCCGTTGGCCAGCGCATGAGCAATTGTTACCAAGTGGTGGCGGTTCAGCATATTATAGACGCGGCCACTCATGGCTATGTGACAAAGTTCGATCTGGTTTCCAATGTGGCCAGCGATACCAGTGATAGCTCATCGTCGGACAGCAGCAGTTCACAGAGTGATGAGCAGGAAGAACAGGCACAGAATGAGCCACAGAATTCAGAAGATGAAACAACTGAGGAATCAACAACCACAACAACTGAAAAGAACCCTGCAATTACTAATCTAAAATGGCTGGATGATGAAGGAAATGAAATTACAGAAGCATATCTGGGCGACGAAGTAGTTTTAACATCAGACGTTCAGGATATAGATGCCAGTGAGAAAGCACGCTTTTTTCTCTATAAAATTGATGGCGAAAATAATGAAGACCCCTTTATTAAACGGCCCTCACAAGTTAAAAACCTGATGATTCAACTGGAATATAGAATTGATGAAAAATATGAAATAGCCGAAGATTCCTGGGAAACCAAGGTAGATGAGTATAAATTTGAAATTGAATGCAAAAAACATGAAATTATAACCAATCAAAGCCCGGTTTTAGATATTCATATTCCATTAATAAACATTGCGGTTGATATTCAGGATACAGCCGAATTAAAAGAATCATCTAATGATAAACTAATTTTAGTATCAGCCAGCGACTTTGGTGAGTCCTTTTCGCAAGAAGTGAGTCTGGAAACCGAAGGTGAGCAATTGATTTACCAGAATGATAATAAAATCAGAGTGATATTTAAGGATGTGTTTCCCGATAAATCCTATTCCTGCTATCTGGAAATTGGAAACATAAAAGGAAGCAGACAAAAATCCTATATTTTCTATAATAAACGAATAAAAAAACAACATGAATACAAGGGGAATGATGATGAGTGAGGTTTTGGCAACTTATCGCCGTGATATTAAATTTGATCTTGATTTTGATATTCCCTATGTGCCTGAATACGCAGGATATATCATGCAGGATATGTTTGTCCGTGTTCAAGGATGGTATGACCCGGAAAATTACACCAGGCCCGATAATAATGAGGTTTTTGGTGTATTAATCGATATAGAAAATGGCGAAGGAAGAATGAGTTCTGATGCATCAATGACCCTAAAGGAAGTGCAGGATTCCCAGGATGATAAAGACCAGAAGGAAAAAGACTATTTTGTGAAATATTTTCAACATAAGGGCGAACCTTTTCATAGAGCTAGCTATGACAGCTTCAGAAAAGGAATGTATTTACTGGTCATTCCAACTGAAAAAAATGTTGGCGACCCGGGAGTAACTCCTGAAGATATTAAAAATGAACAAATCGAGACCATTAAAGAATATATCAATACCATGAGAGAGGAATGGGAAAAACTCTGGGAACATGTGAACAATCTGAAAGGTGAATACAAATCAGAGTTTGATGAGTTTCACAAAAAACTGGAGGCTGATGAACCCCATGGAAAATGGGAACTCTACAGAAGTTTTGTGACAAATACCATCAATGGCGAAAAAACTGATGTATTTAGATACAAGACCTTTCTTGAATGGCTCACCGAACAGGATGATTTGTTAAGTGATGAAGAAACCTTGGGAACAGCCTTAAAAAAAATGTGTGCTCCCTTTCTGGAAAATGCCACCTATAAAATATCAACCGATTGGGCCATACCGTATATAATATTTTATCCCTGGCACGCGAGAGGAGAACTTAAATACAGTAAATCCGCGCCCGATTCTCCTGATTATTATTACCCCTTTAATAGTTTTTTAGGGCATTTTTCCAATCATGATGAAATCAAAATACCTAAAGGCACCATGTTTACTTCGTTAAAGCTAACGCCAACAGGTTGTTCATTATTGGCCGTGGCTGCCCAGCTAATCACTAATATCATATTTCTTTCAACAGAAAGTATGAAAGCCCTGGATGAATACAATGGATACGCGGCTAAGCTTCAAATCATCAATCAAATGTTATTAGGCGGCCCGCCATTGGAAAATGGCCCCCTTAAAAAATACTCTGAAGCGGAATTGTTCAAAGCCATTGAAGAAGCCGAGAAACGTTATGGAAAGGAAAAATGGGAAAATGATATGCGTGATGGCTTGTTTAAGCAGAATGTAAAGGACAAATCTGACCCTGCCCATTTGGATCAGTTATTATTGGGTGTCAACGATATATTCAAACTACAGGCTTTTTTTCAATCAGTGGTAGAAAAAGAATGTACCGAGCGGGACGGTATTAACGAAAGAAGGATAGGAGCTCTAGAGCACTGCTATGCTCAGCTCTTTAAACTGGTGACGCATCCGACCTGGAACCACGCGGAAGAAGAACTTTGGATGTGGAATACTGATGATTATGGAACAATGCTTTATGTAAGCATGGCCCATTTATTATTGGCACAATCACCTCAGTCGCTGAATATCTATCAGGAAAAACATAGGGATTTGATTTTTGAATCTGAACTTTTTGAAATCAGCCGTGAAGAATGGGAAAAGAAAGAATGGGCAGCCAAAGGGACTTCTCACATTACAGACAACTGGTATATTGCCTTTCCAGGCTTAATCGCAACACTTTTTCAGGCCCAATACGCCAATTATGCCGATGAAGTGATATCAAAAGCTGGTAATGATTTTGCTGAAGCCGCAAAACAATTAAGAAGGCCCTACAAAAAGATTTTAAAGCATTTCATCCCTTCACTTGAAAGAAAGTTTGATGTCTTGGACCTTGAAATTGAAAATTTATCTCAAAAAATACAGGAACTCGATGGAATACAGGAGCTAAAGAACGGTACACTCAGTGAACAGAGAAGGATAAACCTGAAACGGCAAGTAAGGCAAACCGTGGATGCCACCATGACAAAGGTTGATGCTGAAATCATCCAGATGAAAGCCAGCATCAAAGCCCAGAAAATATGCGGTGGATTAAGCATTCTTCTGAATATGTATGCCCTGGTATCATTTGGACTTTATAAAGGGCTTGCTGATGAAGAAGGCGACCTTTCCAACTGGAAATTAACCGAATTCACCGGGATAGGAGCGCAGTTGATTGGACTGACCGATGATGTATTGTCCTTTTCCAGAGTAACAGGGGTTTTAAAAGTTATTGAAGGTACCCGGATGGCCGCGACCCTGAAAATTATATCCAAAACAGCTGCCTGGATTGGTGTTATTCAAAGCAGTATTCAAGCCATTTCAAATATAGCTGATGAAGACTGGAAGAATTTCTGGCTTAATTCAGCGGCTGTTGTGGGTGGTTTGATGGTTATCGGCGGGGGATTTGTTAGAAGTGGAGTATTAGTAGCCTCATCAGGCATTGGAGCAAAAATTGGTGTAATACTAATAATAATTGGAACAGTGACATTGATATTATCAGGATTACTTCAATTTTTTAGCGTATTTGAAAATAAAGCTGAAAAATATTGCAGACACTTGTTAATATCAAAATGGGATGAAGGTGGTTGTGAAAAATTTAAAAAATATAAAGAAGATTTTGAATTTAAAGCTCACCACACATTTCGAGGTTTGAAGTATGATAAATCAGTTTTTGGAAATGATGTTTCAAAAATTGATGAGCTAGTAGAAAGAGTAATAAATTTTATTTATGATTATGATACATATGATTATTATGGATTTAAATTAGGATGATAATGCAGAACCTTTGTTAAGCAGAGTTTACTTATTTATTATCGTAATATTGAATTAATTTTTTAAAATCAGATTTAATGATTTTAAAGCTATTTTTTGAGAGGATGTAGTAATGCCTGAAGTAATTTACAAATGGCGAATACCAAAATTTTCCCAGAATCCATCGAATTGGGTTGAATGTAAATATTCAATTCATAGCGATTTTCTATTAATTCAGAAGAAAGTTGGTGAGCAAAAAATCTATTGGGATAAAATTAAACAAATACGGATTTTTAAACCGAATCCTAAAGCAATAATGATAACAATAAATTGTAATGATAAAAAGGATAAAGTAACTTTCAGTAATCAATATGGAATTACTTTAACAAAATTTGAATATCAAAAGAATGAATTTAATCAAATTGTTTCAGCTATTCATAAGAAGGTTGCAACTTTAAAAAATATTCGTTTTGTACTTGGTGATAATAGTTTATATTATATTAATAAAATATATAGAGTGTTTTTATATATTGCTTCACCAGTACTTGGCATTTTGGGTATTGGTTTATTAGTACGAGATGGTAATTCTGCATTTCTTTTTTTTGCAATTAGCGCGGTAGCTTTAATATTTGCAGATCCATTCAAAGATAAAAAAGAAAAAGAATACAACCCGCACCAAGTAGCGGAAAAAGGCATTGCAGCTTTGGATTTATAAATGAAAAAATACTGGTATTATTTTCTTCCTATCATAACGCTTATATTAATCAACATCACAGCAATCAAAAAGGACATGGAGGATGCGCAAATGCGCGAAGAGATCTCCAGACTGATGCTCTGCAATCACAGATATTCAATGGCCATCGATAACATCAATTCCTATCAATTTCGCATAGATGTCTTTGCCAAGACCATAAAAGCCCATCCCGAAGACAGTAAGAAGTCACTTATGGATGATCACCTCCGAAGAATGATGAATGGTATTTTCACCTACAACTTTAATCGAAAAAATAAGGATGTTTTAGAAAAATTACAGTTGCTGGAAAAAATAACTCCCTTAAGAGAAAAGAGCGGAAAATGGAGAAGTTATGAAAAATGGGAAATCAATAATCAAAACTATGAAATTGTATTGATTCTCGAAGAAGGTCTTTTTTTAATTGATTCGGTTGAGTTTTTTTAGGCTTATTGTCTCTATAAAATATGATTTATAAATTGTCTGATCGAGTGATAACTAACTGACCGCTACTAACGCGTTAGGGATTGGAGCCATGTCGAACCATTTTTTCAAAAATGGTTCGACAAAGCGTTTTACCCGGGATAATTTCCCGGGTAAAAC
>JAFGWI010000140.1 GCA_016937215.1 Spirochaetales bacterium | reverse complement strand
TTCCGGCAGGCCGGGCTACTCGGTACTCCGCTGTCGCTTCGAAGGTTTTTTGCCTGAAATAATCAGGCAAAAAACGCTTTGCTTGGCCATTTTTGAAAAAATGGCCAAGCATACCTCCTATCCCTAACGTGTCTATAATCAAAATCCGATTTAGCTAAACAAGTACAATTTTTTAAGCTGCCGAGGCAAAACTCTATGGGGAACATATTATTTTATCTTTGTGAATAATGCAATGACATTTTTTATCCGGATTGTGCAATCTGAGATTTGTGAAAAATGGGGACCTTGCCTGCCTTCAATTTTTGAGGTGGTGATCAATCCAAGGCAATCTGATTTTCAGGCCCTTGTGTTCTTTTTCCTGCAACTTTTTTTGCTATGTCAATTTTTGTTGACATAAAAAAACACACCCTTTGGCCTATGGCGAGAATGGAGGCTGTTAATTTGGAGAATTTCATGCCTTTAGGTATAGGCTGTGTTTAATTTATTATCCACAAGTAAATTATTTTATGTTTATTCACAATGTGCATGTAAATAAAAATTCCGTAAAATCATAAGTTGGCATCCTACTTGCATATAATATATGGGAAAAAGTGCAAAAAATAAAAAGTAAATATAAATCGTTGATTTATATTTAGCCAGCAGAATGAGGATGTGTGTGATGAACAAAAGAAAAATTATTTTTATACTTTTATTATTTGCGTTAACTTTACAAGGATTTTCTCAGGAATCTTTGCACTTTGTGTCTTTATTGTATCAATGTGGCGAGCCCAATGAATACACAGCACAAATTACGCCAAATATTAAACTGGAGAACCTTGGTTCGAGTGATATTTATTTACCACAAGTCAAGATTCGTTATTACCGAACAACTCACGATTATACTAATGAAATTATGGAGATTGATTACTCCTCAGTTGGTAGTGACAGGGTGATTTGTGTATACACATCCGATTACGTGGAAATTGGTTTCCGCCAGGATGCGGGTTATTTATATGCCGGCACGACTCTTCACCTACGAGCTCGTCTTCATCATTATGATTGGAGTCAATATTTTCAGGGCAATGATCTATCCTTTAAACCAAGTCATTATGATTATTTTCAACAGCCGGAAATCGCCGCTTATTATAACGACCGTCTGTTGTGGGGATGGTTCGATTTTTGGGCAGGTGATCCTTCACCAATGCCAACAGCAAAACCCGAAACCCTTTCTGCGGGAAAAAGCATTTCCATGCAAGCTGAAGATGCTGAAATTTACGGCGGTATCACAGAAACCCTTTTTGGTGGTTATACAGGCTCTTCCTATATCAATATTGATAATAATCTGGGAAGATACATCGAATGGTTTGTTTATAGTGACTATAGTGAAAATGTTACCTTCCGTTTTGTCTATGCTAACGGAGCCTCATTAAACCGTCCTGCCGATATTCTGGTGAATGGCAAGGTAAAGATTTATAGCAGCCAATTTAATCCCACCGGGTCCTGGGCCAACTGGAATGCCACGACAGTAACGCTTCCATTACGCTCCGGATCAAATGTGATTCGCTTGCTAGCTATCAGCTATGAAGGCCTTGCCAACATCGACCGAGTGGATATAACAAGCTCTTCCACTCCTGAGCCGGCATTAACCGAAATCCCAACTGAAGTTCCAACCGAGGTTCCAACAGAAACTCCAACGGAGGTTCCAACCGAGGTGCCGTCTGAAATCCCGACCGAAATTCCTACAGAGGTTCCAACCGAGGTGCCGTCTGAAATCCCGACCGAAATTCCTACAGAGGTTCCGTCTGAAATCCCAACCGAAACTCCAACTGAGGTTCCAACTCCTGTTGAAGATCCAACAATAGCACCAACAGAGGTGCCGACTCCATTGCCGGAAGGAGAAGCTGAAACCACTTTTATTGAAGCTGAAGACGCTGCGTGCTATTGGCCTTGGGCAAGCAAGAGCGATTCCTATAAAGATAATTCACCTTTGGATTCAGCATCACAGGAAATTTTTATGGGTATTATGGGTTATGTTCAATCGTCATCAGAGCCTCCTAAGGATGGCCATATGGTTTTCACCTTTACCGTTAAACAAGGCGGGGCTTATAATCTTTATGCCAGAACCAGAGCCCCTAATGATGGCGCTGATGAATTATGGGTATCCATTGATGATCAAAGCTTTTTTAAATGGGACACCCTTGGAAGCTCATTTGTTCCCTCTGTTTGGCAATGGAGTAATTTCTATAACACTAAATTCTCTGCTGGCACAAGCCATCGTGTGACCTTTGCCTATACCAACTCAGAGAATAAAATAGACATGATTGCTATAACCAACGATCCTTATTTTGAAGGAAATGAACCAGATCCCAAACCATTATCCTCTGCTCTTTCCATGGAAGTACCGCCCTCAAGTCCACCGGCGACTCGCTATGGAAATCTTCAAACCCTTAATGGCAAACTATGTGATGAAAATGGCAATCCTGTTCAGCTGCGGGGAATAGCAACCCATGGGCCCCAATGGTATCGTGTGGTTCCAAACGAAACCATTCCAAATTTGAAAAAAACATTTGAAATCGATGTAGTGCGAATTGCCATGTATGTTGATGGCGGAATGCCCTATGATTTCTGGAATGGTTATATGGCTGATAAGGAAAAAAGAAAATACTATGTTTCCCAATTGGTGAACGATGCTATTGAAGAGGGTATTTATGTTATCATCGACTGGCACATTCATAAAAACATGGACTTTAATGACGAGTATTTTGGTGAACCAAACAAGCCCGAGGCTGTGAAGTTTTTTGATGAAATGTCAAGGATTTACGCCAAATATCCGAATGTTATTTTTGAAATAGCCAATGAAACCGGCGCGGGCGAAGCTTCCTGGAGCCAGCTTAAAGCCTATTCTCAGGATCTGATTCCGGTAATCCGGGCAAATGATAATGATGGTCATGCTAACATTATTATTGTACCTACTCCCGATTGGGACCAGCAGATCACCCTGCCCATAGGCGATCCCTTAACTGGCGATTTTGCTAAAAACATCGTGTACGCCTTTCATTTTTATGCTTCTTCTCATGACCATCTGAAACCTTTACTGGAATCCGCTTTAGCCGCCAAACTTCCCATATTTGTATCGGAATTTGGAACATGCGATTACTCCGTGTCCTATAATGATTTTACCAAGGCTGACAGCTGGCTCGATGATTACCTGAAGCCGAATCAGATTAGCTGGGTAAACTGGTCTCTTTGCAATAGGGATGATGCTTCTGCCTTGATTAAACCCGGTGTGTCCATGGCAGGGCCTTGGACAGATGATGATTTGACTGAAAACGGCCTGTATATTAAAGCACGTTTAACAGGAAATTCTCCTAATATCACTTTGGCCCCCACGCCCGAACCCACTCCTTATGTTGGTCCTGGAATATCCAAAGACAATCCTGTTGAATTTTCAACATCAGATATTGGCTCCTACAAGGTTATCGACTTATCCAATGGTTATTCCTGGGTAAAATTTTCAGAGAGTGTTCAGCAGCTTCATATCAGAAACACGGGTATTCAGTTTGCTGTTACAGTTGAAAATGACAACGCAAATACATTAGCCAGTACAAATGGCTCCATGGTGTGGGATTGGGATGCTGCTTCCAGTGGTGCTAAAGGAACCGATCTAATGAAAATTGTCTGGAATGATGGAAACGCGTCAGTTAGTTTATCATGGAATTCCGAAGCAGCCAGCGGTGATAATGATGACAGCATCTACACGCCAATAAATGCCAATTTCTCTTTTACGGGAACAGGTGAATATTTTTGGGTGCTGGAAGATGATATTACCGGCTACATTAATTCATGGAACATAGAATCCCTTGTGATCAATGGTGTTGATATTGCCAATAAATATACTTCAGCCAAGAATCTGCCGCCTCAAAGTAACGGTAAATATTATATCCATTTTGTAAGCAAATATTCCTATGGCCATGGGGAATTTATGGGCTATGGTGGTTGATATCCTTTAGAACAAACAATTGTTAAGTGCACGAGGCTGCTGGTCATTGAAATCAGCAGCCTTTTTTTTGGTGCCTATGTTTAAATATCAGTTTGCCGCGGATTTGACCGAATCAATTTTTAACCTGTCAGTCCTTTTTCTCTGGCTGATTAAAAAATCCGTATTTGTTTAGCTTAAACAGCTAAATCGATGAAAGTGGCAGTTTGATTAAGAAAGAAGTGAATTCACCTTCTTCGGTTGTGAAGCTGATTTCACCTCCCAGCTGTTCCACAATAATTTCATAACAGAGTTTTAATCCGAGGCCTGTTCCCTCTCCAGGCGGTTTTGTTGTAAAAAAGGGATCAAATATTTTGGATTGGTCCTCGGCTTTGATGCCCGGCCCGTTGTCCTTAATTTGTATGAGGACATTATTCTCGTCGCGGGCGCTAGTAAGAGAAATTTGAGGCTTGTAGTCTTTTGAAGTTTGGGCTTTCTGATTGAGCATGTAAAAGGCATTGTTTATAAGATTGATAAAAACCCGGCTGATATCTCCTTTGGGAATATTTAGTTTTGGCAAGTTTGTGTCGTATTTTTCTGTTAATTCGATTTCCAAATCAGGATGCTTTACATTAAAATAATTAAAGGAAAATAAAAAGCTCTCTTTAAGAATGCTGTTGATGTCTGTCTCCGATTCGATCGAGTAAATATCACGTCCTGTATTGAGCATGCTCTCCAAAAGCGAATTGATTCTTTTGGAGTTTTCGTTTATCTCCTTGGCATTATCTTCCAAATCGCTGATAAGTTCACTTATTTCATTATAGGCTTCAGAGGATTTCCAACTGGATTGTTCTGATAATATCTTCTGAATTTCTTCTATAGATTGCAAATTGAGCTGGGAGAAATTGTAGATGAAGTTCAACGGGTTTTTTAATTCATGAGCCAGACCGGAAGTGAGTTTACCCAGGGCTTCCATTTTGGATGATTGTACCAATTGTTCCTGGCTGGCTCGAAGCTCAAGATGAACTTTGATTCTTGACAATAATTCATAGCGGTTAAAGGGTTTTGATAAATAATCAACACCACCGGCTTCGAATGCTTTTTGTTTGCTTTCGATATCATTCAGAGCAGTTAAAAATATGATAGGAATATCCTTGGTTTTGCTGTCTTCTTTGAGTATTTTGGAAATTTCATATCCATTAACATCGGGCATTAAAATATCGAGAAGGATTAAATCCGGGGGGTTGCTTTTTATTTCATCCAGCTTGTCAATCAAATGAGTACCTCCCTTGGACACGACGATCTTGTAAGGTGTATGCTCCCTGATCAGTGATGTGAGTAATTTTCTGTTTTCTGCCGTATCATCGACAATTAAAATTTTTTGTTCCATATTTAAATCCTCTCTAGCCTTTGCACTATTCTGGCCAATGCCTCATCATCGCAGAATTCCGAGGCCTCATTCATTAATTTCCTGATTTCCCCTTTACCTTCCCCTTCCAGCAAGCTGTCCAGTTCCTCTGCCAGCTGGGCCACGCGTTCAGGATCAAATAGATCGCAATTCTCTTTTAGACTAATAATAACCTGCTCCATGCGTGAACCGGCATCATTCTTGATAGATAATGTCATTTCTTCCATTTCTTTTTTTGTGTCTGTGTCTTGGATACTGGTGTCTTCCTGTTCATGACCGCGCAATACTTTTTTAAGCCGCTTGATTTCGCTTATAAAGCCTGCCCCTTCAATAGGCTTGGCCATATAATCGTCACAGCCAGCCTGAATGTATTTTTCATAATCGCCTTTCAAGGCCCTGGCAGTAACAGCAATGACATAAAGATTTTCCAACTCTTTTTTAGTCCTGATAATATTGATGGTCTGCATACCGTCAAGAACCGGCATTTGCATATCCAGAAGAAGAATATCATAGTGCTGCTTTTCAAGTAAATCCAGGGCTTCCCTGCCATTGGATACAATCTGGAAATCCACATCGCATTCGATGAGCAGTTCGCGAAGAAGGATTTGATTTTCCCGGTTGTCTTCAGCTGCCAGAATCATTAAGTTCTGGTCTGCTGCTTTGAATTTTTTTATGGATGCTGATTTTGGCAGATGTTGACTTCTTACCGGCGCGGGGATATTCGCTTTTTCATGGTCGCCCAGGCTTAAAGGCAAAACCAGAGTAAAAGTGGACCCGACCATTTCTTCGCTTTCAAGAAGGATATTGCCACCCATTTTTTCTGCTAGTTTTCTGGAAATCGTTAAACCGAGCCCAGTGCCGCCGTATTCCCTTGTGGTGGAATTATCCGCCTGGTTAAAGGCTCCGAACACCTTCTCCTGTTTGTCGGGAGATATTCCAATGCCTGTGTCGTTAATGGATATGTAAAAAAGCTTGTCTTTGTAGAGGCAATGAATTCGAATACTTCCCTTTTTTGTAAATTTAAAGGCATTTCCCAGGAGGTTTACCAGAATCTGGCGAATCCGGCGTTCATCGCCGTAAACAAAATCGGGCACAACAGGGTCTATTTCCAGATGATATCTCAAATTTCGTTCCTTGGCCCTGAGAATGAACATATTATAAAGATTCTCCAGCATGGCTTTAAGAGAAAAATTTAATTGGTAAAATTCGATTTTGTCTGCCTCGATTTTTGAAAAATCCAGAATATCGTTTATCAGGCTTAAAAGATGGTCGCCCGATTTGTGAATGATTTCCAGCTTGGTTTTTCGGTTTACATTGTTTTCCGATTTTAATAGCAATTCCGTAAAACCAATGATGGCATTCATGGGTGTCCGAATTTCATGGCTTACATTGGCCAGGAATTCGCTTTTTATTTTATTCGCCCTTTCGGCAGCCTCTTTTTCGATTTTGAGTTGCTTTCGCTCCTGAATCACCTTTTTAAGGGTATCCCTTTCCTGAGATACTTCATCGCGCAGGGTCTTCATCGCCAGTTGGGACTTTATTCGGGCCCGGAGTTCATCGGAATTAAAGGGCTTGGTCAGATAATCATCAGCGCCATGTTCGAAACCTTCAATTTTTTCAATAATATCTGTTTTAGCAGATAAAAGAATCACGGGAATATGGCGTAATTCTGGTGTTGCCTTTATCTCACTTGTCATCTGGTAACCATTCATCACAGGCATCATCACATCGGAAATAATAATATCCGGAAGAATCTCCAGAGCAAGATCATAGCCCTTTTTACCATTTTCAGCTGTAAACACATCATAATCCCGTTCTAAGAGTTCCTGAATGTAGAACTGCATGTCCTTGTTGTCTTCAACCAACAGGACCTTGCTGTAAGCCGATGTGCTCCTATTGATGATCTTGGTTTCCGGCCCCTCATTGTTTTCATAGTTTTTATTGTGCTTGTTAATGATATCAAGATACTTAATATCATCGTTTTCCCTTTGGCTGGCTTCTTCTTTTACCTCTTCCGATCCAATCTCTTCAGCTAATTCAAAGGGCAGTCTGATAATAAAGCTCGAACCCTGACCGGTCTGGCTTTTCACCAGGATCTCGCCTCCATGGAGTTCCACAATCTCTTTGGTATAGGCAAGACCAATACCCGTTCCTCCATATTCCCGGGTAATGGAACCATCCACCTGAGTGAATCGTTCAAAAATGACCTCAAGCTTGTTTTTAGGAATGCCAATACCTGTATCAGCTACTTGAATTTCGTAACTCTCTTCATTCCGGAGAAGGGAAATGCTAATGGTACCCCCGCGGGGTGTGAATTTCAGGGCGTTTGACACCAGATTAAAAAAGGCCTTTTCGATGAGGTTTTTATCTATGGATGAAAGAATTTCCAAAGGAGAATTATTAAAAACCAGTCCGATTCCCTTGGCATTGGCAGTAGATTCAATTGAAATAAGATAGAGCTCAATCATTTTATTGATATTGGTCTTTTTTTTCTTGAGGATCATTTTGCCGGCTTCGATTTTGGAAAAATCCAGCAAGTTGTTGATCAAGTGCAGAAGCCGTGTGCCGTTGGCGAGCATGGACTGGAAATGCCGGGCGTCTTTGCTGATTTGCGGGCCAAAATCACCGTTGATTATCGATTCAATAGGCGCTAAAAGCAGGGTTAGAGGGGTTCGGAATTCGTGGGAAATGTTCACGAAAAACTGGGTTTTGGCCTTGTCCAGTTCCTTGAGTTTTTGGTAGGCGTTTTCAAGTTCCTTGTGAATATAGATATTATGAAGACAATTGGCCAGCTGCATGCGAAGTAAATTGATTATCAGAGGATCTATTTTCTGCATTTCGATCCCAATAATCCCGTAATGCTCCTTGTGAAAAAGCAGCTCGCTGATCACCAAGGTCCGCCGGGATGAATGGAAATCCTTTCCTAATGATGCTGTCAATTCCATGGAAGATATCTTTTTTCTTCGGGGATAGATTTTCTGATTATTCGAGTAATCAAAAAAAGAATCCAGTTCGCCCGGGGGGATATCGTCCTCTTCAACAAACAAGGGCATGGCCTCTTTATAGAAATGAACAAAGCAGGATTCGATCGTCAATTTCGGCAATAAAGCTTCCGCCTGGTCCTGAATCGTTTCCAGATCCAGATCGTTCATGATTGATGTGGAAAACTCGGTTAGAAAACCAACATTATGGCCCTGCTGAACACTGTCGAATTTATCCAGGTTTCCCTGGAGCTTGGTCAGCTGGTAATAACGGAAATCTTCGCCTTGATCGATAGACGCGTCAGATTCCATCTGGCTGTGACAGCCGCAGGATTGCCTTAAAACCGGCTTTGCCGACAGGGTCTGGACCATGGCCACATCCTTGCCATGGATCATGTTCAGAGCCATCTCCATGGCCATAAAAATCTGCTCATCAAAGGGCTGCCTTACCGTGGAAATAGGCACATCCACTTCCTGAAGGGCCTTGATATTGTCAAAGCCGCCAATGCAAATATCATCGGGCACCTTTAGGCCCCGGTTTTGCAGTTCGGAAAAAACACCCAGGATCATGTCGTCATTGGCCGCCACAATGGCATCCATATCCACATGGGCCTGATCCAGCCAGAAATCCACGGCCTCCTTGCCGGAATTGACCCCGAAATCGCCTGTAAAAGTCAAAGCCTCTGAAAAAGGAATATCATTTTCCTTAAGGACCTCCTTGTAGGCGGCAAAACGGATTTTTGATTCCTGATTATTATCCGGCCCCTTGATAAAGGCGATTTTTTTTCGGCCATGATTTTTTACAAAGTGGCTGATCAATTGATACATCCCCTGTTTGTTGTCAATGGTTATTGACGGAACATCATTATACTGTTCAGACAGGGAAATCGTGGGAATTGGTGCCAGCCGCTGACAAATTCCATGGACCTCTTCAGTGGAATAATAGCTGAGAAGAGATCCGGAAGAAACAATCACAGCATCGGTGTTTTGAGGTTTGATATAATTGAAAATCTGAAGAAACTCCTCCTTGTTTTTCACATCGGGCAAAAACATTAAAGGTGAGTAAATGCTTAAATCAACATTTTTTTCAATGGCTGTCTGGTTTAAGGAAAACCAGTGAATGCCATAGTACTCACCCAGGAGATTCGGCAGGATAAAGGCAATATGAGGTCGTTTTTTCATTCCCTAAGTCAGCCTCCCCGATAAGGCAAAAATCATCAATTATTTTCGATCGTATCCATTGTATCACCCCGGAAACCGGAATTATGGATATATCTTCTCTACTATATAGCATAAATTAAAGCCCTTCATTTTTCAAATCTTCCAGGCCTTGAAAAACTTTTTTTAATCTTTTTCTTCTGCTTTCCTGTTGTCTATAAAACCCTTGCCCCCGAATTTTCCTGTTTTGGCTGTTTCCCCTGAAGAAGCCTTGTTTTTTTCAGCTAAATCAACAATAAAACCGAAGAATGAAAAAATCCGGCTTCAGGGGTCGGGCTTTCCGCCACTCCGGCTCTCGCCTCCGAAGCTTTTTGGGCCGAAAAATCGTCCCAAAAAGGCTTTGGGTGACGGGTTTTGAAAAACCCGTCACCCATGGTTCCAATCCCTAACAGGAGCAGATCAATCGCGCTAGAAAAATATTGTTTTAACCACTTGTCATTCTGAGGAGGAACGACGGGCCTGGTCATAAATGCTCCGCATTTATTGCTCGGCCATGCGTCCTGGGCCTGGTCATAAATGCTCCGCGTTTATTGCTCGGTTGCGTGAATCTTCATTGGGATTCACTATTTAGCGTGAATCTTCATTGGGATTCACTATTTGGCGTGAATCTTCATTGGGATTCACTATTTGGCGTGAATCTTCATTGGGATTCACTATTGGCGTGAATCCTCATTGGGATTCACTATTGGCGTGAATCTTCATTGGGATTCACTATTTGGCGTGAATCTTCATTGGGATTCACTATATCCATGCGTCCTAAAAGAATCTCGACTGTTTTGGGGCTTTTGTTTGTGAATACAATTAAATTATGCCAAATGAGCTTTTTCGCTTTGTTCAGAGCACAAAGCAGCCATAAAAATGATAATGCCATTGCCCGGCTCACAGGCTTATTCGCGGTTTACCTTGAAGCGCAGCATGCCTCAGCTGGAAAAGAAAAGAGAAATATAGATGAAAACCCATTTAAGCCGGTAAAAGCCAAATCTTAAATGGGAAGGGAATCTGATTTGGGAGCCATGGATTACAATTTATGAATACGCTGATCCTCCTGAAGCAGCTGAATGAGCCTCGCGTAGGCAAGACGGACCCTTGGATTCATGGGATCGTTCTGTTGAGCTTTGTGAAGGTATTTCAATGCTTTTTGAAGTTTGTTTTCAATAAAATAGATGTTACCAATGTTCACAAGGGCGTTCACATAATCGGATTTACTGGTATTAAATTGATCTGACATAAACTGTCCTTCCTTGTATTTTTTTATATTTGTCAAAAGCCTGATGCAAAAAAAATTGATTTATTCTATGGAAAATCCTCGAATTTTCCCTAGTATACCTTGCAATTACCATGCCAAAGGCTGAAAAAGAGCCATAATCGCATTTGTTTTATCAGTGTTTAATTAACGGTATCATAACAAGTTGGACGAATTGCCGGGATTGTGACCTATAAATCCCATTTAATGGGATTCACAATAACATGAAGATCCCAGAATTTGTCAACTTTAATTGACAGGTGTAAAGATTCCTTTCTACTTTGATGAATCATGAGAGTATCAAAAAACAGCGATTGTCTGTGAGCTCCCTATTTTTCTTTTTTATTCTGATGTTTTCGATTAGGAAGGAGCAGCATGGAAGTCAAAAATCATCAACCTAGTCACGGAATGTTTGTTTACCGCTTATGTTAATTTCAGGTATCAGAAAATAAAGGTAAAAGAATGCGTTTTCAATCAAGTTCATTGGTACTTCATGGAAGAATTTTTGCAAGGCTGATTGGATAATTACTTGCACCAAGCCGTGGTCATATTAGGGATTATGGGTTAAAATGGCGCTGATGAAACCAGCGATTGCATTTATAACACCCCCATTTTTCTGGGCCTCTCTGCCTTTACCAGGACTAGGTTATTTAATGGACAGGGCCCAAAACCTTGGTTTTGAAACCAGGCTCTTTGATTTGAATCTGAGGTACTATAAAATTCTGGGTGCCATGAAAAAGGACTGGACAGTGAACCGTGATTATATCCAACCCGGGAGTATGGAGGCTTTGCATAATCAGGCTCCCTTTGTTCTTGAAGAATTATACTCAGAGCTTTCCCAGGGCCATTATGCCTATTTTGCCATCAGTCTTTTTAAAGGCAATTTTCACTTTGCTGATCCCTTGAGTAAAGAGCTGAAAACCAGATTTCCCCAGGTAAAAATTTTATGGGGCGGGCCCCAGTTGTTTACCCTTTATTCACAGCACAAGGATTTCGGATCTTTTTCTTATGTGGACCATTTTGTTGTGGGCGAAGGTGAAAAAGCCCTGGAAAAGGTTCTTAGTGAAGAGGGCGAGAGAATTCATCTTTTTGAACAGGAAAAGGATTTACAGGATTTTCCCCGCTATCAAGGAATTGATTTAAAGGCCTATCCCCGAAAGGGCTGCCTTCCGATTGTCGGCAGCAGGGGCTGCGTGAACCACTGTCGTTTTTGCGCGGAAAAGCATCTTTTCAAGGGCTATCGTTTTCGCCAGGCTGAAGATATTTTGTCTGAAATGGAATTTCATCGGACCAATAACAACATAGGGCATTTTATATTTTATGATTCCCTTTTTAATGGCCATTTGAAAAATCTTGAGGCCATGTGTCAAGGAATTATCAGGAGAAATCTGAAATGTACCTGGGAAGCCCAAATAGCCGTTAATAACAGAATGAATGGCGATTTGATGGAATTAATGAAGGCAGCGGGTTGTGTCAATTTATTTATCGGGCTTGAAAGCGGCAGTGACGCTGTTCTTCAAAAAATGAACAAAGCCTTTTCAGTTAATGAAGCTTCGCTTTTTTTACGGCAATTAAGCCAGGCTGCTCTTCAGTTTGAAATTTCCATAATCAGCGCCTTTCCTGGCGAAGAAATTCACCATCACCAGGAAACCCTTGATTTTTTGAGGCACCACAAAAAATTCATAGCCAAAATCGCCCAGGTGAGCAGCTACCAGGAATATCCTGGTACGGAATCCGGGCCGGCTCAGGAAGAGGCAGTGGCAGTCCAGCGTTTGAAAGAAATCAGAACTTTGCTTATTAATGAAAAAATCCCTTTTACACCATCTTATATTGATAATCTGGTTTAAAGGAGGCGGGAATGAAGATACTCTTTTTATCGGCTCTTGAAAGCGAAGCCCGGGAATTCAAAAAACAATACTCCTTTCATCTGGTTGATGAGCAAAAGCGGGCAGCACTTTATCTTTTTCGAGCCAAAAGGGGAGAAACACCGGATGAATATTATTGGGGGATTACCGGAGTAGGGCCTAAATCCTGCCGCCGGTTTATTAAATTTATTTCTTCTCAGGCTCTTGATTTCGACCTGGTTATTTTAACCGGATACTGCGGCGCCTTAAACCAAAATAGTCAGCCGGGCGAGGTATTGATTTCCAGGAAAATTCATCTATGGAGTGAGGCCAAGGCCATTGATCTTGATATTCCCGCTCACAGCAAGGCTGGGGCGAATATTTTTTCAAGCTGCACTGTGACAATCCTGGCAGATGAAGAATTCAAAATGAAGATACTCAGGACCCATCCAAAGGCAGGTTTTGTTGATATGGAAAGCTATTACCTGGCAGAGTTTTTTCAACAATATAGCTTGCGGCTGTGGTTGGTCAGGGCAGTGACAGACGGGCCTGGCTTTCGTTTCCCTGATTTTGCCTTTATTCAGGACAGTTTAGCCACCCTTGTCAGAAAAGGCCTTTTGTGGCCTTTGTTTTTAAGGCCATCCAATTGGGGAGCAACACTGGCTTTAATACGGAACATTAACAAGGCCGGCAAGGGGCTTTTCCGTTTTTTTTCCCCCTTGATTCAAAATGGCTTTCAGGACTATCTTTAAGCCCATGGAAATCATTTACTGTAAAACTGAGCGAGCTTTGTCTCAAACCCAAATCGAACTGGCAGATTATGTTCTTAATCCTTACCGGGGTTGCCAGATCGGATGCGCCTATTGCTATGCCCGTTCAAACAAAAGCATAGGAAAACTGAAAAAAAGCTGGGGTGAATTTGTTTTTGTCAAAGAGAATTTTATCGAGGTTCTAGAAAAGGAACTGGATGGTCTTCATAAGCCGCCCCGCCGGGTTTTGATCGGTTCGACAACCGAAGCCTTTCAACCAGTGGAAACAGAGCATCGCTTGACAGCCCAAACCCTGGCCATTATGAAAAATCGGAATATTCCTGTGGTCATTCTTACTAAATCATCTGATATCGGGCAATTTGCCGGGGATTTGAACTATTCCTCTGAAAATCGAATCTATATAACCATTAATTCACCCATCATAGGTGAAAAACTGGAAAAGCGTTCTCATTCCTATGAAAGGCGTCTTGAGGCGGCTGAAAAACTCACCAGGGCCGGGGTAAAGGTTGTTCTCTATGTCAGCCCGGTGATTCCAGAGCTCACCGATTTCCGGGAACTTTTTTCATGGGCAAAAGAAAAGGCCCCGGCTTTGTATTTTGAGTCATACAATCCCAAGCTGGGCCAGTGGCATGAGGTCAAAGGCTTGTTGAATCGCGACGACTTCGGGGTTTTTCAGGAGATTTATGGTTCTGAAAGTTCTTACCAGGAATATTGGAAGGCCTTTGAAAGTGAAGTCAGGGAGCATAACAAAAAATTCGGCTTTGAACTGGATTTTTTCATTTATCCCTTTGATTCTTATTATAACAGCTGATTGATTGTTCCTGGAGATTTAAGATAGATTGGCTGACCGGCAATTTCAAGCCCGGAACGCAAGAGTTGATAGCTAATAGCTTTAGTCTCGCAGAGCTGTCAGCAGCAGGAAGCGGCCTAAAAAAATTCCGGTCAAGGTAATGATTTTTTTATACTTCTTCATGATCAGAGAGTTTCCGGTTATAGGGGTACGCGTTAGGGATAGGAGGCATGGTAGACAATTTTTTCAAAAATTGTCTGCCAAAGCGTTTTTGGCTTGATTATTTCAAGCCAAAAACCTTCGGAGCGACAGCGGAGTGCCGATTAGCCCGGCTTGCCGAAGGCAGGCAACGCCCATAAACCGATGGTCCAAATAAAGAGGCTTTTTTTATTGGTGAAGTATTGATGAGCAACAAAATCGCTTGAAATAAAAAGCAGCTTGGGCTAATATTGTTTCACTTCATGATGTTTGGCAAACGGACCGACTGATATTTTTCTTGTAAAAGGAATGTGTGATGATAGGAAAAATTGAAAATCCCTTATGGCAATTAGAGGGCCGCCTCGAGGATGGAAGCCGATTGCAGGTCCCGATTGATCAGTACCGCTTTGTGGTGGGCCGGGATGAAACATGCCAATTGAAATTCACTGCCGATTATATTTCCCGCAAACACGCTGAATTGAAGCAGAGGGATAAAACTCTGTATGTGAAGGATTTAAAGAGCAAAAATGGCACCTTTGTGAACGAGAAGAGAATTATTGAAGAAGTTCAGCTCGAGAACAACGATGACCTTCGTTTTGGAAGCCTTAAATTCCGTGTTATTCTAAAAAACGAAAAGGATCTTGACCGATTGTCCTCAACCGCTCTTTTGAGCATGCCGCTGAAGGTCAAGGGTTTTATGCAGGAGTATTGCATTTCCCGCAGAGAAGAGGAAGTTCTGTCTCATTTGCTTCAGGGTAAATCGACCAAAAAAATTGCCGCGGAACTGGGTGTTACTGATGGAACAGCCAAAAACCATATTTTGAGTATTTTCAAAAAAACCGAAACCCATTCCCGTTTTGAGCTTTTTACATTGTTTAATAATTACACGGTTTAAACTGGTTCAGGTTCCGATTTTTTTGAGCTCTAGGTATTTTCCTGGCAGCCATGGCCGCTCATGGGGAAATAATTTTTCAACAGCCGTCTTTTTTTGAACCTGCGCAGTATAAAATATTGTTTTTGTTTTTCTAACAGGCTACTTGGCCTTATAAAAAAACTGCCTGTTTCAGAAATTTCATGAAACAGGCAGCCCCATTCTTTTATTTATTTTTTTATGGTTCTATTGATATTTCGGGCAGTTGCCGTTGTATTGAGAATACTGGAAAGGCGCGTAATCGGAGCCATCTGCTTTCCAGACGTATTCCTCTCCTTGAGCATAACCAGAGCACCAGGTAAACCAGGTGCCGGCCGCGACACTGGAGCCGTGAAAGCGGAGGGCCGCGTTATTGCCGCACCAACCGTTCTGGGCTTCGTAACCAATAAAATTCGCGTAAGCGTTGTTGGAGCTGACTACCCAAACACGCTGTATACCGCCTTCGATGCATTGAGTGATTTTCAAACCGGAATATATGCCTGCTCCAGGATTGGGTATATTCAAGCCATAGAGAGAAGGACCTGGTATGCTGGTGGGAGCTGGTGTGTTGGCTGGCGGTGCTGTGGGAGCAGCCGTGTTGACCGGTGTTTGTGTGGGGGTTTCTGTTACAACAGGGGGAGCTGTCGGGTCTGGAGTCGGATTTGAGCTTGGCTCTGGTGTAATGCCGTTAAAGTATTTGCTTACACTAGCGTAACTGCCGTCGCTTAGCTCCCAGTCACCGGCTGTTGTCCACATGGGGCTAGGTCGTCTGGCCTGAGTAGCAGCGTACTGGGACACACCATTCACACGAAAGCTCATGTGAAGGTGGGGGCCTGTGGAATTACCTGTTGTTCCCAGCGTTCCGATTTGGGTATTGATATTCACTTGCTGGTCTTTTTGAACAAGCACTGAGGACATGTGACCGTAAAGGGTTTCCACTCCCTGAGCATGGGCGATACGCACAAAATTGCCGTAGCCTCCGTAGATATTATCTTTGTTGTATCTGACTTCTGTCACAACACCATCGGCAATAGGAAAAAGAGCTTCTCCCGCGTCCGATTCATAGGCCCCGGGGCGTCCCTTGTTCCAGTCAGTGGCATAATAATCGTTATAATAATTGGAATGAGTGCCCTCGCCGTAAAAGTATCCAACGCCGCCTACAGTCCATTGAGTGCCCGATGAAAAAGGCATGTACAAGGGATAGATGGGTGAAGCGCCCACTTCGTCGCCCGAGGCCTTTGTGGCAGGCTGTGTTTTGTAATGGGCGCTGATCTGTTGGTTGATTAGAAGCGGGTTCATGGCCTTGGGTGCGGGGCCCTGGGGCGTTAATGATTTCCCCTTTTTTGCGAGTACCAGGCTTTTCAGCATATCCTTCACCGTGCTGTAGTTCCAGGCTTCTTCGGGGTACATGAAAACAGCGATGATTTCGGTGCTGGATAATTTGGCACAAATGGATTTTACAGAATCTTCCTCGTTGGTCTTGTTGTCAAATATAATGGTGTAAGCCGATTGGCTGGCTGTTTCAGTGTTTCCAGAAACCCTGGATAAATAATAAGGGGCATCCATGAAGTACTGGTTCACCGCGTCTGAGAATTCCATAGATTCACTGATATTGTCTATCACAACAATATCCATTTTAAATGCGCCCTTTGGCCATTCGTTATCAGCCAAACCGGTTTGAACAATTTCATCGGGGTTGTAATTCATGATACTGGTTGACGCTCCATTGCCTTTTGCCGGGGCATTTTCGATTTTCCATCCCTCTGGTACCATTATGCTGTACTCATAGCGTGAATCAGCATATTCTTTCCATATGGATTCAATAACTTTCGGAGCAGCGTCACAGGCACCTAACAATAAAATAATGATTCCCCCGGTTAATCCAACCAGAGCTGTTAAAATGATTGGTAATTCTTTTTTTAAAATTGGCATTTGTTCCTCCTTATGCCCTTGGTTTTTTTATGGACATTTATTTTTCCATGGTGAAATGCTTCTTTGCTGAAGATTTTCTGTACTGACTTTTTTATAATGGAAATAATGGATCTAATTTATTTTCTTTTTTACAAGAACAAGATTAGACCAATGATGACAGAGGAACTATGTTTATCGCGGTATGATTGTTTATGCGTTATGGTATGGAAATAGTTTTTTTGCGGATTTTTGGTAAATTAAAATTCCTGTTTCTGTGGCCTCAGGGTTGGCAGTGATGATGGGTGAACTTTTTGTCAATCCCTGTTTCACCTGAGGCTCAGCAATCAGGTAAAGCTAGCCAGCTGACCGCAGGCCGCGCTAATGGAATCGCCTTTCTGAAAGCGTTGGCTCACTGAAAAGCCAGCTCCTTGCAGAATGCTTTTAAAAGAGTTCACAGATTCCGGGGATGGAGCTTTTAGTTCCGAATCCGGGCCCGGGTTAAGGGGGATAAGGTTGATGTTGACTCGTAAGGGTTTTATCCAGCTTAAAATAGCCCTGGCTGCCTGGGCTGAATCGTTGATTGATTTGATCATGGTGATTTCCAGGGTGACTTCACGTTTCATCACAGCCTGGTATTCTACCAGGGCTTCCTTGAGATCCTCCAGGGGGTTTTTTTTGGTACAAGGCATGAATTGCTTTCGAACTGCCTGGTCAACAGAAAAAAGCGACAAGGCAAGACGAATATGGGGCCCCTCTTGAGTCATTTCCTTTATGCCCTTGACAATTCCGCAGGTGGAGAGGGTCATTTTTCTGAGAGAAATATTTTGCCCATCAAGATGGTGAAGAATTTTCACTGCTTTTCGCACTTCCGGCAGGTTTAAAAGGGGTTCACCCATACCCATGAACACAACATTGGAGATGTTGCCGAATTTTTCCGCCATTAATAGATATTGTTCGATGATTTCATAATGAGTCAGATTGCGCTTAAAACCCATTTCTCCTGTGCGGCAAAAACGGCATTTCATGGCACAACCTGCCTGGGTTGAAAGGCAAATGGTCTGGCGGTCCTTGCCATCATTGAGCAAAACTGTCTCTATTCTATGTTTATCTTCAAGTTCAATCAGGATTTTTTGCGTGCCATATTCATCTTCCTGGTGGCCAAGAATACGGGAAGAGAGAATTTTGTGTTTTTTTTCTAGTTTTTCCCGCAACACAGAGCTGATATTGGTCATTTTGTCAAAATCGAGCACAGGTTTCTGGATCCAGCTGAAAATCTGTTTTCCGATGAATTTTTTATCCAATAAACATTGTTTGTTTATTTGTTCAGGAGTGAGTCCGCTTAGGGCTTGTTTCATAATCGATGCCTGCTGTTATTTATCTTTCTTCAATTGTATTAGCATTTCGGAGATATAGATATTCCGATGGCCGGTTTTGGTGTATTGACTCAGCACATCCACAGCCTGATTGGGCTTTTTCAGGGCTATATAGCATTCAGCAGCCTCTAGATAAAGCCTCGGGTTTTCCGCGTCGTTTTTGATCAGCTTTATCAAAGAATTGATCGCTTCATCGTAATTGCCCTGCATCTTGTTGATCATGGCAAGGCCTAAAATCGCGTAGGTATCAAAGCCCACGTTCAAGGCTTTGTTATAATATTGAGCTGCTTCATCAATATCACCCAGGTTCCTGAGTGAATCTCCGGCACGTGTAAGGATTACCTTGTTATTGGGGTCTGTGTCAAGGATTTTCTCCCAGTATTCCAGGGATTTATTATGATTTTTGATACCCCGGTAACAGTCTGCCATACCAAAGAGGGCATAAAAGTTTTTGGGTTCAATGGCAAGGGCTCTCTGAAAATACTCCAGGCCGTTTTCAAAGGTCTTCAGCTTGCGGTGGCAATTTCCAAGGGCTGTGAGGATTTTAATATTCTCCCTGTCATCAGCCTGGTTTGAAAGGGCCTGTTTCCAGAATTTCTGGGCTTCATTAAAATTCTTGAACTCAAAATTAAGGTAGCCCAGGCCGATCAGGGCGTAGGCATTGTCAGGTTCGATTTCCAGGGCTCGTAAAAAGGTATCCCGTGATTTATCGAAATTCCGGGTTTTTTTATAGGCATCGGCAATACGTGTTAAAACAGTGACATTTGTGGGGTCTGTTTTTAAATAGCGCTCCCAGATGTCAATGGCGCCTTCATAATTTCTGATGGCTTTATAGGAATCGGCAAGACCAAAGAGGGCATAATTGTTCTCTGCCTGCTCATCAAGGCATTGGCTGTAATAATCGATGGCCCGTCTGAAATCACCCATTTTTCGGTGAACATCGCCTAAACCTACCAGGGCATAGGAATTTTTATTATCATAATCGAGAATCTTTACGAATTTCTCTTCAGCGTCCTTTAATCTTTCTTCTTTAAGGTAGTAATAACCCAATTTGGATAATTCCGAAATAAGATTCTGGATTTCTACGGTTTGATTATCAGCTTCACTCATTCTTCCTCATTCCTTTCATTACCGTCACGCAGCCAAAAATTCAGGACACCGGCCATGGTTGCGGTCAATTTTTCAATCCCCTGAGAATAAGGGGCCAAATAAAACATCCTGAGGGCTTCAAGGGGTTGGCTGTTTTCATAATAATAGTTACCCAGACGAATCAGACCATCGGTATAGCCGGTAGTGATAAAAATCTTTTTCGCAAGGTCATACCTTTTATTATTAAAAGCCTCATTCCCCTTACGGTTCAGGGCTGTTTTCTCCTGTTTGGATAATTCCGACTTTTTCTCGACCCTGGTCTTTATAAAACCCTGTTTTGGCAGTAAATCCTGCCACTTGTATTCATTCATTTTTTTTAAATTCCTGTTTCACTTAAAAGTTTAGTTCCTTGGTTCAAATAAATCAAGGGCAGCTATTTCAAATGTGAACCATTTGTTCATAAAAATGCAGTTTATGCTTTTGAGCTGCCTATGCTATCCTTAGCATTTTGAATTAGCTATAGTTTTCCTAAAAACAAGGCGCGATTATTAAAATTTGTACTCCAATTCAGAATTTCTGATTCAGGACTTATACCCTTTTTTCTAAAAAACATAAAAAAGGCCAATTAAACCAATATGAATTCAGCTTTGATTCCTTTATTTAAAAATAATAAAAAAAATCGGATAAAGCGAATCATTTTGTTCCTGACAACTAAAATGATTGCTTTGGCCTTTTTGTCTGGTGACAATGTATCACCAAAAAGTCAACCAATAGAACCCTTGGTTGACATGGCCTCGCCTCCGCCCTGCATGGGCGTGTAAGCCTGGCTTAAAGCCTTGCCAAAGGCCTTGAACAAAGCCTCGATCATGTGATGACTGTTTTCTCCATGGCGGCATATGAGGTGCAGGGCAATTTCAGCCTTTGAAACAAAACCAATAAAGAATTCCTTCATCAGAGACAGGTCAAAATCCTTGATCAAAGGCTGAGGATAATCTGCTTTATAAACCAGAACCGGCCTGCCGCAGACATCAATAACAGCTTCGCTCAGGGCTTCATCCATGGGAATAAGCGAATGCCCGAAGCGAGCCACTGAACCGTGTTCTCTGAAAACACGGCCAAACGTTTCACCCAGGCTGATTCCTATGTCTTCGACAAGGTGATGATAGTCAATATCAATATCGCCCCTTGCTTTTAGGGTTAAAGAAAAACCACCGTGATGGGCTAGGGCCAGGAGCATGTGGTCGAGAAAAGGAACAGAGGTCTCTATGCTGATATTGCCGCCAATATCCGGGTCCAGTATGATGGATATATCCGTTTCCCTGGTTTTTCTTTTGTATTCGATTTTACGCTTGCTCATATTTTTCCTTTACGCCTTTCATTTGGTGAATCGGGAGAAACCATGAGAAGAGGGTGACTCTGAACCGGATTTGAAGGTCTGTTTCTTTCTGGTAGAGAGCTTTGTCCCTTATTTTCTGGGCTTTCCCCGGCCTTTAAATGAAAATATATTAAATTATCGGAAAAATTTCTATGCTTAATGAGAATTTGATTTTGGACCGGTTCATTTAAAGGCCGGGTCGCTCTGATCCGTTGCTACGGCTATCGCCTTCGAAGTTTTAGCCGCGAAATTATCGCGGCTAAAAGCTTTTCGGTCAGTTTTTGAAAAAACTGACCTCACAACTCCCATCGCTAAAGTGGGAAACCCCGGGACAGATTTGGTTCAGAACGAGAAAATGGCTGTGGAAAAAAACGCTCTGCATAGAGCCGCGGATGATTTTATGGGAGCAACTGGCCAGATACAAAGCTGCTGCCAAAAGGCGGAATAGATTTCTATGGAGCGCTGGTTTCTTCCTGAGCCAGCCAGATGAAACGGAGCCCAGCAAAAATTTGCCAGAAGAGGTATTCATCGCCGGGCCATCCGGGGAGCATGTTGACATAGGCACCAGCGCCCCAAAGACTTGAGATAATGAAAAAGTCAGACAGTTTTAACCCGAATTCGATTTCACCCCGTAACTGACCGCTGAAATGGCTAACGGCAATTTGACCCAGGTTGGAATAACTGATGCCGCCGCCGATTTTCAGGTTGCCGGCGAGCATGGCTGGCCCCATAAAAAACTCCTGGCCCAGAAGAAGGGCAAGGTCGAATCCGCCCCAAAAGGGTTCTGAGGGCGGAGTAATCGGGAAAGACAGGTGGGCAGCCCAGCCAAGGCGTTGACCTTCCTGTGATGGCAGGTAGCCTTGAATTCCCAATGTGTGGACGGAAAGCTTTTCAGTTTGCTCTTTATCCGGTGTGATGAACAAGTGATAATCCAGAGCAGCAGCCTGGGCGAACAAAGTGAGAGAGGAGGAAAAAAGCAAAAACAGGATTACAAGAAAAATGGCACTGGCTTTTTTCATGAAAAAAGTTCCTTGATAACAGAAATAAGCTTCTGGTTTTCTTCGGGTTTACCGAGGGTGACGCGGAGAAAATCATTGATGCGGGGCTTATTGAACCAACGGACCAGTATGCCGCGGGATTTCAGCTTTTCATAGACTTCCTTGCCGGGTATTTCGTTATGGCGCGTAAAAATAAAATTCGCCTGGCTTGGAAGAACTTTCCAGCCCATGTGGGACAACAGGCGTGACAGCTTTTCCCTCTCGCTGACGATGATTTGATTGACCCGGCTGTAATAATCCTGATCGCCCAGGGCCGCCAAAGCGATTTTTTGGGTCAACCGGTTAATGGGGTAGGAATTAAATGAATCCTTTACAGTAAATAAGGCTGAAATGACTTCTTCCGACCCCAGAGCATAACCCAGGCGAACACCAGCCAGAGAGAATCCCTTTGACATTGTTCTAATAACGATCAGGTTGGGGAAGCGATTGATTAAAGTAGAGGCTGTTTCACACCCAAAGTCGATATAGGCTTCATCGATGATGACGGCATTATTTGAGTCATAGCTCTCTAAAAAGGAGGTGATTACGCCAAGAGACAAGGCGCAGCCTGTTGGGGCATTGGGGTTGGGAAAAATCACACCTGATGAGGAAAGCTTTAGGTAATCTGCGAGCTCGATTTGCCATTGATCGGTCAGTGGAATTTCCTGAAAAGCGATTTTGTAATAGTTGGAATAGACCGAATAAAAACTATAACTTGGGTTAGGAAAAAGAATTGGGCCTTTCCTATTATCAAAAAAAGCGTAAAAGCAAAATGATAGAACTTCATCAGAGCCATTGCCGGGAAAAACCTGTTCAGGGCTCAGATTCTCTAAGTCAGCGATTTTCTGACGCAATTCCCTTGAAGAGGGGTCGGGGTAAAGGCGGAGTTCCTCGGTGTTGAAATTTTTCAACACTTCCTCGACTTCCGGGCAGGGGCCGAAGGGGTTTTCGTTGGTATTGAGTTTTATATATTTTTGGTCCTGGGGTTGTTCACCGGGAACATAGGCTTCCAGGTCAATCATTCGTTGAGAAAGCATGATCTTTTTTACTCTAAAAAATGGGCTGTGTCAAATCATCAGGCTAAATAACATCAATATTCAAAGAAATTAAAGTGAATGGCAAAGGTCCTTTTCTGTGCTTCCTTTTTTTGGTATTTTAGACTATTCAAGAAAAAAGGAGCATTGCCGTGAAAAATCAAGAAAGAGAAGAGTCATTTGATCAAAAAGCCCAGAAATGGGACAGTGATCCTGAAAAACTTGAAAGGGCTCGTTTGGTTGCTGCCAAAATGAAAGCCATTGTTCCTCTTCACAAAGTTAATCAGGCTCTGGATTTTGGTACTGGAACAGGCTTGTTAAGTATGGCATTAAAAGAGCAAATTCACAAAATTGATTGTCTTGATACCTCAGAAGGTATGATCCAGGTGCTTAAAGAAAAGATAAAACAGCAAAATATTCGTAATCTTGTTCCCCTGCATGGGGATTTGTCACACCCCGCCATTCAAGATCAATATTATGATTTAATTTTTACCATGATGGTGCTGCACCATGTTGATAATGTTCAACCGTTGTTAACCGATTTTTATGGAAGAATAAACCCTCACGGTTATTTGTGCGTAATCGATTTATTTAAGGAAGATGGTTCCTTTCATGGTGCCGGGTTTCAGGGGAAACATGGATTTGACCCAAAGGAGTTAAGCTGTCAGCTTTTGGAAGCTGGTTTCTCTTCTGTTGAATATAGCCATTGCCTGGATATCTCAAAAATAACCCTAAGTGGCCAATCAAAATTGTTTCCGGTCTTTATCTTGATAGCGGAAAAATAATCTGCCTCAAGAGCGGCTAACAGATTCTCAGAAATCAAGACAGGAATGTCTCTTTCAGTTTGGTGATTGGCCAATTTTTCCATAAAGCCTGTTCGTATTCTTTGGCTCTGGTTTTGTTTCCTGTCATGGTGATTGCTGAAAGAATATTGTTTTTAAAATGAAATTCCTCATAGATGTTGTTCTTGTGAGACTTGATGCTTTTATCATACTCTGTGTTTGATGAATAATTCTGGCTGTAATAGTATTGACCAAAAACCTCCAGCTTCATTCTGCGTTTTCTATCGGGGAATTCTTCCATGGGTTTCCCCTGCAAAAAAAGGGCAGCGTTTTTTCCGGCTTGGAGCCCCTGGTCTTCTGCCTGGTGCCAGAGTTTACACACATCAATTCCAAGGAACTCGGTACAATCGCCTGCCGCGAATACTCCTTTATAGGATGTCTGCATGAAGCTATCCACTACAATTCCTTTATTAACTCGAATCATGTCTTTACCGCAAAGCTCGGTGTTGGGAATGGAACCCGCGCATTCGGTAACCAAATCAAAGAGCCTGTTTTCCGAAGAACTCCTGATTGTAAAGCCCTGGGCACTATCATCAACCTGGTTGATGGTGTGATTGTATTCAATTTTGATTTTCTCTGATCTCAAGAGAGTATCCAAATGGTCAGACATGAAGGGTGTAAAAGAGTCTTCAAGCAATCTTGATTTCTGAAGATAAATATTAACGGCTAATCCCAAGTTTCGTAATTGTACAGCTGTTTCAACAGCCAAAACACCTCCACCAATAATGGCCGCGCTACGGGAACCCCTGGCTTTTTGCAGAAGAGATTCACCATCAAGAGCAGTCCTGATCACATGGCTTTTAGGATTGTATACCTTTTTTGCTGTGGCTCCTGTGGCAAGGATAAGGGTTTTCCAAGTATATTCTTTTTTGTTGGTCAAGCTAAGGGTTCGGTGTTGATAATCGATGACAGCGGCTTTTGCCTGTACCCAGAATCCATAGTCCTTGTATTTTTCAAAAAGTGAAAATTCTTCTTTGCTAAAACCTTTTTCGATGTTTTTGGTTATTTCCGTTCTTTTGTAGGGAAGCCTGTCTTCCCCATTGAGAATTAATATTTTTTTATTTCCGCTTGTTTCGGCAAAAGCCTTGGCTGCGCTCAAACCTGTTATGCCGCTGCCAATTATGATTAAATCAAAAAATTCCATTTACGATTAGGGCTCCTTGGTGAATAAAAAAATACTTAAATCGAGAAAAATGGACAAGCCCTGGAGCAGGTTAGGTTAATTGAAAATTTCGATAGTCTAAAAAACGTATTTGTTTAGCTTACATACTTTCTGGACGTTACCCGCCTCCGGCAGGTCGGGCTATCCGGCCTCTGGTCACAAATGCTTCGCAT
>JAFGWI010000139.1 GCA_016937215.1 Spirochaetales bacterium | reverse complement strand
TGAATGCTCATTGGCATTCACTATATTCCTGAATGCTCATTGGCATTCACTATATTCCTCGTGAATGCTCATTGGCATTCACTATACTCCTGAATCCTTGAAGAATCTTAGCTGTCTCAAGTAGCCTTGCTGTGGTTATTCGCGCAAATAATTTATCGGCGAAGCAACATGTTCATAATCAACTGAAATCCTTCACTCTGCTTCGCCTTGTTCAGGATGACAAAAGCCATTCTAATTTTGCAACTTTTTGCTAATAGCCAAAATCGGGACTTTTGCGTTTAGCTTTTGAAAGAAACGATTTTGTCAATTGACTAAAATCTCTACCATGGATAAATTAAACTATGATTTATAAACACATAAGCCTGATTACCTTTTCAATAATTCTACTGGTTTCCTGCAACACTCTAAATACACCGCCCCAATCGGAGATTGTCGAAACTGAAATCGAGAAACCAAAGGAACTGTTTTTTTCAACTTCAAGCTCATCCCTGGATTTTGACCCGGTGCATGCTATTACATCGGTGGAATCCCAGATGTATACAGCTATATATGAAGGCTTATTGACCTATCATCCACTTAGCCTGGAACCCCTGCCAGGGATGGCCTATGACTGGGACATATCCGAGGATGGTAAAACCTATACTTTTTACATTCGCGAAGCAGCGAGCTACAATAATGGCGAACCAGTGAAGGCCCAGGATTTCAGGGATTCATGGTTGCGCATGGTTGATCCGAAATACAAAGCCGAATATTCGGTTTATTTTGATATTATCAAAGGCGTCAAGGCCTACAAAGCTGGAGATATAAATACAGATCAGGTGGGAATCAAGGCGCTAAACGATAAAACCCTTGAAGTCCAGCTTGAAACAGCGGCCTCTCATTTTTTAAAACTGCTTTGCCATATGAGTTTTATCAATATTCATCCTTTATATATAAACAAAGACGATTGGGGAACCGAAAGCAAGATCATCAGCAATGGGCCTTTTATGCTTGAAAGCCGAAGCCAGAACAAGCTTCGCGTTGTTAAAAACCCCTTATACTGGGCAGAAAAAGATGTAAAACTGGAAGCTGTGACTCTGCTGCTTTCAGATGATGATAAAATGATTACTGAAATGTTCAATATAGGCAATGTCCACTGGACGACCCATTGGGACCCTTCGGTGGATGTTGACAGCTCAGCCTTTGTGTTTAATCCATTATTCGCGACAAGCTATTATTTTTTCCGCGGCCATGAAGAACCCTATGATAATCCCGATGTACGTAAAGCCTTGTTTCTGCTCCTGCCACTAGCGGAATTAAGAAAGGATGTTCTCGAACTGGGAACCAGCCGCTTGATTCCCAAATTAAAGGACTATCCCGATTTCCAGGGTATCGAAAAGCAGGACACTGAAACAGCCCTGGCCCTTCTTGAAAAAGCCGGGTTTCCTGAAGGAAAAGCTTTGCCGCCTTTGGTAATCCGGGTCACCCAAAATAGCGACTCAGACCAAGGTGCCATTATAATGAAAAAAGCCTGGAGCGATTCGATTAGTTTAGATGTTACCATAGAATCGGTTAGCTATGAAAGATACTTTGAATCCTTAAAAGAAGAGGGTTATCATATCGGAAGCATGACCTGGATCGGCGATTACGCAGACCCTCTTACCTTTTTGCAAATGTGGTCGTCAGAAAGCAATTTAAACGATGCCAAGTACTCAAACCCAGAATTTGACACCATCATTCAAGACTTGCTCGGAAAAACAGGCAAAGAACGCTATGAGGATTTGGCCAAAGCTGAAAAGCTGCTCCTGGATAATGCTGTTATTTTACCCATCAAGCATTTTCCGGCATTCAACCTGATTCACATGGATACAATAGAGGGCTGGTTCCCTAATGTCCTGGATCTTCACCCTTTTAAGTACCTTCAGTTTAAAGAACCAAAAATACTGCCGGGAATTGTTATTCTACCTCAGGTTTTCTTTTTCCCTGGCTATGTTTATGGATAAGATCCATAATTTTATCACGATACAAAAAGCCGATTAAAAACAGCACAAGGGCGATGGTGGAAATAACAATTAAAAGAGTCCAGTTTTGGCTCGCAGCAGCGTCGCCCATGACCGCGCTTCCGATAATGCCCGGCAAACGCCCCAGGCCGGAAACAAGCATGAAAAAACCAAAGGGAATAGTAGAGATTCCCGCCAAGTAGGTTAATACATCCTTTGGCAGCCCTGGAATCACAAAAAGGATGAAAAAAATACCTATCACGATTCTTTTCTTTTTATCATCATTCAGCATACCCAATATACGGCCGCTGTTTTTTTGCCCGAAAACCGCTTCCACAAAGGGCAAGCCCAGTTTTTTTCCAATAAAAAAATTAAAGGCTGATCCCAATAAAATACCCGCGATTGAATATACACTACCCAGAACCATGCCAAAAAGATAGCCGCCGGCCACTTGAGGGATTTCTCCGGGAATCACAAAAATAATAACCTGAAGGGCTTGAATGACAATGAAAACAATCGGTGCTAAAATACCATAGTTCCCAATCCATTCCTGGAGTTTTTCAGCGGAAAAAAACAATGCCCCGTATTTTTGCCACAGAAAAATAAACAATAAGAGTATGCATAAAAAAATCAAGGGAAAAGCCACTAAAGAAATTATCTTTTTTTTGTTATCTACTTCCATTATGCGAGTATATAATCTTTCAATCCCTTTGACTACCCTGTATCATTTTGTTATAATGTGGCCCATGGGAAAAAACAATAACACTACTAATCTGGAGTACTCAGTTGGCCAGCAAATAGTCTACCCTTTACACGGGGTTGGCAAAATTATCAACATAGAAGAAAAACAATTTAAAGACAATCGTATTCTCTATTATGTGATCTACATAGAAGTTTCTGATATGACAGTCATGATTCCTGTTGACAAAACAGAAGAACGGGGCATAAGACCCATCGTTTCCTCAAAGGAATCCCAAAAAGCCCTGAATATCATTTCCGAAGAATACGAACCTGTGCCAAGTGATTGGAAAATTCGTTACCAGATGAATCTGGATTTGCTCAAAAGCGGAACGGTTCTCAATATCGCGACTGTTGTCAGAACCCTTTATCATCGCAGCCGTGTAAAGGAACTTCCGATTCTCGAGCGCAAGCTTTACGACAACGCTCTGCAACTTTTGGTTGACGAAATTTCTTTTTCTTTGGAAAAAGAAAAATCCGAAGTGGAAGAAATGATTTATAAAAAAATGGAGGCAGTAGCATCGAATACGGAGTCATCGTAACCGCGGCCGGTTCCAGCCGACGCATGGGGGGCGGGGTAAAAAAGGAATACAGACTGTTGAAGCAGAAACCCGTATTGGTATTTTCAATCCATCCCTTTTTTGCCCTTGAAAATGTAAAAAAAATAGTTCTCACAGTACCTCAGGGTGAAATTCCGTATGTAGAAAAATTACTAAGCCCATATTTTAACATGAATTTGATTTCCATCATCGAAGGCGGTTCTACGCGACAGGAATCTGTAAGCATGGGATTAAAGGAACTCAAAAAACAAAACCCTGATTATGTGCTGATTCATGATGGAGCAAGGCCCTGGATAAGCGAAGATCTTATACGCCAGGTGATGAAGGCTACTGAAAAGGTAGGCGCAGCCTTACCAGTCATTCCTTTGAAGGACGCTCTAAAAGAGATAAACGCCAAGGGTTATATCAAAAATCACAAAAACCGTTCGTCTTTTCGAGGAGCACAAACTCCACAAGGATTTATTTACAAAAACATACTGGAAGCTCACCTGCAAGCGCAAAAAGACGATTTTCATGCTCTGGACGATTGCGAATTGTACTCCCGTTATTGCGGTGATGTCATTACCATCGACGGTGATGTTGAAAACATAAAAATCACCTATGCCAAAGACTTGCTCACCTGTGATGGATTCAAATTATAAATGAAGCTCAGAATCGGCTCAGGTTATGATATTCACAGATTAACCGGCAATCGCGATTTAATAATCGGTGGGGTTAAAATTCCAGCACACCTGGGCGAAGAAGGCCATTCCGATGGTGATGCCTTGATTCACGCCATCATCGATGCCCTTTTAGGAGCTATTTCTTCCGACGATATTGGCACCCATTTTCCACCGAGCGATCCAAAATACAAAGGAATGGACAGCCAAATCCTTTTAAAAAAAACCATGTCTATGGTTTATCAAGCAGAATACTCTATCAATAATATAGATTGCACCGTGATTCTGGAAAAACCAAAGCTGCTTGACTACAAACAAAAAATAGAATCAAACCTGGCAAGTCTGCTAGAAATCACCTTGGATCAAATTTCCGTTAAAGCCAAAACCAAAGAAGGCTGTGACGCCAGCGGAAAGGGCCTGGCCATAGAATGTTACGCGTGTGTTTTGTTAACCGGATAATCAAAAAGGTCTTGGCAAAATCCTTAATTTTAGTTAATTAATATAAAACACAACTATTTTTATTGTTTATTTAATACTTTCTGGATATTCCAAAGAATATTTTATTAACACAAAAAGCAGCGGTATTATTTACCGCTTGCCAATAAGCATAAGGAGGAATTATGTCAAAACATCAATTTCAATCGGAAGTAAACCAATTACTTCATCTCATTATTCACTCTCTTTACTCTCATAAAGAAATCTTCCTTAGGGAGCTTATCTCAAACGCTTCCGACGCTCTGGACAAGCTTAAATACCTGACATTAACAGACGAGCAATTCAAGAGCATTCCATTTCAATTCAAAATCGATGTGGAAATTCCCCAGGAAGAGTCAAAGCTCATCATTTCCGATACAGGTATTGGCATGAACCAGGAAGATCTTGTTCAAAACCTGGGAACTATCGCCAGCTCGGGCACCAAGAAATTCGTGGAAACCATGTCCGGCGACATGAAAAAGGATTCTAATTTGATCGGTCAGTTTGGTGTGGGTTTTTACTCCTGTTTCATGATCGCTGACAATGTTGAAGTCATCAGCCGCAAAGCCGGCGAAGACAAGGCTTACAAATGGACCAGCGACGGCAAAGGCCAATATGAAATAGAAGAGGCTGAACGCGACCAAAACGGAACAACCATCATTTTGCACCTTAACGATGAAGGCAAGGAATATACCAGCAAATGGCAAGTGGAAAGCATCATCAAAAAGTACTCAAACCATATTGCCTTCCCTATTCACCTTCACCATTTTGAAAACAAAGGCGATAAAGATAAACCAAAATGGGAAAAATCATCGGAACAAGTCAACAGCGCCTCAGCACTCTGGAAGCGCGCCAAAAGCGAGCTGAAAGATGAAGATTACAAGGAATTTTATCAAAACCTTACTGGCGATAATGATGACCCCTTATTGACCATTCACACCCAGGCTGAAGGGGCCCAGGAATACACCACCCTCTTTTTTATTCCCAAAAAAGCCCCCTACGACCTATATCGCGCTGATTATCAAAACGGCGTAAAGCTTTACATAAAGCGGGTTTTTATCACCGAAGACAACAAGGAACTGCTGCCGACCTATTTGCGCTTTGTCAAAGGCATCATCGATTCCGAAGACCTGCCTCTTAATGTGAGCCGCGAAATATTGCAGCAAAACCGTATTCTCATGAATATTAAATCCACCTCCGTCAAAAAAATTCTAGGCGAACTGGGAAAAATGGCAGCCCAGGATAAAGAAAAATACCTGGAATTCTACAAGGAATTCAGACGCCCCTTAAAAGAAGGATTGTTTGAGGATTTTTCCAACCGTGAAACCCTTCAGGAACTGGTCATGTTTAAATCAACAACACAAGACAGCTACACTTCGTTAAGCGACTACAAAACACGCATGAAACCAGACCAGAAAGCCATTTATTATATTACAGGTGATAATGAAACCAATCTCAAGGCTTCTCCCCTTCTGGAAATGTATCGCAACAAGAACATCGAAGTCCTGATCATGGATGATGAAATAGATGAAATCATCATTCCATCTATTGGAAAATACAAGGACATTGATCTCAAGGCAGTAAACAGAAGCGACGCGGCTAAGGACTTTGAAACGGAAAAAGACAAAGCAGCGGAAAAAGAGATCAAAGGCCTTATAAAGAAAATAAAGGATATTCTAAAGGACGAAGTGAAAGATGTACGGTCCAGTGCCCGGCTCAGCGACTCTCCTGCCTGCGTAGTGGCCGATGAGACCGATCCGACTATCAACATGCAGCACATCCTGAGAGCCATGGGTCAGGATAACGCCCCCCAGGCTAAGCCCATTCTCGAAATCAACCCCAATCATGAAATCATTAAAAAGCTCAACATGGTTTCCGACACGGCGATTATCGAAGATATGAGCTATTTGCTCCTTGAACAATCTCTTCTCATAGAAGGGGCTACCATAAAAAATCCGGCCCAATTCAGCCAGAGAATGAACCGCTTCCTGCAACTGGCCATATAGGAGCCATTATTGCATGAATACCAGGCCTATTCCCTGGGATTATATGATACAAACCATGAGGGAAGCTCTTGCTGGTCAGGAGCTTCCCTCTGTTTCATTAATTTCCAGAGTGAATAATGATCCCTTTGCCATCCTGGTTTCCACCATGATTTCTTTACGCACCAAAGACCAAGTCACCCTCGAAGCCTTCAATCGCCTTTACGAAAAAGCGCACAGCCCCATGGAATTAGCACGCTTGAACGCGGACACCATAGAAAAACTTATTTTTCCTGCGGGATTTTACAAAACAAAAGCCAGGAATCTGAAGAAATCAGCCCATATCATTATTAGCCGGTTTAGCGGAAATGTACCAAACAAAATCGACGACTTACTAAGCCTTCCGGGAGTCGGCCGAAAAACCGCCAACCTGGTGCTAAGCCTTGGTTTCAATATTCCGGCGATCTGCGTGGATACCCATGTCCACCGTATCAGCAATCGACTTGGCTGGGTAAAAACCAAATCTCCCGAGGAAACAGAGTTGGCATTATTGAAAATATTACCGAAAAAATACTGGATTGAAATAAACGAAATTCTGGTTAAATACGGCCAAGCCCTTTGCAGGCCAAACTCCCCCTGGTGTTCCCGCTGCCCTGTTGCCGGTTCCTGCCCCAAAACAGGCGTTATAAAACAACGCTGATTTACTTCAAAGCCAAAGCCAGCACCTCACCCTTTTCTGTTACCTGGAATTTAACATCACAATGGGGACAAGTGTAATAACCAGGCTTGTTGATTCGAAGCGGATGCGACTCCTTCGGACAAGCAAATGCCAGAGGGAAAAGAGGGATATCCTCATGCTCGCTTTGGCGTAAATGGGCCAGAGCCAAATCATAATTGTGAAAACTTTCAAAAAAGCGGCTGAATCCCAATAAATCAAAGGACTCTTTCACCCTGGGTTGCATATCGTAAATCACCGCGTTACCCTTATGGGTCTTACAGGCTCTCAGAATTGTCAAGAAAGCCCCTACCCCTGTTGAAGAAGTATAGGATAATTCTTCCAACCCCAAAAGCATAAACCTTTTTCCCTGGTCAACAAGGTTGACTGCCACGCGTTGAAACCCATGGGAATTATCTGTTTCCAGTATGCCCTTGATTTTCATGTGAACAATAATATCCAGATCTTCAATCATCAGGGTCAGGTGATCATCAATCTTAATTTTTTCAATATCAGACATATTAAACCTCAATCTCAAAACAATACTATTTGTTCAATAAATGATTTGGGCGTTACCTGCTTTCATTTCATTCCAGCAGGTCGGGCTTTTCGCCACTCCGGCTTCGCCTTCGAAGATTTTTGGGCAGAAAATATCTGCCCAAAAACGCTTTGTTGAACTGTTTTTGAAAAAACAGTTCAACATGGCTCCAATCCCTAACGCCTATATTCGGGTCATCGCATTTTACCGAACAAGCATAAAAAAATATTATCACCTAGGCCCGAATTACCACTCTTTCAACCAATAATAATGGTAAGATAAACACAATTTTAAAGATTCAAATTCAACACAAGTTTATACTAAATTATAAACAATCGAGCCGCAAAAACAAAAGAAAATATCCGCTTTTTTTCTGGAACAGAAGAATAGAGCTAATCACAAAAGTCCTGACATTATTAATTAACAGACAGCAGAAAATTAATAGCTTATCAAGCTGTAATAGCTTCAAATATATGCGATTTTCATGATTCCTGCAAAACCCCAGCTTTGCAAAAGTCATAATGAAATAAGACAGAAAACAAAAAATCTGTTAATTTTCCCGCGATCCATAGTTGATTACAGGATGAGTAAGCCTTGTAAAGAAGTTATCAGCTAAACAAACAAGACTTTTTTTATTCAACCCTGCCGAATACCAGGTAAATGCTTGAATAAGCAATCCATATTAAGTAAAATTAAAGGGTGAACAGAAAAAAAATAGAAGAATTGCTGAAAATTCTGGATGAGAACAAAGAGCACTGGCTAAAAGCTATTAATTCCAGCCGGGAAATGGTGCTTTCTAATTTAGCTATGCTAAGCCAGGAACCTTCAGAAACCTTTGAAGAAGAAAACCGGGCAGCACTGGTTCTGGAAAGATTCATTGCCTCGGGAATTTTTGAACCACAAACCGACGAGGTCAGCAATGTTATCGGCATTATTCCCGGCAAACATGAAGAATCCAACATCCTGCTCTTTTCCCACATGGACCATCAACAAAGCATGAGCGAAATCGACAGGAGCATATCCATCTCCAAGGACAGAGTAACAGGTTATGGAGTGTCAGAAGACAATATCGCGCTTTCCATACTGATTACTCTTCCCGATATTTTACAGCGCCTGGATATTTCCTACAACAGCAATATTGTGCTTCTCGCTGCTTCCCGGCATCATGGCCGCGGCGATCTGGAGGGTATCCGAAAATACGTAAGACAGCATAAAAATAAAACCGATTTCTGCATCAATCTTGTGGGGACGCCTCTTGGAACAGTGAATTATTTCTCACTCAGCCGGGTACGTTGCGATATTAATTGCACCATCGACGCGGAACCACATAATCCATGGGGAAAAAACACCAATATCAGCGCCAATCTGGTCATCAATGATATCATGAATCGGCTTTTTTCCATACCTTTGCCAAGACAGCCAAAAACGGTCATTAACCTCGGCATGATTACAGGCGGCAATCGTTATTCGACAGTTTCCACACAGGCACAAATCAAACTGGAAGTGCTCAGCGAGAACGATGAAATCATGGAAAAAGTTATCGATCAGATCCACGATGGGTGTGTTGACATCAGCGCCAAATACGGTGTGGAAGTAACCAGCGATTTTTTTGGCCGGCACAAAGCCGGCGGCGTAAGCTATTCCCATCCTCTGGTTAAATCAGCGGTTGGCATTGTCAAAAACCTGGGCTATCGGCCATTGATGACCTATAACGATTCAGCGCTGGCTGTTCCTTTATCAGCCTCCATTCCTTCCATAGGCATTGGCATGACCACAGGTATGCTTTCAAGCGGCTCCAAGGGCTATATCGACATTAGCCCAATGCCTACGGGAATATTGCAATTAATCATGCTTTTATACGCTATCGATAAGGGTTATTGTTATGAATGATATTCAATCCTGGCTGGAAAAACGTCGCTTTCACCACTCTCAATTCAGGGATTTAAAAAATCTCATGGAATTAAAGGAAAAAATGGGCACAACCATCAGCTTATGCTTCCCCACGCTCAACGAAGAAAGCACAATTGGTAAATCCATCATCATCTGCAAGGCGGAATTAATGGACCGTTACCCCCTGATCGATGAAATAGCTGTTATCGATTCCGGCTCAACTGACCGAACTTGCGAAATCGCTCAGGAATTCGGCGCTGCCACCTATTCCGCGGCCGAACATTTACCAGAAGAAGGCTTTTATAAAGGCAAAGGGGAAAATCTCTGGAAGGCCTTGTACCTGCTCAAGGGCGATATCATCGTTTACATAGACGCTGATATCCGTAATATTCACCACCGTTTTGCCTACGGCTTAATCGGTCCGCTTTTAACACACAGTGATATCAAATTCGTCAAGGCTTTTTACAAACGCCCTGTTGTTTCCGCAAAAGGGCTTCATGCCTCCGGCGGCGGCCGGGTTACTGAAATATTGGTCAGACCTTTGTTTTCTCAGTTTTTTCCCGATTTGGCCGCCCTGATACAACCTCTATCAGGCGAATACGCGGGCTACCGGAGTATTTTTGAGCAGATTCCCTTTCCAATCGGCTACGGTGTTGAAACCGGAATGCTGATCGATATTTTTCAGAAATGGGGGCTCGATATCATCGCCCAAACCGACCTTGACCAAAGAGTACATCGGAACCAAAGCATTATCTCCCTGGGGAAAATGTCCTTTGGAATTCTTCAAACCTTCTGGAACCGGCTTAAAAAATACAAAGGTATAGAAGGAATTGATCCGGAATCCTTTGCATTAAGACAGATCATCACTCATGGTTTGAATCCGCCAGAAATGAGTGAAATTAAAATTGAAGAGATGGAACGAAAGCCTATTATCGAAGTTGAAAATTATGTAAAAAAAATGCAAGAATTAAAAAAATGAACATTGCTATTCTGCATTACCATCTTCTGCCAGGCGGTGTCGGGCGAATCATTCAATCACAAGTCAAGGCCCTGTCGGAATTTTATCACCTAAAGATACTCACTGGTTTGGCACCAGATAAATCTGATTGGAAAAATTGCGATATAGAAATTTTACCGGAATTGAATTATCTGAATCAAGATCTTGATTCAGAGGACCACAAAAGGATACTTCAAAAAATATTGACTTTTTTAAAAGCCAAACTAAGTAAAAACGATATTTTGCATGTACATAATCCCAATCTGGGAAAAAACCCCTTGGCGACTTTGGCATTAAGCAGATTAGCGGAGGAAGATTATCCTCTGTTTATGCATATTCATGATTTTGCCGAAGACAGACCGGCAAACAGAGAATTTCTGAATTCGGTTATCAGCCAATTTTACCCGGCAGTTGAAAAAATCCTTTACCCAACAGCCAGAAAACTGGCATACGGGGTTCTAAACTCCTTTGACAGACAACGGATTTCGAATATTCTTGACAATCAAAAATGTTACTTTCTCCCCAATCCCGTGAGCATGGCGGAAACAGGTTCTGAAAAATCTTCGCTGGATGAAAAAGCGGAAATTATGAAAAAACTGCGTTTAAAACCAGCGCTTCCGGTTTTTATTTATCCTGTTCGGGTTATCCAACGAAAAAATATCGGCGAATACATTTTATTCGCCAAACTATGGCAACACGAAGCTAATTGGCTAGTCACCCTTCCGCCAGAAAATCCTCAAGAAAAAACGATTTATCAAAAATGGAAAGATTTCACGACAACACAAAATATTCCCATAACATTCGAAGCTGGTACAAAATGCTCCTTTACCCGCTTGATGGCAGCATCAGATAAAATTTTCACCACCAGCCTACGCGAAGGTTTTGGAATGGCTTTTCTCGAACCCTGGGTCTTTGATAAGGCTGTAGCAGGTCGCGATATTGACTATGTAACCAGGGACTTCAGAGAAGAAGGAATCGAGCTTCCCTATTTATATCATAGTCTCCAAGTAGAACATAATAAAAAGACATATGATTTCCCTGAATTGAGTCTTGAAGACCAGATGGATTTCATCTCGGAAATCGACGGCAAGCACCCGGACACAAGGATCAAGAATTTTCAAAACATCAAGGCCCTTGTCTTTTCACAGGCCGGAAAAAACCTTATCTTTAATAACAGGAAGATTATTCAGGAAAGGTATTCAGTAAATGCATATGGAAAAAGACTGCGCGACATTTATGAAAAACTGGCTGGACAAGCTTGAGTGGCTTGAACAGGAAAAAACACCGATCAACCCGCGAATAAACAACCTTGGTCCTGTGAAAGCCATTCTCTGGGATATTTACGGAACCTTGATGATTTCTGCTTCGGGTGATATTGATAAAGCCCGCTTTTCACGCGAAGTCATTCTTGAAAGCCTAAGGGATTGTGAAGTTTCTATTCCTTCCCAATCAGAACAAACTGTGGCAGAAGAAATAATGGCTCTTTTTCCGGTACAGGTCAAAGAATTCCATCAAAAAGAGAAAGCAGGGGGAAACCCCTATCCTGAAGTGGACATTATCGATATTTGGCAAAAAACTCTTCAGCCATTTATCAACAAAAAAATTTTTACCCTTCCGGAAAAGCCGGATTTCAGAACATTGGCATTTCGTTTTGAACTTGGATTCAACCGCCTGGGTCCTATGCTAGGTCTCAAAAAAAACCTGGAATCGCTGAGCAGAAAAATCCCCATGGGCATTATATCCAACGCTCAATTTTACACGCCTATTATTCTGAATTATTTACTGTCAGGGGAATGCATCAATTCTGCCACAATAAAATATTTTCAGCCCGATCTCTGCATTTATTCCTATCAATACGGTAAAGCCAAACCCGGCTTGTTTCTTTACGAAAAGGCCAAGGAGGTCTTGGGCCAAAGGGGAATTTCCGCAGCAGAAACACTCTATGTGGGAAATGACATGTTGAATGATATTTGGCCAGCCCGTCAAGTCGGTTTTAAAACCATTCTCTACGCGGGGGACAAGCGTTCCCTCAGGCTGCGGGAGGACCGCCCCGATATCAAAGATCTCAAACCCGATGGAATCATTACGGAAGTGGGACAAATAGCGGAATTTTTCAAGGATTAAACAATGCAAAACTTGTGCAAAAATATTTACGGCAAGGAAAAGGGCCGGCAATTCTTTAATCAATTACAAATTCTTATAAAACACTATAAAAAAGATTTGCCCAATAAAAAGAACAAGCTTTTTTTTACCCAGAAAGATGTCATCCTCATTACTTACGCTGACCAGATACAAAAAAATAAAGAAGCTCACTTAAAAACCCTGCACCAATTTTTAAATAGCCACATTCAAAACACCATTAACTCAGTTCATCTTTTGCCTTTTTTTCCCTATTCCTCCGATGACGGCTTTTCGGTGATTGATTATAAAAAGGTTCAAGAGGAAAACGGAACTTGGGATGATATTAAAAATCTTGGCCAGGATTTCAAACTTGCCTTTGACGGCGTCATAAACCATGTTTCACAGGAAAGCAGCTGGTTTCAGGAATATTTAAAAGGAAATCCTGCTTATGATGATTTTTTTATTTCCCTGCCAAAGGATCTTGATTTGTCACACGTTGTCAGACCCCGGCCTTTTCCATTGTTATCGGATTTTCAAACAACCCGAGGAAAGGAATTTATCTGGACCACCTTCAGCCGGGACCAGATTGATTTGAATTACGCCAATCCTGAAGTCCTTTTAAAAATCATCGATGTTATTCTTTTTTACGCGGCCCAAGGAGCAAAAATTCTCCGCCTTGACGCTATCGCCTTTCTCTGGAAAGAAGTTGGAACCAGCTGCCTGCACCACCCCAAAACCCACATGATAGTCAAACTCATTCGAAAAATATTCGATTCCCTTAAAGGCGACATGGTGCTTTTAACTGAAACCAATGTACCCCATGACGAAAACATCAGCTATTTCGGCAAGGGGGACGAAGCCCACATGGTTTACCAATTCGTGTTACCGCCACTGGTCGCCCATGCTGTTCTTCGGCAAAACAGTCGTTATTTGCATCAGTGGGCCAATTCCCTATATTTACCTCGGGGAAAAACATATTATTTCAATTTCACCGCTTCCCATGATGGCATTGGCCTCAGACCCTTAAGCGGCCTGCTGAACGATCAGGAGCTGCAATTTATGATCAGCAAAACCATTGAACAGGGCGGAGCTGTTTCTTATAAAAAAAATTCCGATGGAAGCGAAAGCCCCTATGAACTGAATATTAATTACCGAAGCCTTTTGTCTGATCCAAAAAAGGATACTCATGACTACAAGGCCTTTCTTTTGTCCCAGGCAATTGCCTTGGCCATGCCCGGTGTTCCTGGAATTTATTTTCACTCGCTCATAGGCTCAAAAAACTGGAGCCAGGGGCCTGTAAAAACCGGTCACAAACGAAGCATCAACCGTCAAAAACTGGACATAGATGACTTACTAAAAAGCCTTGACCCCAACCTGGATCAGGGCAAACTATTCCGGGAATATAAAACCTTGATCATGATCAGAACCAAGGAGCCGGCCTTTCACCCCAAAGCCCCATTTAAATGCCTTTGGATAAACGAAAGGGTTTTTTGTTTTTCCAGAGGCCGAGGAAGCGAATCGCTTCTTTGCCTTTTCAACCTCACCGGCAAAAAACAAAAAATAACCCTTCCTTCAACCTGGAAAAACAAAGAGCTGATTAACATTCTGGACAAAAAGGTTCCAGCCCGAAAAGCGAACCGCGAATTAGAGGCTTATGGTGTTTGCTGGCTTAAAAGCATAAAAAAAAATAGCCTGTTCAGCCATGAAGACCGGTCGCATTAAAAAGCGTTAGGGATAGGAGCAGCAGCAAAGCCTTTTTTCAAAAAGGCTTTGCTGAAACCCGCAGCCTGCCCAAATGGCAGGCGAGGATTTCGAAGCGCAAGCGAAGCCGCGCATAGCCCGGCCTGCCATGCCCCCGGGCGGCAGGCAACGCCAAAAACTCGACCATTATTAATAACAGGAAAAGAGCAATCAGCACCTGGCCCAAAAGCCTTGCAGCTATTAAAACACGAAAGCAAAAACCCCCAAAAACACAGCTTTCTTTAATAACCGCCTTGTCATGGCGCGGAAAAAGAATTATCATGGCCGAAACCAGAAAAGCGGAAAGGATAACCCATGAATCAGCCTTTTTTCAAGCGCCTTGAATCGGTCTGCGAATCCAAAAACAGCCTCCTTTGTGTTGGCATGGATCCCCAGATGAACATAGGCGAAAACCATAATGTTTATCAGATTTTGAAGGATTTTTGTCTTTCACTTTACGAAAAAACCAGAGATTACGCGGCCTGTTACAAACCCAATATCGCCTTTTTCGAGCAATACGGCGTGGAAGGCTACCGGGCCATTCACGATGTTATTGAAGAGCTCCATGACCAATGCCTTATTATTCTGGACGCGAAACGGGGAGATATTGGAAATACGGCCAAGGCTTATGCTCGCGGTGTTTTTTCGGAACTAAAATCCCATGCTGTTACGCTCAGCCCCTACTTGGGTAAGGAATCCATCGTTCCCTTTTCCGAAGACACTTCCAAAGGGCTTTTTATTCTCTGCCGCACCTCTAATCCCGGGGCGCAGAAAATCCAGAACTGGAAAATTGACGGCCTCGAACTCTACCTGAAAATGGCCGATGAAATTGCATCCTGGCCAGGAGAAATCGGCTTTGTCGTGGCAGGAAACGATTCCGAGGCCCTGAGGGCTGTTCGAAAGGCCCATCCTGACAAATGGTTTCTGGCACCCGGTATCGGAGCCCAGGGCGGCAGTGTCAGCGAGGCCCTGCAAGCTGGCATGAACAGCCGTAAAAGCGGTATTCTTTTGAATGTGTCCCGGGGTATATCCGAGGCAGATGATCCTGGAAAGGCAGCCAAGGCCTTTTTTGATGAGACAAGGGCAGCTCAAAGCAAACAATTTACCTCAGCCGATTTGAGCAAAGACAAATCCCTGATTCGTGAAATCATCAAGGAAAAATGCTTTATCACAGGTCAATTCACTTTGAAATCCGGTAAAGAATCGCCCTTTTATATTGACCTCCGCCGTTTGATCAACAAATCCTCCTTGCTTAGCCACGCGGCCAAGGCCTATACCCGAATCATTTCCGGGCTGGACTACAAGCGCGTTGCCGGAATTCCCTTTGCCGGGATTCCCATTGCCACAGCCGTGGCCCTTCAACTGGACGCGCCCATGATTTTTCCCCGTCTTCAGCAAAAGGCCCATGGAACAGGCAAAATGATTGAAGGGGAATTCGAACAAGGCGAAAAAATCGTGCTGATTGATGATCTCATCACCACAGGAAAAAGCAAATTCGAAGCCCTGGATATTCTGGATGAAGCTGGCTTAAAATGTCAGGACCTGGTTGTGCTTGTGGAACGAGGAACATCGGGCCGCGAGGAATTGAAAGAAAGAGGGGTCACGCTGCACAGCGCTTTTGTGCTTGAAGATTTTGTCGCCTTGCTCAAAGAAGACAATTTGATTGACCAGAAAGAATGGGACCGCATTCAAGCATTCCTCGAAAAGGAAGGCTAACTTTTATCAAGGCAAGGCCGGATTATCATCAAACAAATCCGGCCGGGCTTAAGACTAAAATGGCAATATATTATTTTGACACTCGGCATCTCTTGTCTTTTCTCCCCAAAATCATTATGTTAGTATTAAACTTTATTGATGAGTTGTGATATACAAGAATAACACAGGAGGATTTTATGGCAGAAAATACCAACAAGGACAAGAAAGAAAAAAAGGAACTGGATCCTTTGAAGGAACAGGATTGCACCAGTATTGAAAACCCGGAAATGGCCAGAAATTATGAAGAAGAAGAACCCTGCAACGACGGAACTATTTCCCACTAATCAGGAGCAAGGCTCTTCACACACCACAGAAAACCGTGGGGCAAAACACGGGTATTTAAAATTTCAATATTTTTTTAAGGCATCGGCAAAAGAAAAGCCTTGAAGACCAAACTCTTCTCCTTTCAAAGCCGAGACAATTCGCTCAACATCAGAATCTGAATCATCAGAATCAGGTGTAAATTTTTTCATTGAAATACCCGTTGCCAGGCTCAAACGAATTCTGATAATTCGCTGTTTTGCCTCAGCGTAGCCATTATCGGAATTGATATTTTTATATTGATAAACTTCGTTTAAAAGTTCATGCACCTTACCTCTACTCATCACAGCCTCCCCTATTTCTTGTAAATGGCGATAAAGGTTTCTGTCTGGTTAATGTTAGCACCGCAAATATTTTCGCTAAACGTACCAAAACCTATTTTCGGAACACTCGGCAAAATCTCACCATAAAGCGAGGCAATATCATGCACCTGGTTCAAAGTATTTCGCGCCAAATAACAAAGAATACAATCAAAAGAAATATACCCCACCGCATGCTTTGATTTAACTTTTTCAAGCATCTTCTGACGGTCAATACGCTGAGAAACAGCCCGGTAAACAGTGAACTCCGTTCCCTCAATAACATCATTATAAGTCAACAGACCTGAACCCGAATTATCCGCTGCCATGATGCTGGTAACAAGAATTTCACCATCACCCGGATCTATACCTAAAGTGAAATCCGCAAAGGTCTGGGGCCCTAATTTTGACCGGTCAATACCAACCGCTTTACAATATTCATCCACCGCGGAATTCCCGTTTATACCCTGAATATTCCTTGGCCCCTTCAATTCCGTTATTACCAGATTTTTACCACCCAGTGCTTCAAAACTGGATACCCTATCCATTATAAAAGCATATTGGGGCTTTAATTTAAACAAACCCACAATTCCAATTGAACCGGATTTAAGATGGGAAATCACGGAACTCGAAACAAAGTCGGTTTTACCACCGGAACTTCCTCCCACGCTTTGAAGCATCATCCCTGCTACAGCCTGACCCTCCAAAAATGAATTAGCCGAATCAAGACCATATAAAATATTAATGGCAAAATCCCTCTCCATATCAGGATTATCCAGGTTTATACCGCACTTTTCAGCTGCTTTTTTCAAGGCCTCGGCACTCTGGTGTGAAATCGTGTCACGGGCAACAGAAGAGCCCATCTCAACTGTTTCAAAAGCCATTCCTTCAAAAAGTTCCCTTGACAAAGCCATGGCAGAAATACTTTTTGTGTCCAGAAAATACTTGTTATCGCTCAGCCGCCCCGCGTCCATGCAACCCATAAAAGGCACACCCGTTTTTTTCAACCCCGCGGTAATGGATTCCACATCCGCGTCAGCCCCGAAAAAGAACATGTAAAAGGCCGGATTTTCCAAGCCCAAAGCGGCAAGCACCTCAGAAACGCTGTTTCCGGCTGCCGTAGAAATTAATTGATTCTTCATTTCCCCCTCCAATCAATTGCCAAGTTTCAGGATCAATCTCTCTCTGGTTTCCTTTAGGTGATAATCAAAGCCTGCGGGAAGATAAAACCCAAAGATTCATAAATAACATTGATCTACTAAATAGTATGAGACAATAAAAAAGGATTTTCAAACCGAATTGGCTGATATTTGAAGGAAATTTTATTAGCAGTTAATTGGACGTTGCCTGCCGCCCTGGGGCATGGCAGGCCGGGCTTTCCGAGGCTCCGCTTCGCTTCGACCAAAAAGGCAGCTAAAAGGGCTGCCTTTTTGTTGGCTGCGTCCATTTTGAAAAATGGACTTGCCCCTCTCCAATCCCTAACGCGGGAAAAGGCGGGAAAACCCCTTGTACGGCAAAAAAATTACAAAACGCTGTTTACAACAGCCAGACGATGAGCCTGTGCCATCTCGACGTATTTCAAGGAATTCTCCCTGATACCCTCGATCTCCTGGGGCTTTAAAGGCCTGGCCACCTCCGCGGGGTTTCCCAGAATCAAACTCCCGGCCGGATAGTTTTTGCGGCTCAAAAAAGCGCCGGCACCAATCAGGCAATTCTCGCCAACCACAGCGCCGTTAATCAGAATCGCCCCCATTCCCACCAGAACCCCGTCACCAATGGTCACAGAATGAAGAATGGCCCCGTGTCCAATGGTCACACCATTCCCGATTCGTAAAGGAATATCCGTATCAATATGCAAAACCGAATTATCCTGAACATTGCTGCCATTGCCAATAAAAATAGGAGCAATATCCCCTCTGATGCTGACATTATACCAAACCGAAGCATCTTCTCCCAGATAAACCTCGCCGATAATATCCGCCGAAGGGGCGACAAAAGCCGCTTTATTGATTTCAGGAGTTTTTTGATTAAAAGGAATGATCATAGCTTATTTTTCCAGTTCTATTGTTAAAGATCGGGATGTATCCCAGATAAAAGTCACAGAAAGCTGCTTTTTGTCGGCTAAATAATCTTCATATCCCACCAAATCAGCATGTTTTGAAGCCACATAAAGCTCTTCGCAATAATGAATCACCATACGGATTTCAACCATGCGGGCTTCATAGAAATGGCGGCTTTCGATTTTCAAAGCCAATCCTGCTGGAATGTCAACACAGGAAAACAAGGCCTCATTATAAGCACCAGTTTGATAATCAAGATTATTACCCTGATCGTCGTAAAAAACCCACTCAGCAGGCTTATCAAAGGGTGGATAAGCATGAATTTCCAATGCATCAAAATGATGGTTTTTATCAATCCACTGCAGCTCAGGGCCAAAGGGGATGAGAGAACCTCCCTTCGCGAAAATCGGTAAAACACCAAAATCCGCCTTGTAAGTCAAATCAGAATCACCAGGGAGAATATGGTCCTTCCAAAAATCATACCAGAGCCCCTCTGGCAGCTGAATAACCCTTTCCTTGGCTTTTTCATCAACCACTGGCGCGAACAACAATGAGCTCCCCAGCATAAACTGGTCCGCGCAATCATAAAAGCGCTTGTCAAAGGGATACTCGAAAACCATCGGGCGCAGCAAAGGAAAGCCTTTCTGAAAACTTTCCCATGCCAGAGAATAATAATAAGGAAAAAGCCTGTACCGTAAAGCCACAGAGCGGCGAAAATTATCTTCCACCTCCTGGTTATGAGACCAGGGAAAACGGGTGTTATCAACTTCTTCGGGCCGATAAAAATAACGGGCCACTGGACTGAAAAGGGCCCATTGGGCGTAGCGCATATGGGTCTCAGGGCTTGTTTTTCCATCAAGGCCGAACACATCGGCTGTCCAGTAAGCAAAGCCCTGAAGCCCCATGGATAAACCCGCCTTCATTGTGCTCTTGATATGGTCAAAAGTGGGTTTCTGATCACCCAGAAAAAGCCCAGGATACTTATGAGACCCGGCCCAGGCTGTACGGGCATAAATAAAAGGACGAAGCCCCATTTCCGCCATCACCTCATACTGGGCTTTAGCGTAATACAAACCATAAATATTGTGATGCTCACGGCCTTCCATTCCAATAGCGCTTTTCGCGTCAAAGGGCAAATATTCACCATCATCATTTTTAAAAAAAGCAACACCCTTCTGATAAAGGGGTTTTTGCATGGCTGTCCACCATTTTACCGCGTCGGGATTGGTGAAATCAATCATGCCTCCATAACCAAACCACCATTTCGCATTTTTATGGGCCAGATAGCCCTTTTCAGAAGCTTCCTGAAACTCCTTTAAAGCCCTCTCATCGCTTTTTTCTTCACCCTTTGGAATATTACTGGCCAGTTTGTTCAGCATCACCCGTTGAATCGGGTCCACCTTTGTATTCACAAAGGGTGTAATGATCAAGCCCAGATTCATGTCGATTTTTCGTAGATCATCTATAAATCGATCAGGTTCGGGAAACAGGCTCGGTCTGAACTTAAAATTATGATACCTTTCTTCCCACTGGTAATCGAGAATAATGGTATCCAGAGGCACTTTCCGGTTACGATGCTCATTCAGGTAAGCCATCACCTCGTCCTGCCCCTTCTGGGGATAACTGGTAACCATCAATCCAAAAGCCCATTTTGGGATAAGGGGCGGCGTACCAGTTATTTTGCAGTAATTTTCAAGAATTGTTTTAAAATCAGGCCCGTAAATTAGAAGGTAATCGCTGCCAGGACCATGGGCTTTGAAAATCATCCTGTTTTCTTTACGTTGAAAATCCAAAGGGTGGCTATTAAGAAGAAAAAGGGCAAAACCTTTTGTACTGTAAACAATCGGAATACCTGAATAACTCAATTTATGCTGGGTCATGGCAATGGCGTCCCGGTTCAAAAGACGATTTTTACCATGAAGATTAAACTGATTGAACCATTCTCCCAAACCAAAAATACCATCGTCCTTGGAGCATTTAAAAGAGATCAAATAACCATCTTTTTTATGAAATTTCTCTATTCCCAAATGCCATCTGGGAATATCGAAGCGGAGAATCCTCTTTCTGCCATGCCTGAAAGAACGAAATTTCAATTCTTTTAAGAAGGGTTTGCCATTAATCGAAAATTCCAGTAAGCCCTTTTGTTCCTTTGCCTGAAAACAAGGCGCTGATTTCTTTTGCCTATTTCCAGAAAAAAGCTCTGAAAACCAGGGCCTTTGAACACTATCCCGCCGGACCCACAGAACCTGAGAAGAAAGCCACTTTAATTCCATAAAAAATCCTATTTTTTTAGATTAAATAAATAATTCTTAGCATTATTTGGGGTAATCGAAAAAAAATCAATCAGTTTTTTTATTCAAAACAACATTATCAAGATACAATTGAATTGATTGCATGATTTTATCTGAAAAATCCAAAACAGTCGTGTTCAATAAGCTCAAAATCTGGTTAACATCCATCACAGAATCAGGATTTTGAAGCTGATTTTTGATCCTTAAAAACAATTCCCAGTCCCTTGATTCGGGCACAACACGCTTTTCTATCATACGGTTTATGCATTCTTGCTCATTAGGGGCTATATCAGAATAAATACCAGACTCGATAATCCGGAAAAAAATGTTGATGAGAATTTCGGAGAAGCGGAGGAAATTTTGTGAAACAACAAACCATTTAGAATTTTCTGTGCTCATGGATCGTTCAAAACTCTTAAAAGCAGAAAATAATGAGCCGCAATTTTGAAACAAAAGTTCTAAGTTATTTTCAATCATGATGATGAAAGACAGTATCCATTATTTTTTAAATTTAAGCAAGAAACACAATAAGACTGTAAAGAAAATATTGAATAATAAAAAAGGGGCTTTAAGGATAATGGGTAAACCCATCATCCTCAAGCCCCGTATAATTTAAAAACGAATTCTTAAATCAGATTACCAAGAAGCACGCATTTCGAAAGGAATGCTCCAAGTAACTTCTGCACCAGCTACATCAGAATCTGGTACGTTAATCTGAAGAGCTGTCATGAAATTAACGCTACCTATGCTGTAATCAGCACCAAGCTTAATAGAAGGCATAAATTTGATGTCATTTAAAAGAATAGCAGCACCCTGCTGTTCCAGTCTTACGAATGGAGTAACATTTTCCATTACTTTGTAACCGGCTTTTACGTCATAGGTCATGTAGTTGTCATCGCCAGCATCGCCTGTTACACGAATAGTTACGGGGAAAGTGGCTTTTACATTAAAGTCGCCAGCTGTGTAAGAAACAAATTCATCAATAACAATACCAGAAATAGATTCATCTCCTGCGTCAACAGTGAAAATACCCTGCAAGAAAGCATAAAGACCTTCTACAGAAGTTACATCAAAACCAAGACGGAAGTTCATTTCGTTCCAGGCAACAGTACCATCTGCAGCAGTGGTACCACCGTTATTGCGATATGCTACACCAACAGAACCAAAATCAGCAATAGTGTATTTTGCAGCTAAACCAAAATTGGTATCACCGCCAACAACAAGTTTATCATCTACATCTTTTGCCATAAAATTAGTAGCAAGGCCGGGAGAAATACCAGCCAAAATCCAGAGATCACTCATTGGTGTAAGCTCAAGGTTAACACCATTTCCAGCAGTAGCTGTATCAGAAGACCAATCCATTGCGGTTGCAATAGCTCCATTAGAAACCTGATACCAATTTAGCTGTTCAGTATAAAGCCCACTACCAATAGAACCAACGGTTATTTTTAGCATGTCAATTGGTTTTACCCAAATATTAAGCTTTCGAAGACTTACTGGTCCTTCAACATTATCAGTACAAAGTCTAAAATGAGAACCCCATACTTCATCACTAACATCCACAGTTAAAAGGTCTGCATCTTTTTGTCCTGGGCTATTGAGTACAAAACCATCTGTACCCCAAAGATTTCCAGCCAAGTTAGTACTTGCACTGAAATCGACAGCAAAAGTAAACGCTGAAACTAAAAGCATTAAAGCTATAAGAAGTGCAACTTTTTTCATTCACTTCCTCCTTTACATTTTTGGGGTAATGATAGCCAACGGCTTGTTTACCCCTTTTTTAAGATAATATTTTTTTTGCAGTGTAACTTCCTATAAGACAGTTGTCAAGTCTTTTTTAACCCTATTTTCCCGAAAAACCGGGTCAAAACATAACATTCGACATATAAAAAAGTTACAGTTCAAATATAATTCATTATACCAACGTAAATTATTATCATACAATTCTCTTACAAAAATGAATACTCATTGTGTAACAACAATGCCCCTGTGCCAGTTCCGGAATTCATAAGTTAAAATCTAATGGTCCATAGATAAAAAAGAACCGCCACAATGCTAATTATCGGATTAATTCAACAAAGGCTTACCAAAATTTATAAATAACTTTAATAAAGGGCCAATTGTAGTGCATAATCCGGGAAGATCGGCCATTCTTGGTTGAATTAATTCTTTTTTTGCCCCTATTGCGTTAGGGACAGGAGGCATGTCTTGCCATTTTTTCAAAAATGGCCAGACAAAGGGCTTTCGCGCGGATATTTTCCGAGCGAAAACCTTCGAAGCGATAGCGGAATTAGGATGCAGACTAATAGTGAATGCCAATGAGCATTCACGCCATCGAGCAGTAAATGCGAAGCATTTGTGACCAGAGGAGGCATAGCTGGGCCTGCCATGTTCCCGGTACAATTCCAAATATAAACCTTTTGTTAAAAATTAAAATTAACCGATGGTATGAAACTGCATCAATAATAGTTTATATTTGGAATTGTAACTGCAAGGAATTGAAATTAAGCGCAATTCGTAATATTTGTACTCAAATATAGAATTGCTGTTTATGGGCGGCAGGCAACGCCCATCATTCCAAAATTCTTGAGGTTCATTCAAAACTGTGGTTTTGAAAGAATAGTGAAAATTGATAATAAGTTATTTTATTTCAGGATAGTGAGTTATTTATATACTGCTTACTGCTGATTGTCATTTGGCAGGACTTTTGCAATTAGCTCCATTAAATACAAATAATCTATTGCTATAAAAACCTCCACACAGTAGAATGGCCTTTAATGAATGCACTTGACAAACAGATTATCGGTGACTGGGTTGATTTGCGCGAGGCGTCGCGGAATTTCTTTTCACTGATCGAATTTTTCAAGCCAGGCAAAAGCGGTTTAAAAAAGATCATTCTGGAGCTGGAGAATTCAATTGAAAACGGCATATTAGAATACAAAAACATCATGCTCAGGCCTTTTTTTCGTTTATTGGAAGAAACCAAATATAAAAATGTTCAGATAAGTGATATCAAAAACTTGGGCGTACAGATAAAGGAATTGCTTTTTGTCAATCAAGTGCAGCGCTTATTTACAACCGGGGTCATATCCATCTCCCAAAATAAAAGTTTCGAACACCATCTATCCGCGGAAAATATTGAAATAAACAGTATTTTGAAGGATGTTTTGGGACGTATCAAGATTAATCCAGGCTTAAAATCCCATGTGGCGATCAAAAATATTCTGGTTCAAATATCCGTTTACAAGCGGGAAAAAGCCCTTTTGGAAGAATTGACTGCTAAAAAGGGCAATAAAAACCAGAATTTTATCGATAATTTCCGCAAAACCTTTGAAAGCATTTTTAAAAGCATTCGCAAGAATTACGAGAGTCTGCTCAAGGAAGAAGCCGCGCAGTTTGTTCACAAAAACCCCTTATCCCTTATTAACATCGAAAAAATCAGTCACATTCTCTTTAATCAGGCCAAGGAATTTTCAGCTATCATCTCCACTCTCGAATTTGTGCTGCAGGAAAAATACAAAATCCGCGCCATCCTATTGAATTTGACCAAAACTCAGGATACATTAAAGCGCTTGATTCAGAACGAAATGAAAATCTATGAACAGGAAGCGACTTTGGCCGGATTGTCAAACACCGACATCTCAAGGGAATTCTGTCATGAAATCATCTCGTACCTGAACAAATATAGTGTAAAAGAATATTCACAAACGGAGGAAGAATAATGCTTCGCGCCAAAAAATGCCTGTTTCCAGCCATCCTCATCATCCTGGCTTCAAATACCCTTTATTCCCAGACAGAAGGCTTTGGGGCGGGTATCATCCTGGGTGAACCCAGCGGGCTTACCGCCAAATTCTGGATAAACAATCAAAACGCTCTTGACCTTGCTGTAGCCTGGTCACTGGTGAGCGAAATGCAGCTTCATGTCCATGGAGATTACCTGTTCCATTTCCTCGATCTATTCCCTGTTCCCAAGGGCTACCTTCCGCTTTACGTGGGTGCCGGCGCTCGCGCCAAAATTACAGCCGTGACACCTCAGATCGGAATCAGGGCACCTGTGGGGCTGGCTTATTTATTCGAAAACGCGCCAATAGAAATTTTTCTCGAAATCGCCTTTATCATGGATTTATTTCCCGCTACCAACGCATCCGGCGGGGGTGGAATCGGGATTCGTTACTTTTTTTAATGACAGTACCGGAAATTTATGAAAGCCTATTTTTGGAAAACTGATCTTAAGTCTCCAAAACCTCGATAGCGAAAGATTTTTATCCATATAAATTAAATTTTGCCTATTTGATGCATAAATATTTGGGCGTTGCCTGGGGTGTAAAATCTAAAGCATTTATATCAATTTTATTATCCCCATTTTTTTAGGATTTATTTGCAACTGTTAAGCTAATCATAAAAAAGTTGCCGATGTCATAGTCTATGATGATTTGTAGGAACTGTCTTTTTTTATACCTTGTATGTATAAAAAGGATACGGGAGAAAGAGATAAAGGCTCGCCTGTCATTCTGAGGAGGTACAACAAAGAATCTAACCTGTCTCATGAAGCATCTCGTAATTTCATACATGTAAACACTTTATTAGTGAATCAACATGATTATAGACAACTGAGATTCTTCACTGCGTTCAGAATGCCCCATATCCCTAACGCAATAAGCGGCAAAATGCGATTTGGCTATACAAGTACCAATTTTCTTTAACAGAAAGACACTAGCAGACTCTCAAGAAATTTTTGATTTTAGCATAGAGGTAACCATTCAACAGGTTCATCGCTTTCAGCATCCGGTCGAATTTATTTAATCCAGAATGGTTCACATTTAGAATGGCAGTTGTCATCCTTAATAAAGCGGAGTGAGGGATCTCAGTTCATTACGCGCGTTTTGCTTAGCTAATAAAGTGTTCGCGCAAATAACCAAAACAGGCTTACAGATGAAACAACAATTTTAGCGCCTCAATAACAGTCACACCAAAGTGGAATTTCAAAGATTCCCTTGCTTCATCGGGAAGTTCATCAAGATCGCTTTCATTTCCCTTGGGAAGCAATACCTCGGTAATCCCATGGCGGTGAGCTGCCAAAACCTTTTCCTTAACCCCGCCAACAGGCAGGATTCGGCCGGTCAATGTTATTTCCCCTGTCATAGCCCAGCGATCCTTCATCACATTCCCGCTCAAGGCCGAATAAAGCGAAGCGGTCAGGGTAATTCCTGCCGAAGGCCCGTCTTTTGGAATGGCTCCTTCCGGCACATGCACGTGAATATCCTTGGTTTTAAAGACCTCAGGATCGAGGTTTAAAGCCTCGGTATTGGCGCGTAAAAAGGATTTGGCAGCCTGGGCACTTTCTTTCATGATATCGCCCAAACTTCCGGTCAAAAGTAGGTCACCCTTGCCTTCAATAAGCAAAACCTCAATAGGCAAAAGACGCCCGCCCCGTTCGGTCCAGGCCATTCCATAAACCAATCCCGGCTTGTCGGGCTTGGGAAACTCGTTTTCCTTGTATTTTTCAACGGAAATATATTTATTCAAATTTTGAGCAATAATGGATACAGAGTAGTCGGCTTTTTCAGCATCGGGTAATTCATGGGTTTTGGACCTAACGGCTTCTCTGGCGATTTTTCGCAAAACCCCGGCGATTTCCCGCTCCAGATTTCGAACCCCCGATTCACGTGTATATTTTCTGATAATATTCCTGATCGCCTCTTCTGAAAAACTGATTTTCGCCCAATCCAATCCATTTTCTTCAATTTGTTTGGGCAATAAAAACCCTTCAGCTATTTTAAGTTTTTCATATTCACTGTAACCCGAAATCTCAATTAATTCCATGCGGTCGAGCAAGGGATAGGGAATGGTGTGAATGGAATTCGCTGTTGTGATAAACATGATCTGGGATAAATCATAGGGGATTTCCAGATAATGGTCGCGAAAAGTGTTGTTTTGCTCCGGGTCCAAGACCTCAAGCAATGCCGAAGAGGGATCCCCTCTGTAATCGGAACTCATCTTATCTATTTCGTCCAATAGAAATACAGGATTGATTGAATCAAGATTGCGCATGGCTTGAATAATTTTCCCCGGCATCGCGCCAATATAGGTCCTTCGGTGGCCGCGAATTTCAGCCTCATCACGAATGCCGCCAAGAGAAATCCTCACAAAAGGGCGGTCCAAAGCCCTGGCCACTGAACGGCCAAGCGATGTCTTGCCTGTTCCAGGCGGCCCGACCAAACAAAGAATCGGGCCTTTAACCCTTTTCTTTAATTGCCGCACTGCCAAAAAGTCCAGAATCCGGTCCTTGACCTTAATAAGATTATAATGGTCCTGATCCAGAATTTCCTTGGCTTTATCAATATCAACTTCTTCACTTTTTGTTTCCGACCAGGGTAACTCAGCTATCCATTCAAGATAAGTACGCAAAACCCCTGCTTCGGGCGACATGGGCTGCAAACGCCCCAAACGCTTGATTTCTTTTTCAGCGCGTTCATAAACATAAACCGGTAGTTTCTTTTTACTGAATAATTTTTCAAGCTCCTTGACACCCGTCAAATCATCGGCTTCATTGCCTAATTCCTTTTTTATTTCCTTCAGTTGCTCGTTTAAAAAATAATCCTTTTGATTTTTTTCGATTTTTCGACGAATTTTATTCTGAATTTTCTGTTCAAATTCGTAAACCTTGCGTTCATCGGTTAAAACCATTAAAAGCTTTTCAAGCCTTATTTTTAAGTCTATCTCTTCTAGCAGAGTAATCTTTTTCTCCAAAGTTAAAGGAGCATTAGCACAAATCAGATTGACCAGCTTGTTGGGATTTTTGGCTTTTTCTATGTTTACCAGTATTTCGGCAGGTATTTTTTTATTGGCCTGGGCGTAATGGGCGAATTCGCTTTTTACGACCCTTAACAGAGCTGTTATTTCAGGAGTGATTTCCGTATTATCCTTGATCGGCTTAATCTGGACTTTATAACTGGCCAAGGTCTCATGATAATTCACGATACTGGCCCGTTCATATCCTTCAACCAATAGGCGTATTGTTCCATCAGGTAATTTCAAACTTTGTAGAATTTTCGCGACCGTACCAACCTGATAAATATCATCCATGGAAGGTTCTTCGGAAGAAGAATTCTTCTGGGTTGTCAAAAACACAACACGTCCCTTTTTAAGGGCCTCTTCCGCCGCAGTAATTGATTTCTTTCGACCAACAAAAAAAGGAAGCACCATATTGGGAAAAACCACAATGTCACGAAGGGGAATCATGTACATCTTATTCATTTTTAATTTTAGAAGGGTATTCTCCAATATTTTCATCGCTATCTAATGTTACACACAAGGATCTTTTGCTTGGTTTACGAAAAATCAATAACTCCTTATCCTTTAATTTTTGGCCATCCCATTAATGACACTCAAGAATCAGTAAAAAACCGCTATTTTTAAGCGGTTTTTTTGTTATTGACCAACTGCACTTCCGGTTTGATGTTTTTTTCAACAACTTCCTTGGTGATAACAATACGTTTTTTTCCCTTGATGGAAGGAATGTCATACATGATATCGACCATCAAACCTTCAACAATGGTTCTTAAACCACGGGCACCTGTTTTCATCACAATGGCTTTTTTGGCAATTGCTTCAATCGCGTCATCTTCGAAAATAAGTTCGGCGTTATCTATTTTAAATGACTCTTTGTATTGTTTTACAATGGCATTTCTTGGCTCGGTTATAATCCTCACCAATGTTTCTTCATCCAGCTCATCAAGTGACACAATTATGGGTAAACGACCAATAAATTCAGGAATTAAACCGAATTTAATCAAATCGTCGGGGTGCATATTCTTGTATAGTTCAGCGAGATTTTTTTCATGTACCGACTTGATGTCCGCCCCAAAACCCATGGGACTCTGGGAAATTCTCGATTCAACTATTTTATCTAGCCCTACAAAGGCTCCGCCGCATATAAAAAGTATATTTGATGTGTCAATTTTGAGCATTTCCTGATTAGGATGCTTTCGTCCCCCTTGAGGCGGCACAGAAGCAACGGTTCCTTCTATGATTTTGAGCAATGCCTGTTGAACACCTTCACCGGAAACATCCCTTGTAATCGATACATTCTCACCCTTACGCGCGATTTTATCGATTTCATCTATATAAATTATGCCTTTTTCAGCAGCTGGAATGTGATTGGCATTACCTGCATTCTGAATCAGCTTTAAAAGAATATTTTCTACATCCTCACCAACATAACCGGCTTCTGTCAGCGTGGTCGCGTCAGCAATAGCAAAAGGTACGTTCAACTTTTTTGCCAAGGTACGGGCCAATAATGTTTTACCCGTTCCAGTCGGACCTATGATAAGCACATTAGCTTTTTCCATATCAACGGAATTATCTATTTTTCGTCCCACGGAAATTCGCTTATAATGATTATATACTGCTACGGACAATGTCCTCTTGGCCTTTTCCTGTCCAATAACAAATTGATCCAGATAGGATTTTATTTCCTTTGGACTGGGGGTTTCTTCAAGAATTTCGGTTGATAAAATATCTTCTTCTTCGTCGAGTATTTTACGGCAGACATGAACACATTCATCGCAGATATAAACACCTGGCCCGGCAATTAATCTCCTGGCAATTTCAGCTGTTTTACCGCAAAATGAACATACTTTCTGTCCATTATTTCTTGAAATTCTACCCATTCTTCTCCCTCGTCAATATTCGATCAATCAATCCATATTCTACTGCTTCCTGAGCCGACATATAAAAATCACGCTCAAGATCAGCCGCGATTTGATCTTCTGATTTGCCTGTGTGATGTGAAAAATATTCAATCAACATTTTTTTTAACCGGACAATTTCACGAGCCTGAATATTGATATCAGAAGCTTGACCGGAAACACCACCCCAGGGCTGATGTACCAGAATGCGGCTTGATGGTAAAGCGAAACGCTTACCTTTTGTACCGCACGCCAAAAGAACGGCCCCCATACTGGCGGCCTGTCCCATACAAATGGTCTGAACATCAGATTTAATATACTGAATTGTGTCGTAAATGGCCAATCCTGCTGTTACGACACCGCCTGGTGAATTAATGTAAAGATGGATGTCCTTTTCAGGATCCTGAGACTCCAGGAACAACAACTGAGCAACAACAAGATCAGCTGTTACATCATGAATTTCTCCATCGATGAAGATAATTCTGTCTTTTAATAATCGGGAAAAGATATCGTAGCTTCGTTCACCCGCGCCTGTTTGTTCTATGACAATAGGAACAAGGTTGCTATTTTTTTCATTCATGCTTTAAACCTCTTCCTTTTAATTTAATATTTTTCCTGCATTAAATCCAGAT
>JAFGWI010000138.1 GCA_016937215.1 Spirochaetales bacterium | reverse complement strand
TCGGGACTTTTGCAATTAGCTCTGCTATTATTACAATCCTTAACGCTAAAAATAGTGATTCCTGTTTAAGCTAAACAAATACTTCTTATTTATATAAAATTACCTGCGAAAATTTCCAACATGGACTAACAAAAATCCCTTTGCAGTTCCAGAACACAAAAAAAGGCCGGTATTCACCGACCTTCATCACCAACAAGACCTCCTTTATCTTGTACTGGCTTTAATTGCTTATTACATTTATTTTCCGCGGCTTTTCGGATTCCTTGATACGCAGAACAAGTGTGACCACTCCGTTTTTTAATTGCGCGTCCACTTTATTGCGGTCGATGGTATCATCAAGTGTGAACTCGTGATAGAAATCGCCTTCTGGAATTTCCCTCATCCTGTATTCACCATTTTCATGGTGAAGTTTTTTTTGTCCATGAATATAAAGCACATTTCCATCTATTCTTATATTCAAATCTTCTTTTGTTACACCGGGCATTTCCATGGTCAGAACAACCTTGTCTTCCTCATGGTAAATATCGCAGGCTGCCCTGTAAGTTCTCTTGTTCTGCTGTATGGTTTTGGTTTCTGTCATGTCACACCTCCTTAATTCACATTAACTGAAATCTGTTTGGCCTTGGCTTCTTCTTTTTTAGGCAGTGTAATAGTCAGGATACCATTTTTTAGCTCTGCCTGTATCTTGTTGGCATCAACCGATGTTGGCAACGAGAGAGTGCGCTGAAAGCTACCAGACCATGTTTCCTTTTTATAAAACTGGCCTTTTTTACCATCCTCATGATGGCCTTTTTTTGTACCCTTCAAAGTCAAAACATTGGATGCGATGGACACATCCAAATCTTTTTGTTCCAGGCCGGGAAGTTCGCAATTCACCACAAAATTCTGATCATTTTCCACCACATCTATCTTTGGTGAAAAATTCCGGTCAAATAAACCCGTATTGCCTGGGAACCGGTCCATGTCGAACAAGTCGTTGATTTCATTCTGAAGGGCTTTAAACTCTGACCAGGGATTGTATAAATCCCTGTTTTTCCATTTGATTAATGACATAGTCACACCTCCTAATAGATTTATTTGAATCTTACACTCATAATAAAGCAAAGAGCATGCCAAGTTTTACACCAGAAACACAAATTTTTAATTATCGATAATATAGTGAAATATATCAGACTGATGTTTTTAAATATAAGCAAAGAATAATTAAGAACTATTTCCTGATGTGTTATTTTTTTACAGTCAGGCCAGAAAGCCCTGTAAAGACCGTATCATTTTGACACAAATTTATTTATTAATTGTTTTTTATTTTTGCAAGATGACACATTATATTCCAGAAAATATATTACAGAATCTTCCCAATTATAAAACGCATCATAAAGCCAGGATTTCCACATAAATCCCTAACACTTTGATAAGGAAAAAATCAATAAGCGAAACATAGGAATATTTTTTGAAAACTATTTGACCCTGGAAAATTTTCCGGCCCAAATAGTTGGTGTATAAAAGGCTCTTCTATTATATAAAGGATAAAAACAAACTCCCCTCCCCTAGGCGGCTAATTGTTTTTTATCGCCATAATGTTGACCGGCAAATATAAAAAAGTTTTTCATAAAAGTATTCACACTGTAACGAAACCCTTCTTCCTTAATACCTAAAACCAGAGCAGCCTCTTTATAGCTTGGAAGCACAATTGTTCTTTTCAAAGCAACAATGGCATTGTGTCTTTGTTGAGCCAGCTTCTTATAATCGCTGATCCATTTGTCTTTTTTGTCAGCCGAAACCTTTTGCATGGCTCCGTGAATTTGAATAACGCGATAAAAACAGGTACTTAAAGCTGTCTCCAGCTTAACAAGCTTTCGGAAACTTCTGGCCAAAGCACATTCCTTTATTTCAAGCAAAGCTCTTTCCCAATTGTTGAAATCAAAGCCTGCCAAAGTAATGAGTTTTATCACTTGCTCGGTAGAAAAATAATTTGAATAAAACAAGATGAAACACAATGCCTGTTCTTTTCGTATTGATGATCCCTTCAGTTCCTGTTGAATATAATCCGAAAGTTTATTTTCAAACAAACATTCTAGGTTATCATCACTTAAAGGCTCCTGATTGTGGACCAATCCCTGGCACACTGTTTCAAGCACCTCATCCCTGGTTTCTATTTTATATTGTTTTTTATTTAAATCACGGATAATGAATCGGACAACACTTGCAATAAAACCATCACTGACTTCAGCAAGTTCAGGATGTTTTTCTTTGTAACGATTCATTCGCTTTATAAAAAGCAGATAAATGTCTGAACAAATGTCTTCATTAATCCGCCGGTCTTTAACAGAACGCTGATAAATTTCCAATGCTTTTTCTTCAATAGAATTTTTTTGTAATAACATCATTGTATCCTCCCGGGATTAGCCGCAAATATTTCCGGCTTTTTAAAATTTGGAGGACGTTAAAAAACAGATAAGTACTTTTTAAATGACAATGCCCCTGGCCGAAAGCTGCTCCTGCTTATAAAAAAACTGAATTTGAAAATGAAAAGAATTAGTTTAAAGATATTTTCCTTGTTTCAATAAATAATTAAAGCTTGAGAGTATCAGCTCAAAGGGGCTTTGAAAAACATTTTTGATTATAACAGGAATCAATATCTATTTTTTAAGGTCCCTTTAATTTCACTTGACAAGTGATTTTATATTTTAAGTATATCGCTGAAATTATTTTTTTTCCATATACTATTTGGTATGAATTTGATGAATTAAAACAATTGTTTGGTGAAAAATCAATTCTTAAAAATATTCAAATTATTTATCGATCTCCTCGCTGTCATCCTGAACAGAGCGAAGCGGAGTGAAGGATCTCAGCCTGAATAAGCGCCTGTAAAAGATAAGATTCTTCGTCGTTCCTCCT
>JAFGWI010000137.1 GCA_016937215.1 Spirochaetales bacterium | reverse complement strand
TTATATTTGGAATTGTAACTGCAACGAATTGAAATTAAGCGCAATTCGTAATATTTGTACTCAAATATAGAATTGCTGTTTATGGGCGGCAGGCAACGCCCGGAATTTTTTTAAACAAAAGCATGGACTTTTCTGTCTGGATTTTCGGGGCCTCGAAATTTTCTGGTAAAGGCAGTTTTTTTGTATTTTTTACTTAATGAAGCCGAAGATATGGGTTATACTCGGGTATGAAAAGTCAGGAATTTTAAGTTGAAATTTATTTTTTTGCAGATTATATGCCAAAGGACCGGCAGAGCCAAGGACTATTCCTACAATACCAACACCCCTTCCACAGGTAAGTGAAAGCCCAGAGAACCCCAGGGCCTTAACAGCGACTGAGAAATCAATATGGCTAATAATGCTCTTGTCACCAAAAGGAATTCTTTTATTCGAGGCGTAAGTTGTAAAAGAAACCTGGCTATGCCATAAATTCACAGATGATCCAATTTTTATATTTTCTGATTCAATTTTTATACTATTCAATACAAAACAGCTGAATACGCAAAAATGTAATTCTTTTTAATATAGAAAATAAAACCAAACACAGATGTATAGTATCCCTGGTTTTATCTTAACTAGTCTATTACTACGGATTTGATTCATTTCTTATAAACCTTGATCTGAGGCTGATATCTTCATCTTTTTAGAAAATTTAAGCTTATATCATGAAAGATCGTCCTCACTAGGAATGCTTTCAAATACTTTGATAATAAGGAGAAATAATATGACTGAGGTTTTAAATAAAGAGATGTTTAATTATCAGATTAAAAGCATCTATGACTTTGTTTATAAAGTCGTCAGGAAATACCGCTTTGATGAACATACAAGCAAGGATATTATTCAAGAAATTATGATTAAGGTTTATTACCAAAAGGATAAATTTCATGGTAATTCCAGGTTTAATACTTGGATATGGGCTATTGCACGGAATTATTGTATCAATTATAAGAAACGGCTTTATGATAAGAATCCATTATCCCTGGTTTTATTTGAAGATAAGCTTGAGAACAGTTTGGCGGAAACCCCTGAATTATGGTTGTATAAAAATGAATTAAGCCAAATATTAGTATTACTGATAAAAAAGCTGCCTGAATACCTGAAGAATCCTCTAATATGTTTTTATTATAAAAATGAAAAATATAAAGTTATTGCGGATAAATTAAAAATCCCTATAGGAACCATTAAATCGAGAATAAATAGGGCAAAAAAAATCCTGTATAGAGAACTTAAAGATTATACGGAAGAAACTGACCTTGAATTGACAATATAGGAATTTACGACTAATACCGTGAACACTATCGCCATCTTAGCCTAAGAACCCTGCCCGGTTGCTCAAGGTGGTGGTTTTTATTTTAACACAAGGTTCTATTTTCCAACTGATGGAGAATATGAAATATTAAGAATTTACTTACAAATAGAAAAGTCAAGAATCAGCGAGAGATTTCTAGGTCGAGCTATTCATATTGTGAGGGTGTCTGGTGAAATTTTTCTTTAAAGCATTTGGAGAAATAAGCCGTGCTTGAAAAACCCACAGCATAAGCGATTTCGGTTATGTTGTGGGTTTTAGATTTAATCATATTGGCAGCCTGTTGCAGTCTGTAAGATTGTATAAATTGGTTCGATGATTCCCCGGTTAAGGCGCGTATTTTTCTGTTTAATGATGCCCGGCTTAGAAAAAGAGATTCAGCCAGAATATCAATGTTAAATTTAAAATCGGAAATATTTTCCTCAATAACAGATTGCAATTTTTTGATGAACTCTTCATCCTCCGAGGCGCCGGTGATTTCAGTAGGTTGTAGAGCTAATTTTCGTTGTATTTTCTGCTGGAGCAGGCAGCGTAGATCAATAAGATTTTTTATGCGGGCATGTAATAAACTCATATTAAATGGTTTTGTAATATAATCATCCACTCCTGAATAAAATCCTTTAATCATATTATCCACATCAGCTCTGGCGGTTAACAGGATAATCGGTATATGATTTGTTGCGAACTCTTGTTTTATTAACCTGCAAAATTCAAACCCGTCCATGACCGGCATTAAAAGATCACAGACTATAAGATCTGGAATGAACTGTTTGGCTGCCTTAAACCCTTCCGCGCCATTCTTTGATTCTATTATGGTATATTGTCCCTCCATACCTTCGCGAATATATTGGCGGACATCTTCGTTATCCTCCACAAGAAGGATAAGTTTCTTTTCTGTTGTTTCAGTCGGGATTTTTTCCTTTTCAAAGCACTCAGTGTATTCCTTTTCTATTTCTATGTCTCCATTATGAATTATTGATAAAAAATTGCTTTTTGAGATTGTGGATATTTCCTTGTCATCCAGATGTTTTCTACCTAGTGGAAAGCGCAGTATGAATCGTGTCCTCTGTTCGTTGGACGATTCACTATTACTTTCCAGGATAATGCTAGCATGATGCAGCTCGACCAATTCCTTTACCAGTGCCAGCCCTATGCCTGTACCCGCGTGTGCCCAGGCCCTGTTTTCATTTACATGGTAAAATCGGTCAAAAATCCGGTCCTGGTGCTCCGGGGAGATGCCAATCCCTGTATCTGCAACAGTTATCTCTATGTATCCGTCTTGAAAAGCAATACTCTTTTGTTTTAAATCTCCGGGTACAAGCTCACAATTGATAAAAATATGACCGCCTGCCGGTGTAAATTTAATAGAATTGATAATCAGGTTTAACATTATTTTTCCCAGCTTTTCACTGTCATAATAGAGTTCCACGTTCTCCTGGGAAGTTTTAAAGTGAATTTGTTGTTGATTTTGCGATGTAATGTAGCTGAAATTTTCAGTTATGTTTTTTAAGAAGTGAATCACATCTTCCGCGCATGCTTGTAATTTCATTTTATCGTTGTCTATCATAGAAAGGTCCAGAAGTTGATTAACCAGGTTTAATAAGCGTCGGGAATTTGAAAGCATCATTTCAAGTTTGTTTTGATGTACTTTGTTTGTTGATTCTGAAAGCATATCCTCGAGGGGGCCAGTAATCAATGTAAGTGGAGTTCTGAATTCATGGGAAATATTAGTAAAAAAACGGGACTTAACCTCATCGAGTTCTAAAATCTTTTGTGCCTGAATCTCCTTTTTTTGTAATTTGGAGATAGAACTGGTCAGGAAAAATGAAAAAAGGAGAATGAACACTATGGTCCCGGTATTAATTGGGTCGGTAAAGTGCAGGTATATCTTTTGTAGAAAAGGTATATAAGCCTGGATAACAGTAAAGACTCCAAAAAGGATAATGCTGCCAGAAATTAAAAGAAAATATTTTGCCCGTTCATTTTTTTCAAAATATAATCTGATAGCCAGAATGATAAACCATAATATGGGCAGAAGTAAAGTAATTATACGGATTAAAAATAATTCGGAATAGAAAAAATTTAAAATACCAATACCTGTATGAATTGATAGAAGAACAAGCAATATTTTATCCCAGGAGGGTAATTGTTTTTTAGATTGGATAAAGCTTCGTCCGAATAGGACGAAAAATATAGTAGTGGAAAGCATAAAAATCCTTCCTAAAAGATAGTCGTAATTTTGTAAAATGATAATATTTTCTCCAAGAATGCCGTTGGTGCTTAATTGAAGGATAAGCAGATTGATAATTAAACCCATTAAAAAAAGAAAACTTTTGTCTTTAAAAGCAAAAAAAAGGAAAAGGTTATAAAAAGCCATAACAAAAAGGATTCCATAATTATATCCTATATGCATTTGTTCATCACGGCTTAATGTATGAAAATATTTAAAATTCATGATATTAAAATGAGCATAAACCGGTGTTTCGGTTTGAAGTTTTATATAAATGGTTTTAGTTTCCTTGTAATTAATATTAAAAGCAAAAACCGGATTTCTGTACTTTATATCCCTGGTAGAATTATCTAAGCCAGGGGCTTCTTTTTTTTTGATAAATTCACCAGACACCGATGGAATATAGACCTCGATTTTTGTCCAGGCTCGGTAATAATTGTACTCTAGGATATAGTGGTTATGGGTTTTGGAAGAATTAATGATTGTAAACCGGAACCAATATCCGTCTGAATTACCGGTTAATTTGTAAAAAGAATTAAACAGTTGAAATGCTTGCTCTTGTTCTGACAACAGGAGCTCATCCAGGGTTGTGTTGTTTTTTTCAACTGGAAGAATCTCCATCTTACCGGAAAGAGGTATGGAGGAATTATGTTCGTCTGAAAGGATGAGAGTTTCAAGCGCTGAGATACCGGGAATTAATAAAATAGAAAAGAATATCAATAGCGTCCAAAAAAAATAATTCTTTAACATTATTTGACTCCTTTCTGGTTGAATTGGGATCAGTATAGGGATAAAGGGTATTTGAAGTGAGTTGGTAATTCTTATTCTTGTATATCATAATATATATACCTGGTAAAGCTAATAGAATTATGTATTAGACAAAAGTAATATTATGTTATATTAATTAATTTATTAAATTTTTGATGGAGGCATTTTATGGGTAATGAAGATAAAAATGATAAAAAATACAAGTTAGACTTTAAAGGTGGTCAGAATAGTGTAGGGGCTAAGAAGCATTATATATTTAACGAAATCGGACAATTAATCATGGATGTAATGAGCGGTAAGTATAGCAATCCTAATGACACAATAGTTAATTATAGAGGATGGAAAAAATTTACAGATTTGTTAATTGATTATATAGAGGATATACCACCTGCTAAAAAATACCATTTTCCCGATGACCTGAAATTAGAACAGGCTAATGAATTTAACAGGGAGTTCAGATCGAATCTGAATACCTTCTACGGCCTTATAATGCCGGACTTCATAGTACCCGAGCTGCTATTGACCTATAATAAAACTCAAATTGCTTCTGTTACATTCAGTTACTTTGCAAATGAATCGGAAACTTATTTTTATAATTATAGAAACCGGAGTTTATTTAAAAAAGAGGATGGACAACTATCCGAACCTTTACCGGATAACCGGTGGGCTTGATCATCAGAACTTTCAATAAATAATAATGTTATCCTATCAATCTCTTGGTCAAGTACTTCAAAAGCTGGGACATCTTATACCGGATTCATTAATAGATGACCTGTGCAAACAGACTATTATCGATTATACTCGGTCCATTCCTATAATGTCCTGTCCCAGGGCCTTTGGTTTTGAAACAACGCTGACCGCTCCTGGCACTTCTGGGGATTTCGCGTTTTGTGTTACAACCGAGGGTCGTGATACCCTGGCTTGCAAAATAGAACAGGCCGGTAGCCAGCTATATACTTTTAACCATCCCTGGTGGCTTTTTATTGGCAAGCTTTGCCGCTTTTGGGCACATGAAAATACTTTTCTTTATAATCACATGCGAAACCTTTGGATGGAATACAAGGTAGGCCGAGAAACAAACTACGCGCTGCCCCATATATTTATTGGTCTGAAAAAAGTTCCAGAGGGGATTTCAGAACAGGAACTTGATGGTCTCATAAATTCAGTATGGCTAGGTTCTTCCTCCAATAAACAAATCAAAACAATCCATCGCTGCTTAAGTCAAGTTCCGAAGGAAGGGTATCTTTTTCAATTAGGTTTTTCTCCCTTTTCAGCTGTAATCCGTTTATGTTTTAAATTTCACGATGCCAGGCACATCTTTCCATTTTTAAAAGAACTTGGACTTGCCGAACAGGAGCAGCAAGCGATCTCTTTTATAGAGGATTTTTCTCCTTATCTACACTCTTTTTGTATTCATTTTGATGTTAATGACAACTTAATGCCACAGGTGGGCGTTGAACTGCATATAGACGAAAACCCTTTGGAACTATCTGTTCAAAGTCATTGGGAATCCATTTTTACTAAATTAGTTATGAAAGGGGTATGCTTAGAAAGTAAAAAAGATACTCTGCTAAAGTGGCATGGCTGCTCTTATGAAGATCTGGACAGCTCCTTGGATCAATATCTTACTTACCGTTTTCTATATTACCTCAAAGCTGTTTTTATACCAGGTGCCTCTGTTCGCGTAAAAGCCTATTTTGGATTTATTAACCGGAAACCTGAATTAGATAAGGTGCTAAGCAATAGCAGTCGAGTTTTAATAGAAAAAAAAATAAACAATTCTCCGAAACAAGCTGTTGAACAGGGACTATTGTGGCTCAAAAAAGTACAATTGCCACAGGGGGAATTTAAAACATATCTCTCTCCTTCCCCAAGTATGGAATACAGCCGGTATGACAGTTCTCCCTTTGTAACCTGCGGGATCCTTTATAACCTTAGTTTTTTAGATCATCCTGTTGTTGAAGGTATCCAAAAAAAGGCAAAATTTTTTTTAACTGAGTTAGCTGATAAAAACTTTTTATGGCGCTACTGGACTCCCCGTAGCCAAAAAAAAATTGATCCTGACATGGATGATACTTGCCTTATTTCATTTGTGCTGCAAAAAATATTTAATATTGAAGAAATAGCGCAAAACAAAGCTATACTTCTGGCTAACCGAAATGAAGATGGACTTTTTTCTACTTGGATCCGGAAGAAAAACGCCCCTAATGATGTTGATACGGTGGTGAACGCAAACGCCATTCTCTACCTGGGCCAGAACCCTCTCTGCGGTGAAGCTGCTAAATATATAATGGATTGTATCCGTGTTGGGTGGGAAGATGGATCGTATTGGTATTACCTTAATAATCTTTCTCTTTATTATGCGGTAGCCAGAGCTTATGCCAATGGGATAAGGGCTTTTGCGGATATTACCGGTCTTATAACAGAAAAGATTTTGGTGGAACAGCTGGAAAATGGCTCTTTTCATACACCCCTTCAAACAGCTATGGCTCTTTGTACCTTGCTGAATTTCAACTATCCGAAAGACAATAAAACCTTTCAAGCCATTAATTTTCTGCTTAACAGTCAAACAGAATCCGGTTACTGGCCTGAAGAAGCCTTTTATTGCGGACCAGAACCTCCTCACCGACATGTCTGGTTTGGTTCTCGTGAGCTAACTACAGGGGTATGTTTGGAAGCATTAGCTCGTTACTATGCGATATAAAATCAGGATCAGAGCCATCACATTTTCTCTTATATTAATCTAATCTAACAACTGTATGTATAATTATATACACCCGATTAACCAAAATATCTATTTATTTAGCTAAAATCTTTGGGCGTTACCTGCTTTCATTTCATTTCAGCAGGTCGGGCTTTCCACTACTCCGGCTTCGCCTTCGAAGGTTAACAACTGGAAATTATCCAGTTGTTAACGCTTTGGTTTGTCATTTTTGAAAAAATGTCAAACCATAGTTCCAATCCCTAACGCTTCTAAGAGACATCATTATTTTCTAAACAATTACTAATTAATATTTAAATTTCATGAACAAACAGGTGAATTTTGTGTCTTATAAAGAGAAGACGAAAAAATCGACTATGGTTTTTTTATCGGACTAATTGGGGCTGAAAGAGTTCTGGAAAAATATTAGAAAGGAGATTTGATGATGAATAAAAGCAGGGATGCTCCGCTGGAGTAAAATATAGTTTTTTCAATGCGATTTGACAAACTAACGTTATACGATACTAGTATAAACTGGTGTTTTAATAGAAATTAATAATTTTAGGGAGGACATAATGTCTACAACATATAAAATAAATTTTGATTTTACTTCTTCAGAGCAAAGATTGATTCTCGACTATCTCCAGCAGAACCAATACCAGCTTCTCGGATATAAAGGCGCCAAAGGTACGGGGCAGATCACAGCAGGAGTACCCACTTGGTTTTCCGTTCCTTTCGGAAATATTTTTGGAATGGTGGATATTGATTATCAGCCAAAATATAAGGTGTATATTTTTAACAAGGCAAAAATTGCTGCCAATACAACCATTGAGATGCAAAGTTTATCGGTTGAATATGGACTGGGCACATCGGTCATATTCAACCAGGACGGCAGCTTTAGTACGGGAAGTGAATCTGTACCGGCTGACAGTATCAGATTAAAAAACAACCGCCCGGCGGACACCCCGGATCTGACTGTTGGTTTGGCAGGGTTGGTCAATCTTCCCTCCGGTAATCAGTACCTACCTTTCTGTGCCTTTACGCTGCCTCCGCAGAATTCTCTTAATATGACCCCGCAAGAGACCATCTGTTTATTTGCTGCTCGAACAGCCCTCCAATCCGGAAATGTGCAGGGAAATGCCGCTGCCCCTGGTTGCGAATTCAGCTTTTCCGCCAGCACTATTGAATATTTCTTACAAATTCTGGCAAGCACCTATCAAGTAACAAATGTACCTGGAACACCAGGAGTTAAAAGTGTTGCTTCCGGTGAAACCTTAACCAAGCTTCTTAACTCATAATAATCTTGAGTAAATGAATAATTCCCGTTGATGTTGCTTTATATAGAAGCAATGGATGCGGGAATTCATTTCAGGCAGGGGAAAATGTTGTGAATGAATACGTATTAGATATTGAAATAAATGCTGATGGCATAAATAAAATATTAAATAATCATGAGAAGGTAGTTATCGTAAGATCATTTGATGACGAGTCGCCTCACGCGGTAGTATGTTTTTCCTTAGAACCCTTTGGTGAGAAAAATCAAATTACTTTTTGTCCGACAATTTACGAGTATGCCTCGTTGCAACAAATCAATGATTTTGAGGAAGTTGAGTTTTCGGTTACATCTAATGAAGTCTTTATAGGAAAAACATATATTTTTAAGGAAAATGCTTTTGATGCGAGTATAGATGGAATTCCAGATAAATATGGATTGGACAATCAACAGCAAACAACTGAAATTTTAAGTATATCTGCAGGCCTTGTGCAGGAAATTAAATATAGCGGAACCCTATTTAAGACAGCATTGAACATAGCTACTGTCCCTAAAAACCAGACAATTTTCTTTTCTCCCCTGAACAAAATTAAAATATTCTTAGCTACTAATATGAAGAATGGATTGATCATTCCACAGAATATACTCATGCCAAACCAAATGAACAAAAGCTCCAAGCAAAATACAATGTCTTCTTTTATTATTGGTAAGTATTTGGAAGTTGCCCTGGATAATGATACAACCACCATTCATTATAATAACCAAACAAATGTTTTTTCTCCCGGCCCCTATTAGTTGGTTCATATTCCTGTGTGTTTTTGGTGTGTAAACGATACAAATTGATAAAGTGATACATAAGAATTTTAAAGTGAAGGATGAAATAATGAAATTTTTAAATGCGAATATAGATGAAAAATCAGACTTGGTAAATCTATTGTATTCTATGCGGCAAAAAAATCTGGTTTATAATTATGATTTTTTATATTTCAGCAATAAAAATGAACAAGCAACTCCGGTGATATACAATCACCCAGATGGATGGATATATACAAACGATAATCAAAGCGCTTCTATTGGTTTTGATCAACAGAATGGTTGTTGTGTTATCAAAACCGGACCGGGAACGAATCAGATGATTTTCAGCCAGGCATTACATGAATTTCCCGATTGGGAAAGAAAATTAAAGGGACAGACTATCACAGCTATAGCCCATATGAATCTCAGTGGTTCTTCCGATACTAAAGTTAATTTAACTTTATCAGACGGCATTAAGGAGAAAACAAGTTCCATTAAAACAATAGGGAATGTTGAAGTCCGGGTTGAAATAGAGGTTGATAATAATGCGACAGGCCTGGTGTTGAGAATAGAAAGTACGACACCCTCCGCTGTTATCAACATCAATAAAGTTTACGCGAATATTGGATTGATAGCTATAGAGAGTCTTCAATGTATTGTTACTGGAGTTATCGGGGAAAGAAAACAATATGTTGCAACAGAAAATGCTCCAGCTGAAGAGCTTTCCCTTTGCAATGAATCAAAAGAACTAAGTATAAATAATACCCGCTTGCATTCCGTATTAAATAAGCGTTTTGGTTCGGGTAGTAATGGGATGTCACTATTACCGGATATGAGAGGATACTTCAGCCGCTCATGGGATAATGGGGCCAGCATTGATCCTGATGCTTCAACCAGAGAAAAATTAGGACTTGGGAATATTACAGGAGATCATGTCGGTACTGTTGAAGAGGATATCTTCTATGAACATTTGCATAGCTTGAGTTTTTCTCCGACAAATATTTTGCCGGGTAAAGATGGTGCCGCTAAGGGGGTCGTTTCTATGGATACAAAAACAGCGAAAACAGGTGCCGAAGATAAAAGCGGGAAGGAAACAAGGCCTAAAAATATTTTTGAATTATTTACCATAAAATGGGCCTAGCCTTAGTGGCAGAGAATGAAATTTAAAAATTGATAAGGAGGACTAAAATGAAAGTATAATACAGAAGGTATGGGTATTGTAATACTATTTACTTGATCCTCACCCGGATGGCAGTACTTTATAGCTTAAAGAATATCAGAAAATCAAAAAAAATTTAAGTAACAGGAGAGCATATATGAAGAACATTATTATATCCGCCCATGGCGGCAGGTGGTTCGATGAAAAGAATAATTTAATAATTCCTGAAAATTCAGAAGTAATTTTCTATGTTAATGATGGAGAAATTCTGAGCAATCAAGATGGTTATGCCATTTTAGATAATCTACAAAAGGGCAATGAACCGGGTGGTAATGTGGCACAAATCATTTCTGCTGGTTATAGTACCTATAATTATTCATGCTGGTATGCCCCTGAATTTGCCGCGGATTGCGGGATTTTTGAAGTGGGAACTGGAAAAAAACTGAATGATCTTAGTCAGTATTCTGAAAACAATCCTCTAAAACTAAAGCAAATATTGGCGGATTATCCCGGTCGGAAAATCTTTTGGGATTGTTGTAGGGAGGTAACCAAGAGGGGTGCTGCTAAGACCTTGATTAATACTCCAGAAGCCTTTCTGAGCAGTAAAAAAAACAATTAGCTCAATAGAAGAAGTAACGGGGATATCATGAACCGGCCGGGGTAAATAAAAAGCGCCCCGGCCTGGCCCCGGATTACACAGACACTCTTAATTTCATTAATAGTCGCCATAGCATTGAAAGCCCGTCCCTGTTTATGGGGGACAGACCTCTTTGATAAGCTTGAATTGCCTGCTCTTTTGGCGACAGACATCCGGGCAGCGCCCAAAATCTTGCTTAAAGCCCTTCTTGCTTTCGAATTTTTTGAACTTTACGATTCATACTATGTCGAACTAAACGGGAATACAAACATTTTTTAAACCCTGAAAGATTCGATCCATGTTGAGCATAAAAATCATCGGGACAACTGAAAATTCCAAAATCATGGTTGATTCCCATATTCTGAATAAAAGTGTCTTTTCCTTTCCATTCAATAAGCGGATTCATTAAATCCGGCGTAGATACACCATAGGCGTTAAATTCCTTGTCATTCGAAAAGTGTTGCCGCAAACTTTGAAGAAATAGATCATCGATGATAACTCCTTCCAGAATTATCCAGCTTTCCTTAAACCAGACCTCTACCCAACTATGGATTATATTCTGTGGTGTTATCTTGTATGCCAAACCAGTGATAATTCCTTTTTGAACACTTTTTTCTATTTTAAAAGCATGGAATCGGCAGGGAATATTACAGGCACGAAGTAAAGACATAAGCAATGTTGCTTTGGTATTGCATTGTCCATAACCATCATCAAGAACCTGAGATGCCTTTAACTCATCAGAAGAATTATATCCAAAATAAATAGTATTACGAACAAATTCATAAACAGCTCCAATGCGTTCAAATTCCGGAAGTTCCTTCCAGTGCTTATTATCAATCAATGCCTTCAGAGCAGGATGCTCATAATTTAACAGCCGGGTGCTTTCCAGGTATGAAGTATTGTTTTTTGTACCCATGATTTACTCACCTCCTAAAACATCACAAAAGGCTTCGATTTGTTGATCAACATGGTCGGAGCCAATCGTAAAATCCTTAAGAGGCCTGCAAAAGCGTATCCGGTTTACAAAACGGAATAAAGGCATTAACCCCAATTCGTGATACCCACTGGATATACCAAGATGGGCGATTATTGATGCCCCGGCCTCCTCGACTATTCGGTTCATGGATTTTTCGATCAGTTCAAGTTCAAAAACCGGCAGAGGCGGCCCTCCGAAACTGCTAACCGAACCAAGCTTTTTGCCGGCTAAACCTTTTATTGAATGTATGTAACGGGCTACTGGATAGGAAATGCGGGCCCATTTGGGACCGGCAATAATAATCCGGTCAAATTGAGAGACATCTGGAAACATGAGGGGCTGAATATCCTCCTCGGTCTGTGTATAGGTGTTAATGAAGTGATTACGCCAGGATTTTTTAAAAAGGCTGATGAAAACTCCAGGATAATGATGCAGGTCCCTTTTTAATTCAATAAAACTCGATGTTTCTTCAGTTGTTTGAATCTTTTCCCACTTAATTGAATGACCTTTTTTTTCAAGCCTGCCCCCAATCTCTTTTATGAGTTTTTCTGTACAACCAGTCCTTGAAAAATACGCGCATAATATCTCCATAAAAATCATCTCCTTTAAATTTCAGCCTAAAAAATTGCTGCCCTATGAAAAGCAAAAATGAAGAAACGGGCTATTTCTTCGGCCCTCTGAACCATATAATGGCTGTGTATCCATATTGCTCTGTATCAAGGCCGCCGAATGTTAAATTGATGATAATCAACACTGCTGTAAAAATGAGCGGAAAAGCCGCGAATTTGAGAGCGTATTTTTACGGTTCCCCCGCCCGGATTAGTACAATATTTTATACCATCGAAAATTAACCTTGCAGAATGTTTGGCTGGAGCAACAAGGTGAAGCGTTGTGACGTGTGACGTTTACCCGGCGTGGCTGAGTAGTAAAGGCAGAGCATTTATGGCGTGTGCCGGCACATCGGTCGATTGTGATTTCGGTGACTCTTTTTTTATTTGATGGATAACTCTATTTATAATCCTTTCCGCGACAAAATCGCTTTTTTTCCATTATTTGTACTTATTTTATAAAATAATGGCATATCATGCCACAAAAATATTCACAAAAATCTAGGGAAATTGACTAATTCAGGCTGTCCCGCAACTCCTCAATCCTTAAATAAGGAATTTTCATAAATTGTGTTTGTTTAGTTCCCATGCTTTTATGGGCGTTGCCTGCCGCCCATAAACAGCAATTCGTTGCAGTTACAATTCTAAATATAAACTATTATTAATGCAGTTTCATACCATCGGTTTATTTTTATTCTTAACAAAAGGTTTATATTTGGAATTGTTGTACCAGGGGCATGGCAGGCCGGGCTATTCGGCATTTCGCTGTCGCTCCGAAGGTTTTTTGTGCTGGTCATAAATACTTCGTATTTATTGCTCGCTAATGTGAATGCTCATTGGCATTCACTATATACCGTGAATGCTCATTGGCATTCACTATATACATGCAGCCTATCCGGAAATAATCCGGTAAAAAACGCTTTGGCCTGCAATTTTTGAAAAAATTGCAGGCCATGCCTCCTATCCCTAACGCATTTATAACCAAATTTTAATTTAGCTAAACAAATACAAATTTTTTATTTTTTGATTAAAGAAGTTTGTTGTTTTTGGTTATGGGACAGCCTGAATTGCTTGTCTCTGTAGAGGTTTTTTCAGCATTTATTGTGGAATTAGTGCGATTTTATTTGAAGGCAGCTGAATTATTTAAATTATCTCCTGTTCCTGATGAAGCCGAAATGTTTTCATTCCTGGAATAAAGTAAGTGATACCATCATAATTATGAAAGCTGAAATTGGAATTCCTTTGGATTTGAGTGAGTGGTCAGGAGATTTTATACTGAATTAATCCTGATTACCGGGTAAGTTCATGCCATCAAGACAAATTACAGATTTAAAATACCGACTCCAATCAAAAGATATCGATGAATTGTTTGATGTTTTGGTTGATATTGGTAAAGGCAGCTATGTGCAATTGAAAGACGAAGGTTCTATTTATGGGGCTGAAAAAAAAGCCGGCCCAAGGGTTTTGAACCGGCCCGGATTATGATTATTGAAAAATTATTCCGCTTTGATGATGTAGTAGACAGCTACGTTTTTGGGGCGGGTTTCGGAGGCAGTCCGTCCGTTTGGAAGAGTTGATTTAAAAGTATGTCCGTTATAATCACAATTATCCGCATTCCCTATTGTTTCATCACCACAATCTCCATCACAATCAGCATGACCATCTCTGGTAGAGTTCACTCCATGCTGATGGGCCTGAAAAGCATCTTCCTGGTAACTGCCGACTTCACGTTCTTCATCCCGGCCTGTTCTAGTTCCATCCAGAGCCATATCAACGCCGCGCAAAAACACACCCCGCAAATCGGGCACATTAAATGAACCGGCACCGCCGCTTCCGAAATGGCTTTTAATCGCATTAGCCAGGGCAGGGTATTGTGATGCCGGATAATCCTTTCCATCACACAACAACCAACCCTCTGGAATGCTGTCGATGCTGCCGCCATAGGCCGTAATGGACCCTACCGGAACAGCCGCTGTTTCCAGTTTTGTAATTTTGTCCAGAAGCAGCTGGAAATTGGCGTTCATTTGACTTGCAGAAATCACTTGGCCGCCTTCAAAAGTGTTTAATTCACTATCTTGAGCCAGCAGGGCACCTGCGCCGCACAATAAAATTATCAATACTAAAATCATGTTTTTTCTCAAATTATTCATTTTATATTCCTCCATATTATCATTTTTCAAAATAGTATTTAATCGGCAAAAACATTTCTATCGAATCGCCCACTGTCCCAGTAGCCTAGGTTTCCATATTCTCCCACCAGAAACTGGGCCCTGGCTGATCCGCCTTGTCTGCCGTCTTTAGTGCTGACAATGACGCTTAACAGGTAATTGCCTGTATGGTCCATTTTTATTTCCACTGTTTTTTCCGTGCTCACCAGTTGATTGTTGATGTACCAGGCATAGCTCACATTGTTGAACTCCGCTGGAATATCGGCTGTTACGATCATTGATTCATTAATTCCCGGATGGTTTTTAAATCCAAGCATTGTAATTTCAATAGGTTTGGGAATTTCCGGTGTGATGGTAATCTCAGCCTTGCCGTCAAGGCGCTGGAAATTGATATTCACATCGGTTTGCTGACCCGCGAAAACCCAGACCATGTCCATGGCTCCGGCGGGCAATTCGCAATGGTTATCAAAGGAGATGTCCAGGGTGTAATAACCTGCCTGAATTTCATCGATTTTCGCGCTTTCCTGGCCGCTTGTTGATGGGCTGTTCAGGACCACGGGAATCTGGCTTCCTGTGCTTGAACGCAAAGTAGCGTTGATTTCCGCTTCACAGCCGGCCTCCCAGATAACATTGATGACGATTGATCCCGGGCCGTATAAGGGCTGGGCCGTCAGTTCCAGATTCACCGTTTTGCCAGCTTCAATGGTGCAGGTCTCCTCTCCTCGGGCAAGAAGAATTCCCGCTGCGTTATAGGCTTCAACCCGGAAGGCCCATTCGCCATATAACAAGCCTTCAATGGTTACCCGTGTGTTCCGAACGACAATTTCACGGCTAATACCCTGAGGCCCTGTGCAGGTCACAATATAGCGTTCAGGAATAATGTCGATATCGGGAGCTGATGTTTTACTGTTTTGAGGAACGCTAAAGGATAGGTTGACTGTACCGGAATTGATTTCCGGCATGGGGCAGCCTATTAGCATAGGTAGTAAAGCCATAAAAGCTAAGACACGATGCCAATACTTTTTCATATATAACCTCCTGTTTCTGATTTTTTGCTGAATAATCAGCATTTATAATAACATCGCTTCGCCGGTGATTTTTACTCGGTAAAAAATTATTTTTTTTAAAATCTAAAAAGCAATCCATAAATTTTGGGAGTCCTCTTCGGAGCACCAGAGCAAAACAGGATGGTTCTGGTCCCAGCATAATGAGGGATAGGCTGCTTGGTAATTATCCTGTTGAATCAAATAATCATCCTTTTCAATAGTGTCTGGCAAAAGAGTGTTCTGAAAAGCGATGCCTCCTGGTTGGCTCTTTACACTCCAAGCCATTAATAAATTTTCTCCCATGGATCTGATAATAGGTTGGGTTATTTCGTTTTTCCTTTTTGTGATGGCTGTAATGCGCTTGGCATTACTTAATTCCGCGGTGTCATTGAATGAATATAAGCTGATACAGGATGATTCATTAAAAAGAAGCCCTGTTGCCAGTATAAGATTTCCGCCCCATTGGGTGATTGACAAGCAAGGCTCGTCAACCAGATTGTCTCCTGACTCCATGTTCATCGCTTTGGTTGCGTCTGAGATGCTTTTTGTTTCTGTGTCATAAACAGCCCGGAAAATTTCAAGTTCCTTACCCCCGGGGTCGTAGCCACTCCAGAATAAATAATAATAAGATTGAAAATATATACCCGCGATATTTTCAGAAAATATTTTTTCTGTGATTTTTTCAGAAAATATTTCTTCTTCTTTTAATACCTGTGAGTCCATAATTATATTCCGTGATTTATCATAAAACACGAAATGAATTGAATCGGGAGCTTTTGTGTTTATCCAGCATAAGGCCAGTTCTCCGGCAGGCGCGTTTTGGCAGAATGATATTTTGGGCGTGCTGGAGTGAACCGGACTGTCAAGTGCCAGTTTTTTCTTGAGTTCTCCTGCCGCGGAACGCTGTTCAATATGGATTTTATCAGAATCAATATCATAATAGGCTATCACAAATTCGCCCTGGTTATAACTCAACGCCGGATAGCTGGCATTTTCAGAGACACAAAAGGTCTTGGGAAAATCAACAGCTGCTTTTGCCCGGTTAATGCAAATGGGCGCGAAAAAAACCATGTTTTTTTCCGATTTTTTTTCAAGCCAAAGCATTCCGAAATCAGTTTCACCCTTGACTATTTGTGGGTAGCGTATGGTTGAATCGCTATTGCAAACCTTCAGGGCCTTGATTTCGCCAAAAGCAGCCACTGGATAGTCGGGGAGTTCCAGTTTGTGCAATTTGCAGCTTGAAAAGATGTTAACAAGAATAAAAATAAGCAAAATACATGGGTAATCTCGGTTTTTCATTTTTATCTTCCTAAAAAAATTATTTTCGATTTATGACTAAATTGTCTTGTCTGGTTTTGCTTTTTTCGGTTTCTTCTGGTTCAATATTTGTTTTATACTTTTCAGGATGGGTCAGCTTGTCAAGATGTTTGGCGCAAATGGCCCCGTCGATTAAGGAATATAAATAAACAGCGGCACTTGTTACTAAGGCAATATTAAAAGCCAGGGTAAAGCTATCCTTTTTTCCTGATAAAACCAGAAGGTCGCTGTAGCTGTAACCGCTTGTTATGCCACCGCCTGTTTCAAAGGCCGATTTGACATAATCGTATCTTTGGGCAGTCTGGTTTTCCAGCCACCCGGAAAATACCATGGTTATTAGCGAGCCGCTGAATAGCAAGGCTGTTACAATGCCCTTTTCATAATCATGATTCATGAACTGCGAAAGCGAAGGAACAAGGCAAAACTCGTAATGGGGTTCATAAATCAAAGCCTGGCCTGGCAAAAGGTACAAATCCCGGTAGGGTTTTAGTTCATGGCTTTGTTCATAAAAAATCCAAGGTCGATTCCATTCTTTATCATCGAGAAAAATTTTTACTTCATATAAGCCGGGGTTCAGCAAGCCGGTTTCAACCGGCAAATTGAAATACTTGCTTGTGTTTAGTTCCAGCTGAAAAAGTGAATTGCCGCTGATGGTGATTCTGCCGGTTGCCGGGAAATCCAGGGAAATATCCTTGTAGTTTCGCGTGGAGATCACTCCTTCAAAAACACTATCCTCTTCTCCTTTTTTGTTGACATAAACAATTTTCAAAAGGTATTCATTTCCTGACAGGAGTTTATCCAGGTAATCGGTTTGCCCCGCCTTTTCGTTGTTTATATAAACATCGCAGACCAGACCCGATGTTAGACGAAGATTGACAAAAACCGGGAGAATGATATTCACATCCTGATTATCGCTGATGGTGATGTTTTGTTTGTAAATTGATGATTCCTGATTGCTTTCGTCCTTGTGGAATATTTCAACGGAATGTTCACCTTCCGATAAACGGCTTGAGAAAAAGTCCCGGTTATCATAGCGGATGTTGTCGATAACATAAACACAAGGCATATCAGTTGTGACCGAAAAAGGGGCAGAGCTGAACTGGGTTCCTGTAAAATAACCAAGGTTAGGCATAAACAATTTGTATAATGTATCGCTTAAATCCGAGGCTCTTTCGCCTTCCAGGTGTTTACCCAGAACACGGGTTATCTGATTTGGCCTCTGGAATCTTTTAATGTAAAAATAGCTTTTAAGGCGATTATCTTCGCTTACTTCGTAATTTCCGCCAACAAAAAAACTGACATTCAAATCCTGGGCAATTTTGAGTAATGTTTCCTTGTAGGCTAATTCGTCAAAGGAAATGTTATTTTGAAAGAGATATTCCTTGAACCTCGATTCAGCCACACAAAAATAGCCTGGTGAATCATTGATGACATGGCCGATATAGGTTGAAATTCGGTCGCGGTAATGTTGGAATTCAATGCCGCTGAGATTGTCGAAGGGCAGGACAAGAACTCCCTCGTTTCCTGACGCTGGCAAAAGTGCCTTTAAAAGCAGGATGGCACTTACCAAGCATAACCTTGTCCCCCGCATTTAGCGATACTCCAGTTTGATGATTTCACCGCTGCTGCTTCCAACCAGACAAAAATCATAATAGGGATAAAGGGTGGTCGTGATGGGAGACCCGGAGGCGTTGTCGCAGAGTGTTTTTTCTCCCTGCTCCGCGTTGATTGCCACAATCTCACCACTGTTAGTTCCTATCATTATTTCGTTATTCACGGGAAGGGGTTTTTTATAGGAATAAACATGGCTTTGAGGACTTGTCGATTGGTCGATAGGGATTTGCCATTCGATTTTTTGTTCCACTGTGTTTACATTAAAAAGGGTTCCAGTATCTGAAAGGGCAAAGAGATAGCCCTGATTCCCAGGAACAAGTGAATAGATGCGGCCTTCCAGCTCCATGGAATTGATTGTGGCAAGATCAGCTGTTAATTGATAAAGCATGGCCTTGTTGTCAGCTAAATAAATATGCTCACCCATTTTTACGGGGCTTGAATAAAAATATTCACCCAAATACCCGCATTTTTGCTTTTTCCCATTCAAATCAAAGGCGCAAAGTTCCGGCGACAAACTGGAGGCCGCGATCAGAGTCGTATTTGTAACCAGTGGCGTGGTTGAATTCTCAAAAGGAATAAAGGGGTTGAAATCAAAGCACATTTTCCCGGAATCAAAATTATAAATCCCTGCGGCAAAGGCAAAAAGGATTTTTTTCTGGCTCAAAACCGGTTTTTGACCTTCCAGTAAAAGCCCTGGAGAAAAAACTATTTTTTCAGCGCCTGATTCAATATCTATAGCAATCACTTTGTCAAAGGTCGATGCCAAAAGCTGCTTTTCATGAATAAGAGGCAGGCCTTTAAAGAGCACCTCCCTTTCAGGCGGATAATTTTTTGTCCAGAGTAATTTACCATTCTTACTAAAACAAATGAGGCTGCTCGAAGTGATGGCCGCGAAATATTCCGGTGAAAGAGCAAAACCCAGAATCCCGGAGCCGGAAGCTTTAGAACCAGTATCCTGATAAATGAGTTGGTGTTGCCAGTGCTTTTCACTGGGCTTAATCGGGCTATCAAGACCAATACCAGACCAGATGATGTTATTCGGTTCAGCTTCGAGGTTCACGATAACAGGGGGAGTGTCCTGTGTTTCAAGATCAATTGTGAGTGATTGGCTTTGATACCCCGCTTTGTGAAATGCCAGTTCATATTTTCCTGGTTCCAGTTTAATGGACAGTTTGGAATGAAGAATGAATTCCCAGTCATTGATAAAGAGGGTGATGTCACCAGGTTCAGCTTCTATTTTAAGCCAAAGCTTTTGCTTTTTATTTTTGCTTTGAAGCAGAAATTCCTGCTGCTTGTATAAACTTGCCAATCCTTCCCGGATAATATTCCTTTGTGATTGGCCTTCTATCGAGATCACTAATGATTCATTAGCTGATAAATAAGACACCACATTATTTCCAATTTCCTGTATTTTAAGCTTGCCTTGTTCAACATGGATATAGCTTTTCCGTGTATCGCAGGAAACATAAAACCGGGTGCCGATGGGGCTTATAAGGGCATGGGGCGTTCTGATTTGATAAGCATAGTTCCCGGCATTCAGAGAGCTTGATAATAGAGCGCCCTTTTTAAGGGTAACTATAGAAGCATTTTGCCTTAATGCCGGCAGAATCAAATCGCTGCCAGGGTAAATCGAAACAAAATAGGCATTTACAAAATTGATGGCAGCTTCTCCGTTAAAAGGTGTGATAATGTGATCGCCTTGCTCGAGAATGCTGTTGATATCGGCGAATACCTTTTTACCGGAACGCTCTAGGTAGACATCACCATTCAAATAGGCAATATGGTTTTGTGGCACAGGTAAAAAAAAGCCAAGGAAATTGAAAATTAGAAGAGGTACAAGCACCAGAAAGGTTGCGGCTGCTGCCAATGTTAATGGGGTAAAAAAAGTTTGTGAAGATTTTTTTTGTCGTGCTATTTGGCTGATGATTCGTTTTTTTAGTTCCGGCGCTATATTTTCCTGGGGAGTTTGGAAAAGCCGGGAGAGTTCATCATCTGTAATATTATCAAGCCATTTGTCCTGCATCTTTCAATCCCTGCCATATCCCCTTGAAATTTTTCTTATCTCTTTTTTTAAAGCTTCCTTGGCCCGGAACATAATGTTCTGAACAGAGCTTGCGGTTTTGTCGGTTTTTTCCGCGATTTCGTTTATGGACAATCCTTCATAATATTTCATCTGCAATATTTGGGCGTATGTATGCTTCAGGTTTTTGATCGCTAAATTCAAAAGAACGGTTTTTTTCTTGTCCTGAATTTCATCATCCCATTCTTTTGAATCCTTTTTAGGTGGTTCCAATGTTTGCAGTATTTTTTGTTCCCGGGCCTGTTTCCTTTGATAATCTATAAATCTCCGGTGAGCGATCTTGATAAGCCATGAATTCAGATTTTGATTGTGTTTTAATCCTGAAAGGGATTTGTGTGCTGATAAAAAGGTCTCGCTCAATAGATCATCAGCCACATCACGGTTTCCGCGGGTCTTGAGTAACAGAAAATTGTAAATTCCCCGGCTGTATGAGTCAAACATTTCTTCCAGCCTTTTCATATCATTATTCTGATTCGGCACGTGCTACTTTCGCTTTACATAAACATCGCTTGCAAAAAGTTTTTTACTCGGTTTTTTTTGAGAAATTTCAGTGGTTGAATGATGGATTAAAGTAGCATTAATGATTAAAAATTAAAAGCCATTTATTAATTAAGTTATAATTCATCGCTATTCTCGCAAAAAGCATCGATCAAACCAACATAAAATCGCGCGATATTCAGGGCATCGACAATATTCACTTTTCCGTCACAATCAACATCAGCCAAATCCGGATATAGATCCTCGGAAGATAAACCAACATAATACCGGGCAACGAGCAAGGCATCGATGATATTGATTTTTTTATCGTGGTTTACATCGCCCAAGGTCCACTGGACTTGGGATATTTCTTTGATAATGGAAAAACTGTCAAAAAGCTCCATGGTGTCGATTCGGTAGGTGCTGAAGCTCAATCGTTTGTTTTTGATGATTACCTTTGAGAAAAAGGGCACTTCAAGGCCGGAGCTGAGAAGCACATAATCGTAGGTGGCGCTTGCCAGGGGGTAGTATTTGCTGCCGGTTGAGGAGTTTAGTGTTAAATAAATGGTGCCTTCTGGAGACAGATAGGCCCCATTGGCGTCTGTGGGTGTGTTTGTTTGTGGTATATTTCCTTTTAGCACATGGCTTCGGGCGTAGGAATGTTCATGACCAGTCAAAACCAGATCGATTTTGTGGGTATCAAAGACGGGATAAAGGCCGTTACGCAGGGTGCCGCGAATGCTTGAATCTGTAGCCTGGCTGCTGCCGGCTCCATAAATATCATGATGAAGAACGACTATCTTCCAGGTGGAGTCAGGGCTTTGGGCCACCGCGTTATTGATGAAGATTTCATGGGAACTGACATCCTTGTTATTGGAATTAAGTACCATAAAAAGTGTTTCTCCGTAATTAAAATAATAATCACCCATACCAGGATCTGTCAGGCCGTACTCGGTGGACATGTTTGGCATGTAAAAATGCCAGGCTGTGTTATAGGCTCCATCATCATGGTTTCCCAAGGCCGGGGCAAAGGGAACATTTTTAAGTTGAGGGTGTGATAGCAGGGCCGCGAACTGGGATTCATCGTTATTGGTGTGTACCTGATCGCCCACTGACAGGATAAAGTTGACGGCAGGGCTATGGCCAAAGGCTTTATCCAGAGTATTGAGCCAGCTGGCTTTGTCGCTGGCTGTTCCGCCAGTGCCGATTTGGGGGTCGCCAATGGCCAGAAAGCTGAATTCCTCGGGTGATTCAGTATTGATTTGATAAATTTCTGTCCAGTTGCCAAGACCGTCGCCCATGCGATAAACATATTCGCTTGAAGAGGCCAGTGACCTTATAATGGTTCGATGGCTGAAAAAGCCCGGGGCGGCAGTAAAGCGGGTGGTTTCAAATGAAAGAGAGATGCTTTCGGGGAAGTCCTGGTTTTTCATGGCTGAACGAGGAGCGAGCTGTACCAGGCTGGGGGTGTCTGATGAGGCATACCAGTTGATATTGATTTCAGAGATATTTTTGCCCGGGGTCAAGGCAATATCCTGAATGATATAATCCTTTGAAAAAGCAGGAGCAGCCAATATCATGATCATGATTGAAAGAATCAAAAATCCTTTGTTTTTAAGAAAAGTCGTGATTTGCATATTATTCTCCTGGGAGTTTTAATTTTCGGGAAAAAACCTTTCGGTTGCCTTCTTTTTCCAGCAAGGGCAGAATGTCGCTCTGTTCGCTGTATTTAAGATAATCTTCAAAGGAAAGGCTTTGGCTGAGTTTTTTGTGACGCTTGAAGAAAAAGCGGAGCGGTGCTTTTTGTTCTTTGAGCAGGGTGAGGTTCTGAAATATATCACCGATTTCCACGTTCCATCCTGATTCCAGGGGTATGTAAAAAGCGATGCCTGGTATAACGCGGATATCCTGGTTGGAATGCCTCAGGCAATCGGCCATGTTATTATTAAGACTTAGTCCCTCTGGTGTATGAAAGCTGGGTGAAGCGCTTTGGAGGTAAATGATTTCGCCTTTGGAGTCAAAGGCGAAGCTGAAAGCTGTATCAGCTATCCGGGTCTCCCAGGTTTCCAAAGCCAGGCCTATGTGCATGAAGGCAAGCTCGCTGCTTTTTTTCATGGGAGCCGGGATTTCTTCTATATGGCTGCCGATGTCTATGTTGTGGCATGCAGGCTGGCACTTAACAAAAAGTGAGATCAAAAATAAAAGGAGGGTGATGGTTATTTTTTCCGTTTGTTTCATTGGTCCTTTGACTTTTGTGTATAACATTCAGGGCCTTTTCCGTCAATGGCAATTTTTAATGGCCTTAAGCGCGTTAAGGATTGGAAGGGGACAAGCCTGTTTTTCAAAACAGGCGCTGTCAACAAAATGGCCGCGCTTTTTAGCGGCCATTTTGGTCGAAGCAAAGCGAAGCCCTGGAAAGCCTGGCCTGCCTTGCCCCTGGGCGGCAGGTAACGCCCGTAAAATCCAATGTAAAATCATTCCCCGAATGTAAGCCTATCTGAAATTCTTTTTCCGCCATTATTCACTTTAGTCAAAGCCATGGTTTGTTTGAAGCTGTATCGTTTATTGGGGTGTTATCTTTCTTTTAGCCTGAGCCGCTGGAAAAGTGCTTCCAGACTGGGTTGCTTGATGTTTATTTCCTTTACCTTTACCCCATGTTCCTGAAAGAATTCTTCAATTTCTTCGATCTTTAATTCGTCGCCCATGATTTCCACGCCTTCGGTGGTTTCTATTACCCTGGGAAAGCGGTCAACCATGGCTTTAAGGACATTTTCCGGGATAAAATCGCTTTTCACTTCAAAGGTCTCGATACTGAAAAGGTCACGTTTTATTTCTGCCGGGGTTCCAAGGGCTAATAATTTCCCCTGGCTTAATAAAGCGATGCGGTCAGCAAGGATAAAGGCTTCTTCCCAGTCTGATGTGGCAAGTATCAGGGTGAGCTTCCCTTTCAGCTTATTCAACAGAGGCCATAGTTTTTTTTTAGCTTCAGCGGAAAGGCCTTGGGTCGGCTGGTCAATCAATAGGATTTCCGGCCGGGACAGCAGGGCCAAGGCTATGGAAGCCTTGTTTTGTTTTTCCGGCGAAAGCTTTTTAAGCGATGTTGTTGTATCATGGTGCAGGTTAAAAAAATCGAGGCTATTGTTTACTAATTCCTTTTTCTGATGGTCTGAAAGTTTGAGTGAATCGGTTTTTGTGTTGAAAAGCTCGGCAAGGGTTTTTTCCCTGTTCATAGGATTTTCCTGGGGCACCAGCTCGATTCCGGGTAATAGATTGGATGAAATGCTTTTGTATTCCCTTCCCTGGATGATAAGGCTTCCCTGATCAGGCAGGATTTTTCCGGAGAGGGCCTTTAGCAGGGTGGTTTTTCCCGATTTATTCGTGCCTAGAAACACAAGGCATTCTTCGCGGGCAATGGTTAAGTCCAGGTTTTTAATGACCTGGTGTTTCCCTGCTTTTATTGCTAATCCGAGCGTTTTGATCGCGTAAGGGCCCATGGGATACTCCTTTGTCCGGGATCCGGCGGTCCTGAATCCTTTATAAATTGAAATGTCAACTTGCCCTTTTCCCTGCCGGCGCTTTTACCTGTGAAGGTGAATTTGGTTTCAATTGATAATGCCGAGTTAATGTCGCGAAAACAACAGGATGTGCTAAAAACCTTCCCTTGTTTCAGGGAATTATAGGGAACATCGGTCAACTATTTCAGTCTAAACCCAGAGGGGATGAAAAACAAGAAAAATAAATTTTCTAAAAAAAAAAGTGACTTCTTTGCATTGTTATTATGCTTTTTTGCGGCACTCTCTTGTTTTTAACAGCTGGGCCCTTTGTTTTTCAGTGTTGATTATGTACATTTCCTTATGCAGGATTTTTTAGAAACAAAAGGGCTTGATGTCCGGTGGTATGATCGTTTTCACGAGATTCCCGAAAAGGCCTACAGGCAGCTTGCTGGTGACCAAAAATCACCTTTTCTTGATTACAACTGGCTTTGCTGGCTTGAGGATTCTGGAAGTGTTTCGCCGGTTCATGGCTGGGAGCCGAGGCACCTGGCCTTGTGGCAGGGAAGCGAGCTTCGGGCTTTAGCCCCGCTTTGGCTGCGTAATCATTCCTGGGGTGAATTTGTTTTTGATTTTATGTGGGCCGACGCGGCAGCACAGCTGGGTGTTCCCTACTATCCCAAGCTTGTGGGCATGAGCCCCCTGACTCCTTCTGATGCCTACTACTTTCTGGTGGCGCCTCATCATGATTCAAAGGCTTTGTCCGCGCGTTTGTGGCAGGAGATTCAGGCTTTCATGGATAAAGAGGGTATTGTCACTTGTGCTTTTAACTGGGTGGACAAAAATTGGACCCCGGAAATGAGGGAAAGAGGGTTTTTGCTTTGGGAACACCAGAGTTATTTGTGGACCAATCCAGGATTTCATGGCTTTGAAGACTATCTGGAGGGTTTCAGTAAAAATCAGAGGCGCAATATTCGGCGGGAAAGGCAAAAAATTGTACAAGCCGGGTTGGAAGTGCGGGTTATTCAGGGTAGTGAAATCACCGAAAAGGATTTTCTTTCCATGTATGGCTTTTATAAAGCTACCAACGACCGCTTTGGCCCCTGGGCTGCCAAATTCCTGAACCAGGAGTTTTTTAAAGGCCTTCAGCAAAGAGCTGCTGGCTCTGTGGTGCTATTTGCCGCCTATGAAAAAAATGGAGGGAAAGCCCTTGCCATGTCCATGCTGCTTTTTAACAAGAGGCGCCTGATTGGTCGTTACTGGGGTTCCAGGGTTCGGGTAGATTCCCTTCATTTTGAGCTTTGTTATTACGCACCGATTCAGTGGGCCATTGAACAGGGCATCCTGGAATTTGACCCGGGTTTTGGTTCGCCCCACAAGGTGCGCCGGGGTTTTCGCGCGGTCAGCAGTCACAGCCTTCATTATTTTACAGAGCCCCTGATGACCAGGTTAATGGAGAATTATCTTTATCAGCTTAACCAGGATAATCAGGAGCAAATCGATTATTTAAACAGCCTTTTGCCTTTGAAATGACCAGAGCTAAGGGGTGTTCAGGATTGATTTACCTGTCTTGAATTGCACATGATTTTAAAAAGCACAGCTTCGATTTTGAAATTTCCCTTGCATTATTGCAATATGTTTCCTTTGCTATTTCTGGGCCAAATTTGTTATTTCCTTTTGATATTGAAGCTTAGCTGTGTAAACAGGCTTGGCACATAAATTGCAACATTATTGCTGTCAGTGAATATGAAGAGGCAAATAAATGAAAAACCGAATGTCGGAAAATTTCTTGCAGATTGTGATAAGCAGTTAATTATCATATATAATAAATTGACTGCTGATTATAAAATCTTTAAGAAAGGAGGAACACTATGATTAAAAAGGAATATTTTTTTGTTTTTGTGATCGCCGGCCTGGCTGTGGTTTATGCTATTCTGGCTACGGTGAATTTTTTTACACGCGGGAAAATCCAGAGAGTTCTTAAAAAGAAGCTGATAATTGGTACTATGCTCATAACCTTTACATCCTTTATGACAATCGGCAGCTTTGCTCAGAACCTTTCCGACCCAACACCGGTTTACGGTACCCCTGTGCCTGTGGTTGAACCTGTGCCCGAATACGGTGCTGTTTTAACGCCAGACCCAATGCCTTTGTATGGGACACCGCCGCCAACTCCGACACCAGTTTACGCTACACCAACAGCGACAATTGAGCCGCAAATTGACTATGGTACGCCCATGATCGGTGATGTTAACATGGACTTGCGTGTTAATATTGTGGATGCGCTGATGGTGGCCCAGCATTATGTGGGACAAACCCCGACAGTCTTTAATCCTGATTACGCTGATGTGAATCAGGACCAAAAAATCAATATTGTCGATGCTCTGCTCATCGCCCAGAAATATGTTGGCGCGATTGAGGAATTCCCTAAAAAGGAATAAAGCTTATAATCAAAATTTGAATGGCTGTTGTATGAAAATGCAGCAGCCTTTAATTTATTCAGGATTTATACAAATATGAACTCTTTGTAAAAGTTCTGATATCAGCCATTAAAAGGCAGCTGTAAATGAATGTCTTAGCATTAGGCAAAACTAAGCTGATTTATTCGCGGTTCACATGATAAGAGTTTTGCTTAAGATGATTTTCAAGAAAAAAAAGGATTTTGCTATGGAATATAAACTTAGCCACGCGGTATGGGAAATAACCTATGCTTGTAATATGAATTGCATGCATTGCGGCTCAAGCTGCGGTGAAAAATACCCCGATGAATTAACCAATGAAGAGGCTCTTGCGCTTTGTGACGACCTGGTGGGATTGGGCCTAAAGCAGATCACCCTTTCGGGAGGGGAGCCCTTTATGAGACCTGACTGGAGCGATCTGGCAAAGCGTTTCAGCACTCAGGGCGTAGCTGCCAATGTGATATCAAACGGCTGGTTTATCACCGAAGAACTGATTGATAAGGCCTTTGAATCAGGGCTCAGAAATATCGGAATGAGCGTTGACGGCTTGAAAGAAACCCATGACACCATTCGTAAAAGCGGTTCCTTTGACCGCTTGATGAAGGCCATGGATTTGTGCAAAGAACGAAAAATGCCTGTGGCTGTGAATACCTGCATTAATAACCGTAATCTGGGGGAACTCGCGGGCATGAGAGACATGTTGAACCAGAAGGGGGTTTTGAAATGGCAGTTTCAGATAGCCAGACCCATGGGGAATTTCCTCAAACACCAGGATCTTGTACTTGAACCTTCTCGGGTTGATGAGCTTCTGGATTTTGCTTATGAAACCACTCAGCAGGGTCGAATACAAATTCATCTGGGTGATGATATTGGATATTACAGCGCCAAACAAGATGCAATAAACTCTGCTATCTCGGGGGGAAAGCCGGTTGGTCAGTGGACAGGCTGCCACGCTGGTAAAAGGGTTATTGGTGTTAGGGCCAATGGCGACATTATTGGCTGCCTTTCGATTCGTGATAATAGATATATAGAAGGGAATGTGCGTAAAATTCCTTTAAAGGAACTCTGGACGCGGCCGGGCGCTTTTGCGTGGAACCGTGATTTAACCAAAAAGGACCTCAAGGGCTTTTGCTCAAGCTGTCAACACGGAGCAGTCTGCCTTGGTGGCTGCGCGGGAGTCAAACTCACCATGACCGGCTCCATGGAAGAAAATAAATACTGCCATTATCGTAATTCCATTATCAAGCAAAGTCGGGACATTGAATCTCTGGATAATTATGATGATCTTATGCGCTATGGAGAGACCTCGGTGAGTCAGAAATCCTATCAAATGGCGGATTTGTATTTTCAAAGGGCCCTTGAGTTGAAACCCCAGGATGCCAGGGCCATCGATTTTTTGGGCTTTGTTAATTTTTTTCTGGAAAATTATGAAATATCCAAAGGCTATAATGAAAAGGCCCTTGAACTGAATCCAGCCAATGCCTATGCTCATAAAGGCCTGGGGCTGTGTTTGTCCCGTTTGGGAAAATTGCAGGAGGGCATTTTGGAAATCACAAAGGCGATTGAAATGTCCGGAGATAATAACCTGGATTATTACATGGACCTGGTGGCTGTTCTTGATGAAAACCGGCGCACCAAAGAAGCGTTTAAAATTCTGAAACAGGTCAGAAAAACATCACCGGATTTTAAGAAGAAAAGCGAAGGGGTCTATAATTTTCTGGTAAAAAAGCTTGGCTGATCAAAGTCTGTCGCGAGACCAATAGCTAGTCTTTATCAACCCTGAATATAGGGTAGCAAGGTGTTGTGTTGCGCCATAGATGAAGCAGCCTTTTTAAAAATTTATTTCAGCTATAAACTTATCAATCTTTCTACTTTTTTTGTCATGACATGTTTAGGCCAATTTCTTGACCATGGAGCCAGGCAATAGCTTGGCTTCTATCCTTTTTGATAAAAGCCTTGTCATGAAAAATAAGACCTGATTATTCACTCCGCGGGTTATTTTTAATTATCACTATCAATTTCAAAAAAAAGTATTTGTTAAGCTGGTTGTTACGTTGGGCGTTTCCTGCTTTCATTTCATTACAGCAGGCCAGGCTTTCCATAACTCCGCTTCGCTTCGAAATCCTT
>JAFGWI010000136.1 GCA_016937215.1 Spirochaetales bacterium | reverse complement strand
CCAATATTTAGAAGCAGTCTAGGGGTTTTCAACTGTTTTATAAGGGATTTAAATAAAAAAATGATGAAAATAGGTGCGGAAAGTGGGATTCATATAACAAAGCTTAGCTTTAGACCCTTTTCTTTTTTTGTATAATCTGGCTTCAGGATCTGTTTTTGATTCATGTGTATCATTTTTTCGTTTTTGATTGTAAAAATCGATATTCGGATTACGAGAGTTATCTTCTGGTGGTTATTTTGAATCATCCTTCGGTTGATAACTTTTCATGCTTGTCCAAGCTTCAATCAAAGTCCCATCTACAGTAAAATGCGCATCACTTAATAGATTTAATTCCTTTGCTTTTTCGACCACTATATTGAAAAATCTATGAGTCACTTCTCCTTCGAGTAAACGATTTCGATTTTTGGAAAATATGGAATGGTCCCAAGCCAACAAACCATCGATATAACAAGTTATATTCTATATTTTCCATCAATAAACGTTCACTTCTGATAGTAAAAATAATTTGAAGTATTGAACCTCGCAGTAAATATTCCGCAGGAATAGAAGGACGGCCAAATATTAAGTATAAGGAATCAAAGTGATTTGACATATCCTTAAGAACTGTATTTACAAGATTTCTTATTGGGACTAATGGATGATCAGATTTAATTCGGTCCTCAAGATTGATATAACTGAACATGCTTGGCTGTAATTTTTCTTTTCCTCTCATTTATTCCTCCGATTAGGAATTTCGACAGATTTTTAAAAACTTAGCAATCGAAAATCAACTTTTTCAACAATCTATTAAAGATATATAATAATTTTTTGGCAAAGTTAAAGATAATATAACCACCGAATTCACTGAAGGCACCGAAAGGAAATCTGGAAAATCACTGAAACTTATTTTTCACCCCTGGCGACATTATCCAATTATCTCGGGATATGCAGGAAATTCACCTCAACATTGGAGGATAAAAATTCTTTGGCTATAAAAAAACCATTTTATATTCTACGGCCCTTGTATGCCGCACCTTGGATATGTACCGAAAAATTCATACCACCAATGACCTTTCAGAAACTCATGAAAAGGAAAGATATTCCCCAAGAGATATCTTTAATCATTAACGAAATCCTGAATCAAAGATTCCAGGCTAATGAAAAAACGAGGATAGAAATACCCGATAGCCTAATTCAGCATATTCAGATGCCCCTGCCGTTATTCTGAACAAAGCGAAACAAAGGATACTATTTACAGTAAGCATATCGCTCCTCTGATAAAGTGTTTACTCCGATGACAATTGATAGCATTTTGCATCAGCGCTGAGTAATTAGCAATCAGTTGCTTCTATACACTATCCATAACCGCCATTTCCTGCCCAAACAAGGGAAACATGGCCTTTGATAAAATCTTCCTCAGACAGGATATCGATCTTCTTGATCATCCTTTTTCGGTCAAAGTATTCCAAGAAAATATTTCCATTATCTATTTTTTTCCAGTCTTCCTGTAAAGGTGCCTTGTAACCTAATAGCTGGCTACCAATATTCAATATTATTTTGTGTCACATACTTTATTGTTTTTATAAAAATCGATTTTACATTTGGATTTAAAAATTTTTTAATAAAATCCACATCATCATTTTTATACAAAGCCCAGAGCGCCAAAACAAAGCCAAACATAGGCTCGCTCAAATATCCTTTTTTAGAAAGGCTCCAACCATGAGTTGAAAGTGACTGAAATTTTTTATACACAATAACAGAGTTCGCCGAAAAAATTCCCAATCCAAAAAAAACAGGCAACAAATCAGTCAATTCTTCATCATTGTTGCTAATTCGTTTTTCACCCAAAAGCTTGAAATGAGAAAGCTCATGTGCCAAGGTAGAAACCAATGATAAGGGTTCTTTAAACAAGCTGATTTCAATATCAATTTGTTTGTAAAATGAATAACTGTCGTGATACAAACCGGCAAAACCATCTTCATTTTGGGAATGATGAGGTATGTTTTCCAAAAAACTTTTTTCCGGTTTTCCGTCATAAAACATTAGCTTTATATTTGACGAATTGATATCCATAATCTTGCAAATTTTTTCAAAAATAATATCAGCGTCCTCTTCATCAGCTTGATAATCCCAATCAAAAAATGATCTGTCCGGTAAAATTATAGGCTTGTTATAAAGATACATCTTGTTAAATAAGTTGAAAATTAATTTACCGGCCTCAACGGCCCATTCTTTATGATAATATTCCAAAGGGCATTTTGCTTTAAAAAAAGGCATACAAAGACCTCACAATTAATTAGAAGAAATTACTTCATTATAAATAATTCTCCCGGATAATTCAACAATATAAAACAGAAGACTTGTTTAGCAAACCATGGATTTTTCGCGCAACAGCTTAGGGATTGGAGGGGCAGAGTGTTGTTTTTTCAAAAACAACACTCTGAAACCCGGAGGCGCGATTTTTTCGCGCCGAGGATTTTGACAACCCCGTAAAGCCCGGCCCGAGCCCCTTCAGGGCTGGGGTAAGCTCCAGCAAAAAAAATCAAAAGGAAACAAGGAATAATATCGGATGGTGATTTTATGGCTCCCCTTTTATATTCCTGCGTTTTATAATCAGTCTGATATTTGGCTGTAAAAAATGGAAGCTCCTTGATTTTTCTGAGTGATGCAATAGTCTATTCTTTGTTAGTTATTCTTTTTTTATTTTGACTCACATTTAAATCAAAGCCAAAAAGATTTATTTTTTCAAAGCGGACATCGTTTTTAACAACTTTTCCATTACGATTTTTTCACGTTCAGATAATTCCAGAAGAATTTCAGAGGCCAGGTTAATATACTGTATATCCGCGCTTTCTCCAGCCTTGTAAAAAAGCTCTGAAACACGAGTCCACAGCAAAGCAATAGCATCAAATTCCACTGATGCCTCGGCAAGGTTATTGTTCTTTGTTAAGTCACTGCTTTCTTTTAAAAAATCCCGATAAAGGTTTCTGAAAAGGGCGCCGCCTGTTCCGGCTCGCTCCATTAACATCGCGCTGGTTTGAAATTCATGTTGAATATTATTGCTGGTTTGAAACCATTTTTTTATTTCAACAGCTGCTTTTTTTATTCCTTGATAACTGATGTTTTTGATCGGGGGTGCCAGATATTCAGCGGTATTTTTTTCAATAGCCTGTTCCACTGCTTCTTTCAAATCCCGAATTTCGCCGCTTCTTTTAATAGTATAACTTCTGTTCCGTGAGGACATGGGACCTTTTTCATTTCGAGCCAGTTCAAGGCTTTTTAAAGAAGTTTTTGCTCTGGAACCCTGCTGAACAGTATCAACCAAATAGGCAAAGTTCTTGTCATAACCATAAATCGCCACATAATGCCCGGCAAAATGAATTTTGCTTGTAAAATATTCCAGATGATAGCTGTCCAGTTTAAGCCCCACAGCTTCTCCTGAATCCAGAGAATCAACAACATTTTGCCATGCTTTTTTTACCGAAGAGCTTTCCTTAATTTCCAGATTCAGATTTAAATTACAGCAGATATTCTTGGTTAACAAATCAGTCTTTACCCTGCCGCCGATAAAGGGAAAACTCATCATCTTCATGTTCCAGTAAATAAAGCTGAGGCCCTGGCCCAGACCAAAAAGCATGGGTTCGGACAACTCAAGGCCGATCTGGTTTAAAAGCGTACCGGTTGCGGTTGTTTCACAATGCTGGCCCTTGAATGGTTTCAGGTTTTCTATCATCATCTCATCATTCTCCCGATTTTTACCGAAATATGTGAACAAATTAACTTGTTGGTGAATAAACTTCTAACATATACACTCTAAATTATTTCGCTTGTTCAAACAAGCTTATTTTCAGCAGCGAATAAGAGGAATATGAATCGATGGTTTTTCAATATAACAAGTATAATGATTTATTATAACCCGTATGATGAAACTCTTTATTTGCATTTTCTATAAACCAGTGAATATCTCCAAAATAAATGCCGCCTGAGTTTCGCGCCATTCATTATATTTTTGCTCATCCTTTTGAGCTCCTTTATTGACAGATATTCATCATATCTAATATGGTTTTCCCAGGCCGCTCTTTCAGCTTTAGTGTTGAATAAGGTTCCTCGATAAAATAAATAATAAAAGGGATTACAAACAGAAGCCAATCCCGAAAGAATATAATCCATGGATCTTTGGTTTTGATACAGGTCAAGAATCAAAAGAAGACCTCCTGGTTTTAATCGCCCTTCTACTTTCCTTAACATGTTTTTCTGGTCAAGATGATGAAAGGTCGCGATGGAAGCAATAATATCATATTTTTTATCACTATTTTCCAAATAGGACTCTATGTCCTGATGAATATAACTGATGTTTTTACCAGGATTTCTTTTTTTCGCTTCACCGATCATGGATTCTGAAACATCGATCCCTATGACTTGTTTACAGAAAGGAGACAAAGCCCTGGTGAATTCTCCTGTACCGCAACCAATGTCCAGAGCGGCATTATACTTACAAGAAAGATGCTTTAACAAAAAATGATGATATTGCCGATTATGATCCCAGAGATCAGGGAGTTTCGAAATTATATCGAACTGTTTTACAACCACACTGGTTTTTCCATTATCCATGATTATGAATATATCACCCTTTGTTAAAAAAACTGTATTTGTTTAGCAGGTTATTACGTTGGGCGTTTCCTGCTTTCATTTCATTACAGCAGGCCAGGCTTTCCATAACTCCGCTTCGCT
>JAFGWI010000135.1 GCA_016937215.1 Spirochaetales bacterium | reverse complement strand
GCAAGTCATTTTTGAAAAAATAACTTGCTATTATTACAATCCTTAACGCTAAAAATAGTGATTCCTGTTTAAGCTAAACAAATACTATTTTTGTTATGCGTTCAAGGGCCTGGTCAGCAAAGTAAATTACTTTATTCAAACCGAGATCATTCACTCCACTTCGCTTTTTTCAGGATGACAGCCATGAACCTGCTGAATAGTATCAATTTTTTTTTCTTTAGTTTAAGCAGTAAAGGGAAACGCGTTTTTTATGACCAGCTATTTTATCTCTTTCTATTAAGCCAATGAAAAGCTTTGAAAAGTAATGATTTTGCCAACATTGGCTTTTAACATAAGCCTTGTAGTTTACTCACCAAAATAATGATTTTCCCGTTAGATCCCATGCCATAATCGGGAATATGATCAGCATGCTGCCAAAAAACAATACTTTTAGCTGTTCATTCTTTGATGTTTAAAAAAAAACGGGGTCCGGCAACTGACCCCGTTAATAAAAAGGATGGTCAACTTTTATACCTTGATTTTTTTTTCAAGTAAATGGCTGAAGCCTAATGTTAAGGTTTCGCTTATTTTTGCCCCTCGTTGTTTCAGTTTTTCATAAGCCTTGATAATATCCATTGTCAGAATAATCCTTGTGCAGCTGCAATTTAATTCACCATGGATATGAGAGCCTATTACTTCAAAGCCGAGTATTCTTGTGTGGAATTTTAAAGGGGAGGTCGGTTCGTTTTCAAAAACATCAGTAATGAAATGTGTGTAATCGCGTTCCACCACTTCCTTGATCGCGCTTCTCATTAATCTGAGAGCGACCATGATGTTCCGGCGATATTTGGGGAGAATGGCGAAACGCCCAATATCCACAAAACGTCCGCTTTTTTTAAGCTCTTCAACATCAATGTGGTCTTTAAGGGTTACTTTTAATTCCGGCGGAAAATTCAGGCAAGGATCGTATTCCAGTCTCAAAACGCCAGCGGGTTCGTGGTTTACTTTTACTAAAAACCAGGATTGTTTCGTGTTATGTTCAAGGTCCTTTGGGATGACTTGTTCAGAAGAATTAATCCAGTTTTTTTCCTTTAAATACACTTCATCAAGAACGGCAATGCATTCATCCCGTTCTTCAGGTGTCAATACTTTAACACTTGTTATTTTTTTTTCCATGCTCATTTTAAGCTCCTTTTTTTAAGGTTTTATCAGCACTTGCTGCAATTCTGGGGTTGTGTAGATATTTTTTCCCGCACAAGAGGGATAACTCTTTCATAACCTGATGAGTGATTGACGATGCCAAAAATGGATTATCCGGGTGATGGTTATGGCTGCCGCAAAGATTGATTGTGAGTAATTCAGTGAAATCGATGGTATCTCCGATGATCAATTCCATTCTGCCGATAGATGGGATTCGGTTTCTTGTTCGCCTTTGAACGTAATCAATTCCGATTGGCAATATTTTAACACAGGAATGTGTAACAATTTGTCCCAAGCCAGGTTTGCCGCGTTTTAGGCGAAAAGCATTTTTATTTCGGCAGCCTTCGGGATAAATACCCAAACTGACGTTTTCTCCAAGCCTCTGGAGTGATTCTTTAACAGGATCATGGTGTTCTTTGTTTTTGCGTTTTTCCAGCCACCTCCACCGGGCTTTTTTGGAAAAAACGTAGACAGGATTGATTTGGCGAAAAACCAGACCCAGGAAAGGGATTTTCCCGAACATCCAGTCTATCATGAAACTGATGACTCGGCCGTTTCGTAGATAAATAAGGGTTGCTGCCAGGAGAATGGTTTCAAATGAATTGCTATGATTGAAGGCAAAAATCACTGGATTCTGCCGTACAAGGGGCATTTTCTCCGGGTTTTTGATCCTGATAAAGGATCCAAATAACAAAAGTGTTATTTTTATAAACAAACGGCCAAGGGGTGAAATCCCTCTGAGTTTTTTAAAAATGATTTTTACAGGATTTCTAAAATCCGCTGATTCATTAAAGTAATTCATCCCAATTCTCCTGAATCATGATTGGTCTAAATCTACATAATAAAAATGTGGATTATATTAGGAAAAAATGATAATACAGCTAGTGCATTCTGAGCATGAACGACGAAGGATCTCGTTATGTTTAAAGGCTTGCTTTGCTAAAACACTCGCTTCATATCAATCCAGATTCTTCACTCCGCTTCGCTGCGTTCAGAATGACGGCGGGTCAGGCGGAACTATGTCGTCCTGAGAAGGAACGGCAAAGGATCTCGTTTTTTCTATGTGTTCAGCAAACAGCTACGGCTGTGTTAAAAGCGTTAGGGATTGGAGTCATGGTGTACCATTTTTTCAAAAATAGTACACCAAAGCGTTTTTCTCTGGATAATTTCCAGAGAAAAACCTTCGAAGCAACAGCGAAGTGGCTGGCCTGGTCACAAATCTTCGATTTGCTGCTCGGTGGCGTGAATCCTCATCGGGATTCACTATGTCTATGCAAGCTAAAAGCCTGGCCTGCTGGAATGGAATGAAAGCAGGCAACGCCCAAAATTCATTAGCTGAACATATAGCTTTTTTCTGGTTTTCTTGGTCTTTGATTTTTATGAGCTTTTAATTTTTAATAAAAGGATTTCCGGGCTGCGGCAATGTATCGCAAACAGCCCGAAGCCCCTGTTACCTGTTCCAGGCTGGCATGGCCATCATATAATACTCGGCGCGCTTCATGTAATCAGCTTTTACATCGGGTGTAATGCCCTCAAGCCATTGTGCTATGCCCTGTTGCACCATCCCCCTGGGATGCAGCTTTCCCTGGTCATCGGCGCAGTATTGACAATATTCGCCTTTTTCAACAGGCATTCCGCAGGATAAACAATAAATCATCTTTACCTCCAAAATCGCGGCTCAAAAACCGCTTGTTTTTTATCTGACGCCACTTTAACACAGGCTTGTGACAACCCTATGTCATGATTAACCCACTTTTTTCATTAAATTAGTAATTTTTTACTTTTCCGGCAGACCCGGAAACAAAGCTTGGTCAGATATAGGAGCTTGGAGTTAATCGCTGACAGCTGATTTTGCGTAAAGGGCTATAAGCTTCTGGACCTTTTCAGCCATTTTTTCTTTTAACTCCTCAGGTTCCAGCACTTCAAGCTGCTCTCCAAAGCCGAGAAAAAAACTTAAGGAGCTTTCAGACATATCTCCCAGGGTTTCAACAATCACCGAAGCGTCATCTTGTTCATGAATATCCTTTATGGGAAAGCAGTCATAAACCCGGGCCTTTACTATAGAAGAAAAATGCAGTTTTAAAGGAATGAAGCTGGACTCGCCGGAGTCATTTTCCTGCTTGCTTGCCAGTTTCTCGTTATATTCAAAATAACTGTCCAAAGGCTTCACTTCCTTGATACGCGAAAGTTTGAAATAGCGTATGTCCTTTCGCAAATGGCAATAAGCCATGATGTACCAGGAATAGGCTTTGAAATGAAGGTGGTAAATATCAATCACCCGGCGGTTTTCCTCGCCCTGGCCGTTCAGGTATACTATTTCAAGCTGGCGGTTTTCAAACAAGGCGGTTTGTATTAGATTGAGCCTTGATTTGAAATCACTTTCCCGGCCCCAGGGCAGCATATCCACCCCAAAGCGTTTGCTCCACCCATCAATCCCCGGCGTTTTTTCGAAAGGCACCAGGGTTTTTACTTTTTCCAGCACCTGGTAAATTTCCTTGTTAGCCAAAGTACTGCCCATGACCTTTAAGGCCGAAAGAATGGCCAAAATATCCTGAAAACTCAAAACCTGGCGGTCAATATGATAGCCTTCAATAAAACCAAAGCCCCCTTGAGGCCCGGGGTAGGAGGTCACAGGCAGCCCGGCTGTTTCCAGGGCACCCATGTCCCTGTAAATGGTGCGGACCGAAACCTGGAATTCACGGGCCAGATCAAGGGCACTTATTTTTTTGCGGTTCAATAACATGACATAAAGAGAAAGAAGGCGGTCGAGACGCATCGCCACAGTTTATCAATATTTCGAAGATTTATCCACAGTTTTTGTTTTTTTACCATCTATCCCACATTCCGCAGTGAATTTAGGTAAAGCCTTTGTAAGCAAAGCAACTTGTCCTATTCCAGGCGAGATCCTTCACTCCACTTCGCTTCGAAATCCTTTGGTTGCATTCGCGAGCAATAAATGCGTAGCATTTATGACCAGCGCGGCGCGAAAAAAGTGCGCCTCTGGGTTTTAGCAAGTTATTTTTGAAAAAATAACCTGCTGAGGCTCTTGCAAAACTGAGGTTTTGCAAGGATTATGAAAATTGCGGATAAGTTATCTAATTACACGATAATAAGTTATTAAT
>JAFGWI010000014.1 GCA_016937215.1 Spirochaetales bacterium | reverse complement strand
GGTTTTTTACCGGAAAAAATCCGGTAAAAAACGCTTTGGCTGACAATTTTTGAAAAAATTGTCAGCCATGCCTCCTATCCCTAACGCATTAGAAGCAGAAAATTAAAGCAGCTAAACAAATACAAAAAGTTAATATTTTACAGCTGCCTATTAATTGCAAATATCAGGATTTTTGCAATTAGTCCTGGCTGAATTGATTTTTACAGGAGACGATTGATGTTGAAAAAACTTGAAATTCCTTCAAAAGGTAAGAGTTTTAATAATCATGTTAAAACTTGTGTCGGTACGGGTAAAATGTCCCTGGCCATGCGCAAAGAGTATCTTGAGCATCTTGAAATTGTTCAAAAATCCATTGGCTTTCAATATATAAGAGGCCACGGTTTGTTTTGTGATGATGTGGGTATTTACAGAGAGTTTGATTGGAATGGAAAAATCCATAGCACCTATAATTTTACTTATCTGGATAAAATTTTTGATTCTTATTTATCCCTGGGCATAAGGCCCTTTATTGAACTGGGGTTTATGCCGGAAAAATTAAAATCTGGCGATCAAAGCGTTTTTTGGTGGAAAGGGAATGTAACGCCTCCAAAATCCTATGAAAAATGGGCGGAGCTTGTAAAAAAGACCCTGGAGCATTTGATTCAACGTTATGGCCGGGAAGAGGTGATTACCTGGCCTATCGAAGTATGGAATGAACCGAATATAGGCTTTTGGGCTGGTTCTATGGAAGATTATTTTAAACTCTACGATTATTCGGCTAAAGCCATAAAGGAAGTGGACAAGGCATTGAAGGTAGGAGGCCCCTCTATTTGTGGTGTGGAAACCGAAAAATGGCTCCGTGGTTTTTTCGAGCATTGTATTAACTCCAAATCTCCTCTGGATTTTATCACCCGTCATTGCTATACTGCCGAGCCGCCCGATTATCAGGGTCATTATATATATCATAGCATTAAAAACCCCGCTGTAATGATAGAAGAGCTTCAGGAAACCCGCGCCATCATGAAGGCTTATCCGGAAATATCAAATTTGCCATTGCACATTACTGAATTTAACAGTTCCTATGTTCCGCTTTGTCCTATTCATGACAGTTTGTCTCATGGGCCATTTATAGCGCGTATATTAAGTGAGGCTGGGGATTATGCTGATTCCTATTCTTACTGGACCTTTAGTGATGTTTTTGAGGAAATGAACATTCCTTTGGCCCCGTTTCATGGTGGTTTTGGAATGCTTGCTTTTGAGGGAATAAAAAAGCCGACCTTTTATGCCTTTGAATTTTTTTCTAAAGCTGGTAAAGAACTCTTGTATCGCGATGAAAATATGGTGGTCACGAAAAATCCAGGCAAATACATTATAATTGCCTGGAATTATCAGGATCAGAATCTTGACTCGGATAAAGAGGCCGAAATCAGGAATTATAGTCTGGCCTTGCCCTCACTTGGGTTTGATGCCTGGGTGGTGAAGCAGGAGATTGGTCGAAATTATGGCAACCCTGTGCAGACCTGGTCAAACATGGGGAAACCCCGAAGTTTGACCAGTGAACAGGTTGAAATCCTTAAGGCTTCCTCCAGGCCAAGGCAAAATGATTTTAAACTCATCGATGAGGATGGCCAATATCATCTTCAACTATCTCTTGAGAGCAATCATTTGTGTATGGTTGAAATTTTACCGCTTTGTGATGAAACAGAGAGTTACCTCGGCTTTGATGTTAAGCGTTTTTATGGACTTGATTCCTGAGTTTTGACTATTCTTGAAATTCTGAGGCTCTATCAAAACTTCAGTCTTGATAGAACGATGCAAATTGTGGATAAGTCATTTTTTTATAGATGTCTGCTAATTACTAATGTCATCAATTTTGAAATCACTTTTTCTATAATAATAACAAGAATGCATGTAAAGCGAGCTTGGTCATAACAAATGATCAAGCTCGCTTTTTTTAGGATCTCTGATTTATGGACATTTTATCGTCTATTCACGTCTCAAGTCACAAAGGCGGTAAATAATGAAGCAAAAAAAAGCGGCAAGGAAAATTCCCTGCCGCTGTAATTATTTAAGTTTTAGTGATTAGCAATCAAAGCTGCTAATTGAACCAACATATTTTTGAGCAATCAGTAAGGCGTCAACAATAGTTACTGTGCCTGAACAGTCTACATCAAGACAATCAGGAGCGGCAACACTGGTAGATGGATCAACATAGAGTTGAGCAGCCAGTAAGGCATCCACGATGTTGACAGCACCATCATTGTTACCATCACCTAATAATTCGCAGCCTGGATTGCTGCCATCGGTGATTACAACAGTCCCGCTTTCAGTGGCTGTGGCCACATCAGCTGTGGAAGGATCAGTTATCATATTAATACCAATTGAAACTGATGCAGTGCCTTTTTGCGCGCGTGACTTGAGGTAGATGGTTAAGAAATTAAGATTTGTGCCAGGACCCTTGCCGTTAACATCAAAACCAGTAATGGAAATTTTTCCAGGAGTTGATGCATTGGCTGCTGCTATATAACCATCGGTTCCGGCTGCGGCTGCGTCGGCATCAGTAGAAGTATCAGCTGCAAGCAGGCTTGAATCGTAATTTACATCGATTCCGTAAGACGCGATAGCTTTGGAGTTAGAAGAAAGAGCAACGGTTAATGTAAAGTTGCTGTTCAAATTAACTGTTTTGCTTGCAGGAGAAATGGCCAGTTTGGCTTCTGCTGTTACTGGAGGAGTTGGTGTCGGTGTTTCCGTTGGGACAGGTGTTTCTTCTGTGCCTGTGGGGAAAGCAATGTAACCACTGCAATGCATCATTTCAGAAAGAGAACCGCCACATGAACTATCCTGCCAAACAGCAGTGTTTACTGTCTGATCTTCGGCCTGCATGGTGGTGCCATGGTAGATGATATAGTCGAGTTGAACATCCATTCCATTGTCAACATTATCATCGTTTGTATAATGGACTTCCACATTACCTGTGCCGCTTGTAACATAATCTTCCATGGTTGTGGTCAGTGTAAAACTGGCAACTGTGGCCCCGCCGACTTTAATATCAAGATTTTCACCGCCTTGAGTCCCGACAGCTCTAACAACAATGGCATCAGGGCCTAGTTCAGGAGTTGGTGTAGGCGGATTTGTAACTACTGGGGTTGGAGTGTTTTCGGGCACAGGAGTATTGCTTCCGCCAGTTGTAATTTCCATTTTGGTAACATTGGCTGTTCCGCTGCTCTGGTAGCCTTCAACACAGAAGGAAACTTCATACATACTGCCCATGTTCATGCCTTTTTGGGCCCATGCGTTAAAATGGTTGCCTACTGTAATGGTTCCGCTTGTGATTTTTTGTGTACGAACACTCCAGTATTGATAGAATGTAGTATTTCCGTCAATAGAGGGCTGATTAACACGCTGTGTTCTGAAAATTTCATAGGTTCCGCCATCTGATGAAAAGGTACCCATTGGGCTTGCTCCTGGTGGTTTCCAGGTTCCATAGCTTTCTACAATATAATATTCAACGAGCGGGTTTCTAGTCCACCCATAAACACATAAATAGGAATTCCCGTTTGGCCGATAGTCCGCGGCATAGGTAACAACATTGTCTTTCGAACCTGGTCGAACACCTTTTCTGGCAAGAAGGTTGTTGATATTGTTCCAGTTAATACTAAAAGTACCGCCTGAGCCTAATTCCATACAACCGGAACCTTGGTCTTTCCAGTACTCATAGGTGTAACCGCCTTGCTGTCCTGTTGAGTTGTCACAGATCGATTGAGCTGTTAAAAACCCGGTTGAACAGAGCAGAACGAGGGCGATTAATGCTGTAATTTTTTTTACATTCATCTTTTCATTCCTCCCAAAAACCGTTCTATTAAGAATTATCTTTTTATTACGGTTTTTTTCTTCTTTTTCAATTATTTTTAGCATATTTAGCTAGGATTATTATATCACATAATGGCTACTGGTGTACAAACAAAGTTCACAAAAAATGGAAATCAAATAAATTCCATATGAAATTCAAAGTCCTTTTTTATTGAATTTCCCGATTTATGGTTTATTAGGGCTTTCTGTGGTAAGAATGTATGTGTTTAGTAAAACCTGATGCCCCTGATGGCCTTGTTGGGGATTGGAGCCGTGCTTTGTCATTTTTTCAGAAATGACAAAGCAAAGCGTTTTTGAGCGGATTTTTTCCGCCCAATAACTTTAGGAGGAGAAAGCCGGAGTTAGAATGCAGATTAATAATGAATGCCAATGAGCATTCACGCTAATAGTGAATGCCAATGAGCCTTCACTTCACCGAGCCATAAACGCGAAGCATTTATGGGTAGAGGGCGGAAAGCCCGGCCTGCTGGAATGGAATGAAAGCAGGCAACGTCCAAAATTCATGAGCTAACAAATACAATTTTTTGTATTTGTTTAGCTTAAACAGGAATCACTATTTTCAGCGTTAAGGATTGTAATAATAGCAAGTTATTTTTTCAAAAATGACTTGCTAAAACCCGCAGACGCGCTTTTTTCACGCCATGCTGGTCATAAATGCTACGCATTTATTGCTCGCATATGCATCCCAAGGATTTCGAAGCGAAGCGGAGTTATGGAAAGCCTG
>JAFGWI010000013.1 GCA_016937215.1 Spirochaetales bacterium | reverse complement strand
GGTTTTTTACCGGAAAAAATCCGGTAAAAAACGCTTTGGCTGACAATTTTTGAAAAAATTGTCAGCCATGCCTCCTATCCCTAACGCTTTTAACACGGCCGCACCTGTTTGCTAAACAAATAGGTTTTTTCATTCTGTGATGATCAGATCATATCACTGATTCCATGTTTTTCCTTAAGATAGGCATAAAAATCCTCCTGAAAATGAGATTTGGGCTTGTCGTTGGCGGCATACTCGTTGCTTAAATCTTTATCCAGGTGCCGTGATTTTACATTGTCGGCCCATTGCATTTCAAGATATTCGAGCAGTTCTTTCTTGAGATTTTCATCATAGATAGGACAACACACTTCAACTCGTCTGTCCATGTTTCGCCGCATCCAGTCTGCTGACGAAATAAATATCCTGTGATTGCCTTCATCATAAAAATACAGAATTCGGGTATGTTCCAGAAATTTGTCAATAATGGTTTTTGCCTTGATATTTTCGCTCATGTCTTCAATTCCGGGGATTAATGAAAACATTCCCCGAATCATCAAGCGTACCGAAACGCCGGCCCGGCTGGCTTCGTAAAGGTGTTGAATGATTTCCGAATCCACAAGGTTGTTCAGCTTGATAACGATTGAAGCGGCTTTGCCCTGGGCCGCGTTTCTTGTTTCTTTTTGAATGAATTTAATGATTTTTTTCCGCATATTGAAAGGCGAAACAATCAAGTGTTTGAATTGGGATATATCATAATTGGCTTCAAAAAAATCAAAAATACGGCTGACTTCTTTTGTGATTCGTTTATCAGCAGTCATCAAGGTTATGTCGCCGTAAATTTTGGCAGTTGCTTCGTTAAAATTGCCTGTCCCGATGCAGCAATATTCCACCAGTTTGTTTTCTTTTCTGGTAATTAAGCACAGCTTCGCGTGTACTTTTAGCCCTTGCACGCCATAGATGACCTTTACGCCTTCTTCCTGCATCAAGTTGGCCCATTTTATATTGGCAGCTTCATCGAATCTGGCCCGCAGTTCTATTACAACTACTACCTGTTTGCCGTTTTTAACCGCATTGATTAAGGCATTAATAACGCTTGAGTTTTTTGCCGCGCGATAAATTGTTAATTTTATGGAGGTCACATCCGGGTCAATGGATGCCTCACGTAAAAGATCAATAAAATAATGGAATGATTGAAAAGGAAAATGCAAAAGAATATCTTTTTGCGCAATGGTTTTCAGTATTATACTGTTTCTTTTAATATCCCTGTGGGAAAGAAATTTTAAAGGCGGATAAACAAGCTTTGTTTTACCAAGCACGGGGAACGAGATGAAATCCTTGAAATTATGGTAGCGTGAGCCTGAGATCGTTGTGTCAAAGGAAGATAACTGAAGATTTTTTCTGATGAATTGGAGAAATTCCTCGGGAATGCTTTGGTCGTAAATCAGACGTACAGGATCCCCTTCTTTTCTTTGCTTCAGGCTTTTGCTGACTTTTTTGATTTCGCTTTGACTCAAATCGTCTTCAATAATATCCAGTTCAGCATCTCGCGTTACTTTGATTGTGTAGGCATCAAAACCTGAATAGTCGAACATTGCGAAAATATCCTTCAAACCAAAACGAATAACATCGTCAATCAGCATGATATAATTTTCCTGGTCATGGCTGGGTAAAACAAGAAAGCGAGATATTTGGTCAGTGGGAACTTCGATTAACGCGTATTTGGCTTTATCTTTTGTTAAAGAACCCGGTGTTTCTTTATGTAAAACAACGGCCAGATAGATAAATTGGTCTCTGAGGTCGGGAAATTCATTGATCTGGTCTATCATGATGGGAATCAGCTTGGGCCGTATTTTTTTTTGAAAATAGGAATGAACAAAATGGCCTTGTTCTTCAGTAAGATCCATTTCTGAAATAATATGAACATGTTCATTATCAAGTTCCTTTTTTATTGAATCGTAAATGCAATCAAATTGTTTTTGCTGCATGATAACGGTTTTGTTCACCTGTTGAAGTACTTTTTTTGGATCATACCCCAGTATTCTCACGGCCCTTTTACCGATTTTGCTCAAGCGGCTAAGAGTGGCGACTCGAACTCGGTAGAATTCATCAAGGTTGGATGAAAAAATCCCCAAAAACCTGAGCCGTTCAATGAGCGGAACCGAGGCGTCCTCTGCTTCCTGAAGTAATCTTTGATTAAAGGCAAGCCAGCTTGTTTCCTTTGGTCTGTAATAATCCAGACTTTTTCTGTGTTTTATCACTGTCACAATTACCTTCTTTTAATGGAGCGTTGATTTATTTTTCTGAATTATTTTAGCAATATTTGTGGTTATTTGGAAACTCCATTTTTTTATAAATTTTTCTTTATTGCGAAATTCCGATTCATCAATATGACCAAGAGCTTCGCTTAATTTGTTATAAATATCATGATAAATGTGACTTTGGGCTTCCTGTGGATTTTTTCTTTTTTCCCTGGGAAAATTATAATAAATAATTTTTCCGCTTTGCGGCTCAATGTTTTTCCATTCTGATACATTAAAACCTAAAACCAATATTCCATTGGTGGGTAAGCGCTTTGAAAAAGTGGAGCATAGATTAACGGCAACACCTGTAATGGCAGGATCGTGACCAAAGATAATCGCGCTGGAGATACTTTCGGAAAGTGATTTAAGAATATCAAAATAAGCAGTTTCACCTGAATGATGATAAAGTTCATCAACAATTTTGATTGCATTCGAAGGGCTCTGCCAATGCTTTTCAAATATGTGTGCTGTTTCCAAAGCGCGCTTCGCGGGGCTAGAGATGAAAATTTGGGGTTTTTTAACACGACGAGCCAGCTTTTTGGCCAGGTCTTTTGCTTGAAAACGACCTTTGTTCTGCAAGCCCCGCTGAATATCCTGTTCCGATTTTTTTTTATCATCGGCCTTGGCATGGCGGACCAAAATGATTTGCTTCAATTTGTATCCTTTTGTGGTTTTTTAGCGGACCTGCTATATGCACCCCATTTATTAATGGTTTTTCCATTATGAATGCTAATAATAAATTGCTTTGTATTCATTTTGCTGCCAATTGAGTATACACAATTTTCAGTGTTCTCATCAATATGTGGAATAGAGGATAAATTGATTTTTAAGAACACATTGTGTTCATTAATACATGTTTGAACATTTTATGTTCAATTTTACTACTTTGAACATAAAATGTTCGTGCTTGATGTAAACAGGAAATTGTTTTATAGTAAGAGTGATGTTGTATTTGGCTTTGATCGCGGATCTGGTAAGTTCCAAGGCAATAAGCAATCGCTTGTTTTTTCAAAAGGAATTGCTCGATTTACTGACACAACAAAGTGAGCAATCAAGGGAAAATTTAATAGCCCCCTTTACCATAACCCTGGGTGATGAGTTTCAGGCACTTTATAATCGGCCCGATTCTCTTTTTCGTGATTTTTGGGCCATTCGTGAAATTATTTACCCGGAACATTGCCGTTTTGCCTGTGCATTTGGCGGTTTAAGCACAGCGATAAACACAACACAAACCATTGGAATGGATGGTCCTTGTTTTCATCGGGCCCGGGCATTGATCATTGAGCTAAAAAAGGAAAAGCATTCTCTGCTTCGTTTTTTTTCTAATAGCGATAGAGACCTTAGCTTTATTAATAGTGGTTTGGATCTGGTGTTTTCATTTACGCGCAATTGGAAAGAAAATTCTATTCGAATTTTGAATTTTCTGATGGCGGAACATAAAATAGAAAGCATAGCCAGAAATTTGGACATGACAATTCGGGGTGTTTATCGCAATATAAAAGCCAATCACATTCAGGAGATCCTGAATTATCAATTATCTGCTATTGCAGAAATTAAAAGCTTATGGAAATCCCTATGAATTTTTCGTTTTTTCTGGTTTTGAATTTTCTCATGATAATACGGCTTTTCAGCGCTAATACAATCAAGTCACAATCTTTAAAAAATTTCATGATACAAACGATTCTGTCCCTGTTGGTGGTATTCCTTTTTCAGCCTCACTGGATGCTGCTCGCTTTGGTTGTGCTGCTTGTGTTTTTCCAGTTACTCACTTTTGTTATTGACGGCTTTGTTAAAGGTTCAAACCGGTTTTTAATGCGATTTATCAGTCTGCTTTGTTTTGCTCTGGGTTTGTGGTTGTTAACTACGGTTTATAATGTTTTTTTCCAAATAAATGAAGGCCTTATCAAATCACTTGTTTCCTGTTGGCCAATACTCCAGGCAAAAGAACTAATTTATCATGGCCTTGTGGTTTTGTGGGGTGCTCTTTTTCTGGTTAACGAAATTAATCAGATCATTGTTTATACGATTTCCGCGCTAAAAATCCTGCCCAGATCGGAGGCAAATCAAACCGATTTTATGGCTATCCGCCGCGGCTGGATTATTGGTGTATTGGAACGGCTTTTGATTTTTATTCTGGTGATAAATCTGCAAATTGGCGCCATTGGTTTTATTCTCGCGGCTAAGGGGATTATCCGTTTTAAGAAAATGGATGATAAGGATTTTGCCGAATATGTGCTTATCGGAACCTTGTTGTCAACATTATTGGCGATGCTGGTTGCTTTTGCCGTGCTTTTGCTAATGAATAGACTCTCTTGACCGGGCTTAAAAATTTTTCATGCTTTAAAGCTAAAGCCTCATGACAGCCAAGGTTGCTTTGAATTTTTTATCGCTTTTAGCCTTTTTTCAATCTTTGATACAAGTCTTATGTTGAATAAAAAAAATGATAATCTGTGTGTAAGGCCGAGTTGTTGAAATTATATTTTCTCTGGCTTAAGAGACCAAGGGGCTTAATTTTAAGCATCAAGTGGCTTTAAAACCTGTATAATTTAGAAATGAGCGAAGAAAAAGGCCCTTTTTTGAACTGGCTGTTGATGCATGATACCATCATTCTTATAGACAGAAAATGATGAAAAAGGTTGCAAGAATTTGTCAAAAAAGCCAGAAAAATGTAAAATTCTCAATATTTTTTTCCCTCTTACTGGGTTTGACATTCAGTGTGTTTTCCGTTAAATTTATGCAATCAAATAAAGAGGGAAAACTGCAAGTCTGCATTTGATTACAAATGTAAGGAATTAAATTTGCGTTTTTAACATTGCGGTGGCGATTTGACCTTTAAATAAGGTTATAGCATTTTAAAACATCAATATAGCATTAGCTTTAGAGAAAATGTTTTAATTTAAAATTGCTGGAAGGAAACAAGTTCTATGAGTCATGTAGTGATAAAGAAAGAGCTTTGTAAGGGCTGCTCCTTTTGCATCAAAGCATGCCCGAAATCTGTTCTGTCCCTATCATCGGATATAAATAACAGAGGTTTCAATTATGCTGAGTACGCGGGCGAGGGGTGCACAGGGTGCGGCTTTTGTTTTTATTCATGTCCGGAACTGGACGCTATTGAAGTATATTCCTGAAAAATAAAGGGTAATAAAATATATGAAAAGTTTTTTAAAAGGTAATGAGGCTGTGGTTATGGGGTCTTTGCTGGCTGGATGCCAATCCTATTATGGATATCCGATTACTCCAGCCAGTGAAATTACTCACGCGGCAGCTAACTATTTCCCTCAGTTGTCCCGTACCTTTTTACAGGCGGAAAGCGAAGTGGCTGCCATAAACATGGTTTATGGAGCGGCTGCGGCTGGCGAACGCACTATGACCGCTTCGTCAGGGCCGGGAATTAGTTTAATGTGCGAAGGCTTGTCCTATATCGCGGCTTGCGAACTTCCTTGTCTGATTGTTGATATTATGCGGGCTGGTCCAGGCCTGGGAAACATTGGCCCTGAGCAGTCTGATTACTATCAGCTAACCAAGGGAGGCGGCCATGGTAATTATAATACGCTGGTACTCGCGCCTAATTCAGTACAGGAAATGCTCGATTTTGCCATTATCGGTTTTGAATTAGCTGACAATTATCGTATTCCTGTCATTATCGCGGCTGACGGTGTTATTGGTCAAATGATGGAACCAGTTACTCTTCCTGATCCGGTAAAGAATATTCCTGAAAAGGAATGGGCCCTGACCGGCGACAAACGCGCTGAATATAATCTCCACACTTCCATTTTTCTGGACCACGATCAGCTTGAGGAGGTTAATCTCCGACTTGATAGAAAACACCGACAGATAATGGCCAATGAACAGCTTTTTGAATCATACCGGGCTGATGACGCGGAAATCATTTTGGTTGGCTATGGTATTGTCTCCCGACAATTAAAGGCTTTGGTGAACCAGGTGAGAAAGCAGGGGATTAAAGCAGGTCTTATCAGGCCTATAACTTTATGGCCTTTTCCGTCCAAGGCATTCGAAGAAATTAGAAATTACAAGGCCTTGAGAAAAGTCATTGTAGCGGAAATGAGTAATGGGCAGTTATTTTGGGACGTAAAGGCTGCTCTTGATAATTCTTCTCTTGAAATATCATTAATCAATCGAATGGGTGGAAACCTTATCGAGGATCAGGATTTGTTAAAAGAAATAACTAATTCCTGAGAAGACATGCCTTGATTGGAAAATGAATGCCGGTCAGGGGTTATGTTTTTTTGTCATTACAGCAACAGGAGTGTTTTGTCCTGGATCATGTTTAGGCTTTGACTTTAGAACCTGTTTTTAAAGTTTTTTTGAGCCTTAAAAGGGGATGAAGTAGAATGGGAAATAAAATTTTAAAAAAATCTGAAGCATTTTATGATGTTTTTTTTAGAAAACCAGGTGATGAAAAGAAAAGCACCACCTATTGCGCCGGCTGCGGCCATGGAATAATTCATAAGCTCATCGCTGAAGCCATAACTGATTTGGGAATGACAGAAAAAACCACCTTTGTCAGCCCTGTCGGCTGCAGTGTTTTCGCTTACTATTATTTTAAAACAGGCAACGTAGAAGCAGCCCACGGCCGGGCGCCTGCTGTGGCCACAGCTGTTAAACGTTCCCATCCTGATTCCTATGTAATCTGTTATCAGGGTGATGGTGATCTGGCAGCCATTGGCACAGCGGAGATACTTCATGCGGCAAACCGGGGTGAAAACATCACTGTGATTTTTGTGAATAACGCGATTTATGGCATGACAGGGGGCCAGATGGCGCCGACTTCCCTTTTGAACCAGAAAACCGCTACTTCGCCCTTTGGCCGCGACGAAGCAGAAGAGGGCTATCCTTTACGGATGAGCGAGATCATCGCGACCTTGGACGCCCCGGTATTGGTGGCACGCACTTCTGTTCATGACATAAAAAACATTATGCAGACACGGAAGTTGATTCGTAAAGCGCTCAATGCCCAGAAGGACAAAAAGGGCTTTAGTTTCATAGAAATCCTAAGCCAGTGTCCAACTAACTGGAAGGTTAAGCCTGAGGATGCCCAGGAATGGATGGAAAAAAACATGCTGCCCTATTACAAGCGTGAGGTTTTTAAGGACATTCTTGACCAAGCGGCTCCAGTGCCTCATCCAAAGCCACGTAAAGAAATCGCCGAGATTGTGGAATTACTTGCACTACCCGAGTTCAAAACCCGGAAAGACAATGGCGGCGAAACCACTTTAAAAACTATCAGGCGTGAAACCAAATTCAAGATAGCTGGTTTTGGCGGGCAGGGCGTTTTATCATTGGGCGCGTTTTTATGCGAACTGGCTATTGTAAATCACTACCATTCCACCTGGATTCCTTCTTATGGGCCGGAAATGCGCGGCGGAACAGCCAACTGCTCGGTTATCCTCAGTCCCGAGGAAATTGCCAGCCCGGTTGTTCAGGAAATTGATATTCTTGTGGCATTTAACCACCCCAGTCTGGTGAAATTTCATTCAAACGTAAAGGAAGAGGGGCTTATTTTTTACAATAATTCCATTATCAACGATCTGTCGGAAATAATGCCCTATGTGCGCAGAAAAAAAATTCAGCTTATAGGAGTTGATGCCTCCAACGCGGCAGACAGTTTGGGCGACCCGCGGATGGTGAATGTGGCCATGTTGGGTCATATGATTAAGGTCTATCCCTATTTTCAGCTTCAGCAGGCGGATTTGCTTTTGGAAAAGAAATTTTCCACTAAACCGCGACTTGTGGAATTGAATAAACAAGCCTTAAGGCGAGGCTTTGAACAAGACGAAATGGAGAATATTGTTTAGGACTTTCCACTTGCTTGTTGCTTTTTGTGTTTTTAAAATTTGGGTAATTTTAATGATTCTTGTAAAAACTCAGATTCGCAAGAGCCTTAAATATATAATAATAGCTGTTTGGGCCGACAATAAAGTATATTTTTACAAAGCTGGGGCAAGTTTAAAAACCTGATCAGCTATTCAATCTACTTTTTATCAATAACTCACTTCAAAGGCTGTCCAGGCATCCAAACGCGATACATCCTTGGCAATCTGACCGATTTTGACTTTTGCCGTCAATTCCGCGTACAGATATTTTTCGCCTTTATAGGGGATTAAAGCGCCTTGCTGTTTGAGGGCTTTCTGGTTTATTCCCACAGCTGAATGTTTGAAAACCGGTGAAACCAGAAGCACAGCGTCGATATTCAGATGATCAAGGAATATTAGGAAAATAAGGGCCCGTGAATCGCAGTCGCCGGTCATCTCTGAGCAAGCTGTAAGGGGCATTAAAAAATCGCTTACACTATTGCTTCGGCTGTATTCAAAACTCTGAAGCCACTCCATGATCTTAAGAGCAATAGAAATGTCGTCAAGTTTTTGTTCCCGGTAAAATCCAATGACAGCAGATGCAATATCGTCCAACCGGCTGTAACTGTCACGGTAAAGAATTCGGTAGAAGCGTTCCCAGGCATCCATACTGCCTACAGAATAGGCTGATAGTAGGGTTGCCTCGCGTTCTGCAACCCATTGGGTCACCTTTTCCGCGTCTGGATCAATTTTTAATTCCAGTTTGCGCCCTTCCAGTCTGATTTTTTTAGGTTCAGGGTTTGGGCCTGGAAAGGGATAAAAGAACTGGCTGACCGGGCCGGGTAATAAAAGGCCTTCCTGGTTCAGGGAAAAAGAATCCAGGGCGGAAAGTAAAGAGGCTTTATACACATCATAATATTCAGCAGGTGTAAAGGCCATTAAGCTGTAATCATAGTCTGTGCCGTTAATAAAAATAAAATGACCCTTTGCCGGTTTTGTGCCGGCTTTGAAGCTGAAATCCGCGAAAAAAGAATCCTGGCCATTGAATAAAAAGCGGGAGCTTTCGCCATCGGCAGCTAACTGCTTTTTGATCTTTTCCATGATTTCCTTGCTGGTAAAAAAACTATCACCAGGAAAACTTATCACTTGAAAAATGGCCACATGGTCCATATCGGTAAATGATATTTGGGCCAGGTTTTCAGCGTCAAGAAGCTCCCAGGTTTCGGGCAAGTCAAGTTTGTAATCATAGCCTTCCACTTCGATTTCTTCTGCGAATAAAACCAAGCTATAAAAAATTAGAATTATCGAAATTAATCGGAATTTCATAGCCGCCTTTCTTGACTGTTTACAGGTCACTTTTTTATTATCGGCTAAATAAAAATCTTCAACAGTCCTTAATTATAGAAGATATCTCATTTTGGCGGGAATTCATATGAAAATGCCTATCACTTTGTGTTTTTTTGAGGCTTAAAGGCCGTTTTTGGTCTTAGGGTTTTGTACGCAAATAATTCCTGACAATAGGATAAAACAAATTTTTCATTTAAGTATTAAAAGGGAAAACAGTTGTTTTAGTCTGAAACCATTATAAAGGGCAGCTAAAAAATTTTATACTTGTTTAACTAAATCGCAATTCGGCTATTAACGCGTTAGGGATAGAAGGCATGGCATTCGATTTTTTCAAAAATCGAATGCCAAAGCGTTTTCTGCCGGATAATTTCCGGCAGAAAACCTTCGGAGCGACAGCGGAGTGCCGGATAGCCCGACCTGCCGGAGGC